>DQTH01000007.1 GCA_015662865.1 Desulfocapsa sulfexigens
TGCTGTTTTGCCCTTCCAGTATCAGATTGTTGGTGTCAATGATTTTGAGGCCTTCCACTTTTTCGGTAAGATTCTCCGGAAGCAAGTGTTCGGAGCGGGCAAGCTCAATGATTGCGGAGTGATCGTGCGTCTCCTGGAGCATAGTCCGCAGATCTCCCTGCCGGATGATTTCTCCATGGTTGAGGATGGCTGCCTGGTCACAGATTTTTTCTATCTCATCCATGTAATGGGACGTATAGATAACTGTCTTATTGTCTTCTTTGAATGAGCGGATGGTCGTGAGAATTTCATTGCGCGATTCCGGGTCAATTCCAATGGTCGGCTCATCAAAATAGAGAATTTCAGGGTTGTTCAGGAGGCCGATTGCAATGTTGAGCCGTCTTTTCTGGCCGCCGGAGAGTGTGGCGGCTTTCTGTTCAAGCAGGGGCTGCAGCTGGTTGACGGAAACTGCGTAGTCGAGATTGTTCTGCAGTGGTCTTCCGGTGATTGATTGAATGCCTGCGAAAAAACGAAGGTTCTCAATGACACTTAGATTTTCATACAGGGCAAGTGACTGGGGAACAAAGGCGGAGCGTTTGCGTATCTGTTTGAGGTTTTTTGTAAGCGGAAGCCCAAAAATTTCAATTTCACCTTCCTGGAAATCGGTTAAACCATTGAGGATGGAGATCAGTGTCGTTTTGCCGGCTCCATTGGGCCCAAGCAGACCAAAGATTACTCCCTTGTCAATGTTCATGCTGAGTTGCCTGATGGCAACTAGTGCATCGTAACGTTTGCTGAGGTTCTTGATCCGTATCATTTAAGCCGGTTTTGTATCCAGGAGAGTATGGTATACTTCCGCCTCTGCATCAGCCACACTATTTAACTTTTCCTGAAGATCAGTAAAATCAATTGCTTCACCTCTTTTTCTGCGTATTCCTTTTACGGCCATCAGGGCAAATTCCCGCCATTGATCACCTGCGGCTGTCATCATTCGGGACGCGTCTTCAAGGTCCTGATTGTCAAGTATGGCAGCAGATTCCTGGAGAAATGATGCGTAAATAAAACGAAAACCGGCCCCGCCCGTACCGATTTCCTCCTGCATCCTCACGATATGGCCTAAGAATAGCTTTGCCCAGCGCGGATTTTTTGTGCTGAGCTTTGCAATACTCTTTGCAAGGGCACGAATACCCCGGATTCCGGCAATGGGCACGGGTGTTTTCAGCATGGCTTTGGCATTCTTACGGATTACCACAGGAAGAATGTTTTTATAATTAATATGCCGGGGAACGTGGCGCGGATAGTAAAGCAACCCTTTGGGTGCCATCATGCCCCTTACAAAACGTGCTTTCTCAAGATCCTTTGCCGGGCAGCGCTGGCTTGATTCAAATACCGGATCGCTGATCAGGTATTGATCCTCCTCTTTTCCATATATAATCAGGTTGTGGGCGTTGAAATGGAATCGCATTTCAGGTGGGAAGTAGGGGAGCCAGAATACCGAACTCTGGGCACCGACAATTTTTCCTTGCTGCAGAAGAGTATCCAGTTTTTCCATGCCTTTTCGCGGGTTGGAAAAGGTGTGCATCTGCATCTTGATACCAAGATTTTTCTGCAGACCCCGGATAATGCTTTTGGGACGGCTACGATAGGCAATGAGCGGCATTCCCCCAAGCTTTACAAAGGGGATGTAGGCAAACATTAAGGCGCTGGAGAGCCCGAAAACCATGGCTTCTGAAAGTGGCAGGCCATGGTGGGTCATCATGAGGGACATGACACCACTTTCGCAATGGGCAAAATGCTTATGCTGAAATGCCTTTTGCCTATCCATTGTCTTTGTCCATGTCCTGTTCCGGTAGTGTGCAGAGTTCCTCTCTGCTGAGACCAAGAGTATCTCCGTAATGCTCAAGTATCTTGTCTGAGAGCTTTCTGAAAATAGAGGGTTTGAAATGACGTTTTATTCGCCATTTGAAGAATCCGGTTGATTCGGACAGCACCTGCAGATCCATCCGGCAGTTATACATGTGAAAAAACAAGGGGGATTTTTCACCGTGTTTTACACGGGAATAGGCATCGCGAGCCATTCGTTCAAGCTCATGAACCGCCTGCATGGTCGCTTCTTCCTCAATCTTCCAGCCGCTTGAGGCAACAACATTGTAGTTCCCTGCGCTGTCCGTGGCATACATCGCTTTTTTATTATTGGCATAGGTGGAGACATTGTCCTGGGGGACGTTTTTTTTATCCATTTACACCACCGTAAAATGCATAAATGCTGTGGAAAATCTCCCGCTTTCAGGGATATAGCAAAGAAGCCGCTCGCCTTTTTGAAGACGGCCGGAATGGAGGAGTTCTTCCAGAATAATGTAGATGGATGCTGAGCCGGTGTTTCCCTTTGTGGCCAGGTTGCTGAACCATTTATCCTGAGGGATTTCGCATCCTGCCAGGCGCATGCCGGCATCCACTTTATCACGAAAAAAGTCAGATGAGTAGTGGGGCAGGAACCAGTCGATTTCATCCGGCTTTATTTTTTTCTGCTGCGTGAGCTCCTGCAACGGCCGTGTAACCGTGTATTCAATGATCTTATCGTTTAGCAGCTTTACATCCTGTTTGATGGAGAAGATTGACTGCTCAAGCCATTCCCGGGGCAGATATTCACGCCAGCCCCGAAGCGTCCCATCCTGCTGTTTTTCGGCGCCTGCGTACATACAGGCATCAAGTTCTCCGGCATAGGATCTCTGGTAAATCCAGTCAATGCGAAGAGAAATTTTGTCGTTGTCATTATTGGGCGTATCACTTAACCAGACAGCTCCTGCCCCATCACTCAGCATCCAGCGTAGAAAATCTTTTTCAAAGGCGATTTCAGGGGTTTTCGCAAGTTGTCTGTCCGGCGATTCCAGCTCATCGGTAAACAGGTGTGCCCGCATAATGGACGACACATTTTCAGAACCGGTTGCCACACCGCTTACGGCCAGTCCTGAAAGAATTGACATGTAAACATATTTGAGAGACATGGTGCCGGAAAGGCAGACACCGGCTGTGGCGACCACTTCGCATGGCGGAAGTTTCAGCTCGCCATGCACCATCAGGGCGTGGTTGGGAATGAGCTGATCCGGCAGGGTTGTGCCGCAGGCCAGAATTTCAATTGAGTCAAGGTCGTGTCCCTGTTGCCCGAGTTTTCGTATGGCTTCAGCTGTCAGCTGGGCATTGTTGTGGGTGGCAAGACCTGTTTCCGGATCAATGGCATAGTGGCGGGAGGTTATTTTGTTGCTGCGCAGAATCAGTTTTCTCACTCGTGAAGGCCGGGAACCAGCTTGCAGCAGGAGTGATTCCATGTCATCATTTGAAACCGGTTTGTTGGGCAGAAATGCACTGATATCATTGATGTAGACGTGTTGAGGCATGCGTGATTTTTATGTTATCTGCCGGAGGGCTGTTCGTAGTAACGTACAGCTTTGTCCAGGGCTTTTTTTCTAAATGGTGATATCAGTTTTCGGATCAGCATGTTCAAGGGAACAACAGTGAGGACCAGAGTTAATAAAAAGAATGCATAAATTGTAATAACAACATTGCGGCCCTTTGAGTACTGGGGACCTGCTTTTTTTATAAGTTTCGACCAGATCAGAAAGCTGCGATGGGCAATATGTTCCGTGGCAATGAGCTTTCCGTTTACATTGACCGCTCCCATATTTTTCAGGAGTGGCAGGTTACTGCGTTCTTCATCATGTTGCAACGCATTACAGAGCCTTTCACCAAAACGGGAAGAGGCGGAAATTTCTTCTTTGTGAACTCCTGCCCGGGGAAAGAACCAGAAGGCATCTTTCTTTCCGGTGAGCATCCAGCGCGGTGTGGTCACAAAGGTATAGAGTGATTTTCCCTGGTCTGTGAGCACCACATTGTCCACGAGATGCGCTCCAAGACCAGCGAGCAGTTTTTTCATCTTTTCCTGGGCCATCAGCCACATGTCACGGCAGGCAATCACAGTTACCACAGGCTTGTTTTTAAACAGTTTTTCGGCCTGCCCGCTTTGCAGAAAACCGGTTATCGGGATGGAAGGCGAGAGAAACCAGGATGTGTATCCCAGGATGATCAGGTCGTAATCCTCCTCTGCCTCTAGCGGCTTGACAGGGCAGCCGTCAAGATAGACAGCTTCCGGGAAAACATTGAAAAAGGCATAAAACGGCCACGGATACGGATAGACTGTTTCCGGTTCAATTTTCAGGTAATCACACTGCACATTATCGCAACGCGAGAGTGGAGCAACGATTTCGTCCATGACAGATTTGAGCTGTCCGCTCTGGGAATAGTAAAGAACCAGTACTTTTTTCATTTTCAGGCCTTGCGACCGGTGAGCAGGAATACCGGGTACTCTTTGTTGTTTTCTTCTTTGTCAATGGAGTGGATTATTTCGCTTTTGATATCTGTCATGCCTGAATCAGTAAGGAGGTCTGCCAGTTTGTGAGGATCAAATCCATGATGCATGATACCCTCTGCATCCGGACCATGGAAAGATCCGTCTTCGGTGACAAGGTCGGCCAGCGCCAGATATCCTCCCGGGTTAAGCAGTGCGGTAAAACGCTGGAGTAATCCTTGGGTATCCTTGATATGGTGCAGGGTCATGGCAGAAAAGATGAGATCATGCTTCTGTGTGTAATTATCACGCAGGAGATCACAACATTGCGCAGTGACATTACTGATATTCTGCGATTCAATTTTTTCCCGAACCACATCAAGCATACCCTGGGAAGTATCAATGACTGTCAGGTGGCCCAGTGTCGGAGCAAGTGCCAGGCCAACCAGGCCGGTGCCGCAGCCATATTCCATACCATTTATTTTTTTATGCAGGGGCAGGTTGGCGATTGCAGCACTTATCTTGCTTGCAACTTCAACTCTGCGCGATTTTCCGTCCCAGCCTGCTGCGGCCTGATCAAATTTTCTTGTGCTCATTTTTCCATCCGGTTGCTTAGAGTTCACCCACTTTATCGAACAGGTCACCATCCGCCTCAATTTTAGCCCTGTTGCCAATGATCATCCTGTGGCTGTCATTCTGCATGCCAGCAAAGGCATCAGCGAAGACACGCATATCTTTAACTGAAGTATTAATAATTTCCCGGAGACGTTGATGTTTGTGCTCAGCGGTGATTCCATTGAGATACTCATTGCGGGCAGTTATGCCACGGGCAGCAGAGGCCTGGAGCGGGGTGAAGTTGCCGTAAGTGCCGATAATAAGCTGCTGCAGAACTTCTTTGGGAAGTTCAAGATCTCTGATCACCTGTGACATGGCTTCATAACTGTCATAGGTTTTGCGTACCTGCGGATCACGGTAACTGATGACCGCAAAGTTACCGCTGATATGACTGAACTGGATGAAACAGCCGTAGGCGCCTCCCATCTGCCGCACTGTATTCCAGAGATAGTCGCGGGAGAGGTATGTCTTGAGTACTTCAAAATGCCCGTTATATCCTTTTCCCTGTGGAAGAAGATTCCCGCTCTGCACGGCGTAAACAACCTCAGCCGAGGTGATCAGTGCCTCATGAGCGGGTAGGTCCGGAGTGATCCATTCCTGTATGGGCAGCACACTGTCAGGAAGGGCTGCAATCAGGCTTTTGCCAAGATCTTTGAAGGAGGCTACTTCCCGTTCATCTGCAGTGATGGAGAAGATCAGATTATTACGGTTGAAGATGATATCCGCCATTTCCTGCAGCCCTGCAAGAAAGTTTGTTTCATGCTCAGGGTAGTTGTGAGCGAGCTCTTTTGTACTGCGATAAGCGGTAACCCCTGAGACCATTTCATTGCACGCTCCGGCTTTACTGAGCTGGGCAAAGGCAAGTGATGTGGCAAGATTGTAGCCTTCACTCTGCGCTGAGTGTTCATTCCAGGCAAATTCGCGGGCGACAATTTCCTGGATATGCACCCGGTCGTTTAGCGAAACATCAGAAAAAACATCACTTAAAAGACGCACTGCCCGTTCCTGATATTCGGGTAAACATCTCATCTGGAACCAGAGTATGGGCCGAAAGTCACCAAGCGCATCTTTTTTTACATGGCACTGAAAGGTATGGGAAAAGCCTCCGGTGCTGATCCCGGTTTCACGGGCAAAATGCATGTAATCCATTTTGGAAGTACCGATTTCTGTGACAATGGTTCCAAAAAGATCAAGCCAGGGCAGGTAGCGGGATGGCAGCGAAGAGATATCAAAACCCACATCAATATAGGAGATGTGGTCGGTGGCGAGTTCACTGATAAGAAATTCACACCCTGCAATATCGGTGGCCTCCACCTGGTGAAAATCAATATCCTGATCCAGGTCGTCCAGTGTCAGCTGGGGCAGCAGTGAGAGGGTTTCCACACTGTTAGCCTGCTGCTGGTCTTCCATCAGTTCCAGGGTCCTGGCAATGAGTTTTTCATGGCTTGCCTGATCAAGGCCGTTTTTGTATTCCTGCAGACGGGCTGCTTCCTTTGCCAGGTCTCTTGCCTGTTTTTCCGGGTCTGGTTGGAGGGTGACAACCACAGTTGCAGGGTTATCCAGCAGGTATTTGCTGATCAGTTCTTCAAAGTACTTTTTAGTCAGGGCCTTGTCGCGGATGGTGGCAAACAGTTCCTCGATCTGCAGGGAATCATAGGGGTCGGTGCCATATTTGAATGCCGGCAGTGCCTTGCCCACAAGATCAAGGCCGCGCTGAGCTTTACAGCTTTCTTCCCTCACACCAAATTCATATTTATTCAGCTCAGACAGGATCAGTTCATGGCCAAGTCCATCACTTGCCATTTGCGCGAGAGTCTTTTTATAAAGGGCAAGAAAATCGTCCCGTTTTTCAGGATCACTTCCCACAAGATAGCTGACCATCATGGTCTTGAAGCTCGACGTGGAGAGATAAAAACCACCAAAGTCCTTGCACAATCCACTGGTAATAATTGCGTTTTTCAGAGGTGATGCATCTGAATTGTAGAGAATGTTGGCGATGATCTGGAAGGCTGCATTCTCCTCGCGGTTAAGCACAGTTGAAACACTGCTTGCCACTGCCAGGAAGGTCTTCTCAGCCATATCCTGCGAGTCCACGGCGTAACTGTCTTCTATGTACGTAATTTTTTCTATGTCGCTTCCCTGGAGTACTTCCGCCCGTGTCTCTTTTTCAGGGAAACGGGAGAGAAAATTATCCTGGAGGTAAGCAAGTTCAACATCCAACTCAGCATCACCATAGATAAAAAAGGTGGCATTGGATGGATGATAATGTGTTTTGTGAAAGGCGCAGAATTCCTCGTAGGAGAGGTCCGGGATATTCTGTGGATCTCCACCGGATTCATGGGCATAGGTGGAGCCGGGCATGAGTCCGCCGAAGATGTGATGAAAGATGAGACGGATGGGATCGGAGAATGCTCCCTTCATTTCATTATAAACCACGCCCTGATACTGCAGGGGAGTATCCTTGCTCTCCTGGTGATAATGCCATCCTTCCTGCTCAAAGGTGGATTGTGCCAGGAGTGGATTCAACACCACATCCATATATACATCCATGATGTTGAAGTACTCTTTCAGGTTTCGTGTGGCAAAGGGGTAATAGGTGACGTCTGAACCGGTCATGGCATTTAAAAAAGTCATGAGCCCGCCCTTGTTAATTTCACCAAACACATCCTTTACAGGATATTTCTGCGAGCCCATGAGCACCGAGTGCTCCAGGATATGGGCAACACCTGTGGAATCAGTGGGGATGGTGTTAAAGGCAACGGAAAAGGTTTTGTTGCTGTCGCTGTTCTTGATGGCCAGTAGCGGGCATCCCAGTATATCGTGTTCAAAAAGATACACATCCGCTTTGATTTCTTTTAAGAATTGATGCTGTTTCAGGGTGAATCCGGAATAGGAGGAGCCGGGAGTGTAGGTCATGTTAATCTCATAATTAAAAGAGTTTACTGGAATCGAGCAGCAGCGTCACCGGCCCGTCATTTACAAGTTCCACATCCATGTGGGCCTGAAACCTGCCGTTGGAGGTGGAAATGTTTTTCTGTTTTATACTGTCTATGAATTGCTGATACAGGTTTTTTGCACTTTCCGGTGGTGCAGCAGTGGAATAACCGGGTCTTCGTCCTTTTCGGCAATCGCCATAGAGCGTGAACTGCGAAACTATAAGCATGGCTCCCCCGGTGTCCAGCAGGGAGTAATTCATCTTTCCATTTTCGTCTTCAAAGATACGCAGGTTAATGATTTTATCCACCATCCACTGGATTTCCTTTGTTCCATCATCCCTGTGGATACCAAGCAGCACAAGGAGCCCTGCTCCAATTTCTCCGGTTGTCTCACCATCTACAGTGACGGAAGCCCTGCTGACTCGTTGAATGACTGCGCGCATTATAAATAGGAAAGGATTAAAAGGGATGGCCGAACATGACCCAGCCAGTTGTGGTTTCGTCTGAGAATCCAACATCAAACCGGACAACAGCTCCGGAAAACATGGCCCGAACACCAAAACCAGCATCCACCTGCCAGTCTTCAAACAGGTCAGCCCCGAAGTCATTGGCAACTCTTCCGCCTTCTGCAAAGGCGACCAGTTGCAGCCAGTCACTATTAAGGGACTTGAGCCACGAAATATTACCGATTGGATTCCAGTCAAGTGTGTAGCGGTATTCTGCGGCAGTGTATAATACTGAACGGTCGTTGAACCGATCTATGGGATAGGCCCGCATTCTGTAAAAACCACCAAGAGTTGCCCCTTCGTAAAAGGGAGGACGGTCGGTAACTGTGGTGCTGCCATCGGAATTGGTTTGTTCGTTCCAGCTTGGAGTATCTCCTGTCCAGATATTAAGGGCTATGATACGTTGTCGTGCCCATTCGCAGCTGCCCAGAGAAAAATATTTACTTGCTTCAAACTCAATGAAAGTCCATTCGTGAGGGGATTCAAACCAGTCAAAATCCTGAGTGACTCCTAAATACTGTACGCTGCCTTGGGAGGGATTTGTGGGGAAATCGGTGTTGTTGTATGAAACAGCAAATTGAAAAGGATGAACTGTCGCCGCTTTGGTACCATCAATAAATTCAAAACTGCGATAACGGTTAAACTGCCTGAGGAGTATGGTCGTGACTCCGCTTTTCAATGGATTCCAGGTATGACCACCAACAGGTACAGAATTGAGCAGGCCACTTTTTAAGGTGTAATGCTGCATGGGGTCCTGACGTGCTGCTCCCCAGGGAACGACAAATTCTATTTTGAAATCTGTCCAGTTATCATACCCGCTGTGCTCCACAAAATCATCCTGATCCGAATCATTACTTCCTGCACGAATTCTGTCGGGCGGAAAGATGACATTGGTATAGGCCCGATTTTTGGGGTAGTGGCCCACCATGCCCTGAGCACTGAAAAAGAAACGGTTGGCAAATGATGGCTGGTAATCCCACATGCCAAGGAAAAGAGCAGCAACCTTATCGGTGCTGCCAAAAGCTGTTCCTCCCAGGAGTAGTTGCTCCTGACCATAACCCTTTGTTCCGCCACCGGCACCATAGGAAAAACCCATACTTTCTGTAGAAAAAATATATGGTAGGGCCAGTATATTCTTTGTACCGTATTGCCGGTTTTCTTCCCGGATAAGAGTGTTCTTAACAGAAGTATTTGGTCTCGCCTGCAGAACTGGCGCCAAAAGAAGTCCGGAAAGACCAAGGAAACATAAGATTCTGAAAAAGCGTGAATATTTCATGAGCACCTTTGGCATACTGAATATGAATGTCACAATAAAAATCGAATAACCGATCTTAATCGAAATATTAAATTTTTCCAAATATTCAGGCAGGTGCAAAAAAAATGAAATGGAGAAGCTCTGAGGCGGTAAAAGGGGAATTTATCAGAAAGAAAAAGCACCCGGCAAACTGGAAAATTCTGCCGGGTGTGAGGAATTAAAGCAAATATTGCAATCAGCTTATTTTTTTGCAGCAGCTTCTGCTGCTTTTTTGGCTGGATCCATGGCCTCTGTCATTTTGTTCATTCCGGCATCAACAGCCTCACTCGCTTTTTCTTTTGCCATTCCAACTGCTTTGTCTTTAACTGTAGTAGCCGCATCAGTGACAGCATCTTTTGCAGTGTTGGCGACATCTGCAGCAGCACCTTTTGCCATATCTGCACCTTTTGTTGCAACTTCGTGAGCTGTATCTGTTGCAACAGGAGCATTGGCAAAAGCGATTCCACTACTCAGTAAAATCAGCATCGCACCAAGGATTAATTTGTTTGTGTTTTTCATAATAGTCTCCATAAAATTATAGTTAATGTTAAGCTGTTTTTTCGCAGCTATTTTTATTTGCTAGTCGATTTGATTTGTGAAAGCAAATAAAGATTTTATTAATATTTTTATGGAGTTCCGGGTTCGCTCAAACGGATGGCCAGGTGTCAATGATCTTGTTTTGCCAGTCAAGTTTGCAGGCTTTAATGAGTGGATCATGGTAAAAAGTGAACCAGCTGTTCATTGCACTGTAGTGGCGAAAGTATTCTTCTTTTCGATCGATTACTTCCAGAGGAAAGTTGTCGTAGGCCATGACCCAGAGTGGATTGGCGTGGGCATGGGTGGGAAAGAGATCGCCCAGGTGAACTGCTGTCTCATTTTTTGATGTGAACTCAACCAGCTGATGTCCCCGGGTGTGACCTCCAGTGTGGCGCAGCCGGACGCCGTGAATGACTTCAAGCTCTCCATCAATGATTTTAAGTCGGCCTTCTTTTTTGAGCAGATTAAAATTTTCCGGCCAGTAGGTGGATTGCGCACGATGACAGGGCTGTTCAACATCTTCCCATTCTGTTTTCTGAACATAATGAACAGCTGCCGGGAAGGTGAGTTCTTCATTTCCTTCAGCATCGTGCATGACGATTCCGCCGGCATGGTCAAAATCACAGTGGGTAAGAAGAACAAAATCTATATCCTGCCGTGACAGGCCAAGATCAGCAAGATCACTGACAATTGACCAGGGAGAAGTCACCTTGAAGATGGAGAGCTGTTTTTCTGTCAGCTTGTTCCCAAGACCGGTATCAACAATGATATTATGTGTCGGTGTTTTAACCAGCAGAACATCATTGGTGAAAGGGAGCAGGTTTTTTGCATCGGCCTTACATTTTTTTTCCCACAGCACTTTTGGTACGGCACCAAACATGGTTCCGCCATCAAGGCGAAAGTTTCCACCGTTTAACCAGTAAATCTGAAAATCACCAATTATTAAAGGATTGGGTACCATAAATTTCCTTTAAATGAAGGGGGTTAGCACCCCACAGTGGGGGGGAGTGCTTGTAATGTTTTAATTTCTGATTACGTATGAAACTCAGCCAACTTCATATGGTGAAGACATAAGGAATTGGTAAAACAAAAGAATTACAAGTGATCGTGGCGAACAAAATGGCTGAGTTTTGTACGTAATCAGATTTTAATTTAAAAATAAATCCATAGGAGCTTGTTTTTATGGCTACTTATGTGGGCTAGTAAGGCACTAAAAATTCCCAAGAGCAGACCAGAGAACACCTGCAGCAATTGCTGATCCAATGACACCAGCCACATTGGGTGCCATGGCATGCATGAGCAAAAAATTGCTGGGATCTTCTTTAAGGCCGACAGCATGGACAACCCTTGCAGAGTCAGGTACAGCAGAAACACCGGCCGCACCAAGCAGTGGATTGATTTTGTCTTTCAGGAACAGATTCATGAGCTTGGCAAAAAGCACTCCGCCCATGGTGGCAACCACAAAGGAAGCAGCACCAAGTGCAAAAATCAGGATGGACTGGCTGGTGAGAAAAGTCTGGGCCTGGGTTGAGGCTCCCACTGAGAAACCGAGCAGAATGGTCACGATATCAATGAGCGAATTCCGTGCTGTATTGGCAAGACGCTCTGTAACCATGGATTCCTTGAGAAGGTTTCCGAAAAAGAGCATGCCAAGGAGCGTCATGGAGCCCGGAGCAATGAGAGCACAGATGAGAAAGGCCACAATGGGGAAAATTATTTTTTCTTTTTTGGAAACCTGACGCGGTGGTTTCATGTGGATCCTGCGCTCTTTTTTTGTTGTGAAGAGGTACATGATCGGCGGCTGGATGACCGGAACAAGTGCCATGTAAGAATAGGCGGCAATGGCTATGGGGCCAAGGAGTTCAGGGGCCAGCATGGAAGAGAGAAAAATAGCTGTGGGGCCGTCTGCTCCACCGATAATACCAATGGCTCCAGCCTGTTGCGGGGTGAACCCCAGGAACAGTGATCCAAGAAAGGTAAGAAATACGCCGATCTGGGCGGCTGCACCAAGCAGAATCAGTTTCGGATTGGAGAGCATGGTGGAAAAATCAGTCATGGCACCAATGCCGAGAAAGATAAGAGGCGGATAAATTCCCTTCATTACACCCAGATAGAGGTAGGAAAACACCGAACCCTTTGCGTACACGGAAAGTGGCATACCTTCGATTGGCGGGATATTTCCAACGATGATACCAAAACCGATGGGAATAAGAAGGAGTGGTTCATAGTCCTTGGTGACTGCCAGATAAATAAAAATCACACCCACTGCAATCATGATCAGATTGATCCATTCCATGTGGGCGAAACCGGAGTTGTTGTAAAAGCTGAGTAAATCCACCTCTGTCTCCTAAGTCAGAACAATCAGAGGCTGGCTCTGATTGACCACATCGCCTTCTGCTACCAGAATTTCACTCACAGTTCCATCCATGGTTGCAGTGATACTGTTTTCAAGTTTCATGGCTTCAAGAACCAGAAGCTTTTGCCCGATGCGCACCTGCTCTCCAATACTTACGGAGATGGAGATAATCTGACCTGGAATGGGTGTGATGATGTCTCCGGTTTCTGCTGGTTTTCCAGGTGTCGCATGGGCAGAAGCTGCAGGAGAAGATAGTGAAGGAACAGCGATTGAGGTAGTGCTCTGGATTTCCGCGGTGGCCTTGAGATTGCTGATTGTATCAATATGGACAACGTGCTTTTTGCCATTCACTTCAGCCAGCACGGCATCATCGGTTACATCTTTAATGACAACGGTATAATTGTTGTCATTGATCTTTAATTTATATTCTTTCATTAACGGTTCCAGTTATTAGCCAGCTTACGGCTGTTCAGGCTGTGCATCCGCCCGGAAACCAGCCAGGGTGATTCCATATCGCCATGGCTTTTCCAGGTGATACGTTCATCTCCATCGGGAAAGTTGTTGTGGAGGTGGAGGGCTGTGGCAATGGCCAGCAGGATTTCCTCTTCTTCCTCACGATTCGTACTGTCTGAAGTTTCGGCCTGCTTTGGTTTGCCTGTGCCTATTTTGAGAAGCAGAGGAAGTAGAGCAATATAGATGGCAATGATCAACAAGCCGGCAAAAACCAGTGCCATACCCATGAGGGAGAATTGCAGGGCGTCAAGCCCCGACTGATTCAAGTTGTGAAGACCAATGTTTGTAAATGTCATGTTCAAAATATCTCAAGATAACCTATAGAGGGATATTCCCGTGTTTCTTCAAAGGATTATTATCTCTTTTGTTCTGCAGCATGCCAAGTGCCTTGATGATGCGGAAACGGGTTCGGGCAGGTTCGATGATATCGTCCACATAGCCTCTTCTGGCCGCTACATAAGGATTGGCCACAGCTTCTTGGTATTCTGCTTCTTTCTCGGCCAGGTACGCTGCTGGGTCATCCTGTTTTCCGGCTTCTCTGCCGTACAACACTCCAACTGCCCCTTTTGCACCCATCACAGCAATTTCAGCGCAGGGCCAGGCATAATTTATATCACCGCGCAGATGTTTGGAAGACATGACACAGTAGGCGCCACCATAGGCCTTGCGGGTAATCACTGTGATTTTCGGGATGGTAGCCTCGGCATAGGCGTAAAGAATTTTTGCACCGTTGCGGATGGCCCCACCATATTCCTGTACAGTTCCGGGCAGGAAGCCGGGAACATCAACAAAAGTGACCACAGGAATATTGAAACAGTCACAGAAACGGACAAATCTGGCACCTTTTACAGAAGAATCAATGTCCAGTACACCAGAGAGGTGTGCGGGCTGGTTGGCAACTATGCCCACCACTTTGCCGCTGTAGCGTGCAAAGCCGATAATGAGATTCGGGGCAAAATCTCTTTTTATTTCAAAAAAATCACGGTTGTCAATGGTGGCAAGAATAACCTCTTTCATATCATAGGCTTCGCTTGCACTGTCAGGAATTATTGCATTCAGTTCTTCTGCCCTCCGCTCTGAAGGGTCCTGGGTGGGTACGGATGGTGGTGTTTCCACATTATTCTGGGGCAGATAGGAGAGCAGTTTTTTTAGATAATCTATGCAGTCTTTTCCGGATTCCGCAGTGTAATCGGAAATACCACTGCGGGATGCGTGCATGTGAGCTCCGCCCAGCTCTTCAACAGTCACATCCTCGTGGGTGACAGATTTTACGACTTTTGGGCCAGTGAGAAACATGTAGGAGTTGTTTTTGACCATGGCCACAAAATCCGTAAGAGCCGGCGAATAGACTGCACCACCAGCGCAGGGGCCAAAAACAGCTGAAATTTGAGGGATGACGCCTGAGGCCATGACATTACGTAGAAAGATATCTGAATAACCGGCCAGACTTTCAATACCTTCCTGGATGCGGGCTCCACCCGAGTCGTTCAGGCCAACAACAGGAGCACCGTTTTTCATGGCAATATCCATTATTTTACAGATCTTTTCAGCAAAAGTCTGGGACAGTGAACCACCCAGCACCGTTGCGTCCTGAGCATAAACATAGACCAGTCTGCCATCCACGGTCCCGTAGCCGGTGACAACACCATCGCCCGGGAATATCTTTTTTTCCATGCCAAAATCATGGCAGCGGTGAGTCTTGAACATATCGAATTCTTCAAAGGAGCCGGGATCGAGCAACAGGTCAATTCGTTCCCGGGCTGTCATTCTGCCTTTGGCATGCAGTTTATCGATTCGTTCCTGCCCGCCTCCGAGCCTTGCTTCGGCCCGAAGTTTCAGGAGATGATCAAGTGTTTCTTTCATTTCTGTTCTCCACTGCAGAATTCAGTGAGCAGTCCGTGGCTGGACTTTGGGTGAAGAAAGGCAACCTGCTTATTTCCGGCTCCTGTAAACGGTTCCTCATGGATCAGTTTACAGCCTTGTTCTTGAGCCTGTTTCAGTTGTTCAACTATATCTGTACTTTCATAGGCCACATGGTGCAGTCCTTCGCCTCTAGTGGCAAGGAATTTTGCTATGGGGCTGCCCTTAGAGGTTGGTTCAAGCAGCTCAATATGTGTTTCACCAAGCACAAAAAATGCTGTACGCACCTTTTGCGAAGCTATCTCTTCCTCTCTTTCGCAAGTCAGCCCCAACACAGTTTCATAAAAGTGCCGTGCTTCAGCTATGGAGTGTACAGCGATTCCTAAATGATCTATTTTTTTCAGCATCTTTTGGTTATAAAAAGTTTTTATTTATCAATAAATTATCAGTCGCGGTATTCACCGAAAACCTTACGAAGAACAGAACATATTTCACCAAGGCTTGCATAAGCCCGAACTGCATCGATGATCGGCTCCATCAGGTTTTGGTCCGATTCAGCAGCCTGCTGCACCGCAGCCAGCCTATTCTGAACGTCTGTTTCGTCCCTTTCCCGGCGAACTTTTTGTAATGAATTGACTTGGGCTTCTTCAACCTCCGGATTGACACGAAGCAGTTCCGGTTTGTTCCGGTCCCCTTCATCAATCTGGAATTTATTTACCCCGACAATGACCCGTTCGCCGGATTCTATCTCTTTCTGATAATCATAGGCTGCCTGTTCGATCTGACGCTGGATAAAGCCATCCTCAATGCAGGAAACCACGCCGCCGTTCTGCTCAATTTTGGTAATCAGTTCTTCGGCGGCCAGCTCAATGGAATCTGTGAGCTGCTCGATATAATATGATCCGGCAAAAGGATCAACAGTATCCGCAACACCCGACTCATGGGCGATGATCTGCTGGGTTCTAAGAGCTGTCATGACCGAAGATTCCGTGGGCAGCGAAAGTGCTTCATCCCTGGAATTGGTATGCAGACTTTGGGTGCCGCCAAGAACTGCAGCAAGAGCCTGGAGGGTAACACGGACGATATTATTATCAATCTGCTGGGCAGCCAGACTGTTGCCTGCGGTCTGGGTGTGGAAGCGCATCATCATGGAAGCCGGCTTTTTTGCCTCAAAGCGGTTTTTCATGATACGCGCCCAGAGCCTGCGTGCCGCTCTGAATTTTGCAATTTCCTCCAGCAGATTGGAGGATGCGTTAAAGAAAAATGCCAGACGTCTGGCAAACTGATCAATTTCCAGCCCTGCTTCAAGCGCTGTCTGCACGTATGTAATGCCGTTTGCCAGGGTAAATGCTACTTCCTGGGCAGCTGTTGAGCCGGCTTCACGAATATGATAGCCGGAGATGGAAATGGTGTTGAAAAGCGGCATATTGGAACTGCACCACTGGAAAATATCAGTGATGAGGCCAAGGGAAGGTTTGGGTGGAAAAATATAGGTGCCCCGGGCCACATATTCCTTCAGTACATCATTCTGGATCGTTCCGCGAAGTTTGTCGGCCGGGATACCCTGTTTTTCGGCCACCACAACGTACATGGCAAGGAGTACAATGGCCGGGGAGTTGATGGTCATGGAGGTGGAAATTTTTTCAAGGGGGATATCATCAAAGAGCATTTCCATGTCGGCCAGGGTATCTATGGCCACCCCAACCTTGCCCACCTCGCCCAGGGACATGGCATCATCCGAGTCATAACCAATCTGGGTGGGCAGGTCAAAGGCCACTGAAAGACCTGTTGTACCCTGTCTTAAGAGATAACGATATCGCTGGTTTGACTCTGCGGCTGTGGAAAAACCCGCATACTGGCGCATGGTCCAGAATCTTCCCCTGTACATGGTGGGTTGTACGCCACGGGTGTAAGGATACTGACCCGGGAATCCGAGATGTTCCAGATAGTCGTCGTCAATGGTCTCAGGCAGGGCAAGTCTGGGAACTTCCGTATTTCCATGGAGAAAGAATTCCTCTTTGCGTTCCGGAAAACGGTTCAGGCTTGCAGCGAGTTCTTTTTCCTGCCAGTCAGTCAGTTTTTTATGTGTGCTCACGGTGTGATATTCCTGAAGTTCTTGTGAATCAGTTCCTTTGCGCGTATACGCGGATCTTTCTTTTCGGGATTATTCTTCATGGCTTCCATGAAGCGTGGACGAAGTATTTCAAGTATCCAGTCCAGAGTCTCTGCGTCAAGTGCTGTGCTGCGCCGTGTTTCCTTTATTCCGCTTGTCACCAGGAACTCGGCAAATTTGTTCACAGCCTCAAGCAGGTCTGCGATTCCTTTGTTTTCAGAAGCCACTGTCTGTAAAACCCTTGCAATGGTAGTCTCTTCCTGTTTTTTTAAAAAAATCTGTTCCATGTCCATGCACAGTGCATCGCTACCCGGCAGGTCAGATTTGTTGACCACCAGAAAGTCGGCAACTTCCAGAAGCCCGGCCTTCATGGCCTGAATATCATCGCCAAATCCGGGAGCCAGCACCATGAGGGTGATGTCTGCCAGACGGATAATATCCATTTCAGACTGCCCGACCCCCACAGTTTCAATGAGGATGATTTCACATCCGGCTGCGGCCATGATACGCACGGCAGCACCAGCAGATGCGCAGAGCCCGCCCAGTCGTCCCCGGGTCGCCATGGAGCGCACCACAACATCAGGGTCAAGGGCGTGATCCATCATCCGGATACGATCTCCCAGGATTGCTCCGCCACTGATGGGGGAGGATGGATCCACGGCAATTATTCCAACCCGTTGGTTTTGCGTGCGAAGCGTTTTGATCAGGCTTGAAGTCAGAGTTGATTTTCCGGCACCGGGCGGGCCGGTGATACCCAGTACCAGAACCTTGTCGATGAGATCCTGGTCAAGCGCTGCAAGAAGATCTGCTGCCGCTTCTTCGTTATTTTCCACGGCGGAGATTGCTCTGCCGATTGCCCGTGGATCATGACGTTTTAATCCGGCAAGGAGTGTCTCACTTCTGGGCGTCATGGTCGCGATGCTGCTGACAGGCCTCGGTAAACGATCTGATTATGGTGCTGGCAGGGGTTCCCGGAGTAAAGATTGCACTCAAACCATCCTTCAGCAGCAGATCAATGTCTTCCTCGGGGATAACTCCACCTCCAAGTACTGGAATGTCTGCTCCTCCCCGTGTTTCCAGTTCGTTTACAACTTCCGGAAAAAGGCGTAGATGGGCACCGGACAGAGAAGAGAGGCCAACAACATCGACATCTTCCTGGATGGCTGTGGCCGCAATTTCAGCTGCAGTCCTGCGGATTCCGGTATAAATGACTTCAAAGCCTTCATCACGCAAGGCGCGGGCTATGAATTTGGCACCCCTGTCATGACCGTCAAGCCCGGGTTTGCCAATAAGAACACGATATGGATTGTTTTGACTATTCATAATAATTTTAGGCCATTGGTAACTGTTTTGTCAGGGGTTGCCAGAACAATTTCGCCGTCTTTACGTGCAAATCCGGTGACCAGACATTCGGACATGAAAGGGCCTATCTGTTTGGCAGGGAAATTGATGACAGCAATAATCTGTTTACCCAGCAGATCTTCCTTATTGTACAGGTCAGTGATCTGGGCACTGGATTTTCTGGTACCGATCTGTTCACCGAAATCGATGAGCAGCTTCCAGGCCGGTCTTCTGGCTTCCGGAAAATCATGTACCTCTATTATGGTGCCAGTGCGCAGTTCTACCTGCTCAAATTCCTGCCAGTTAATTTCTTTCATTTTACCGGAGCTCTTCTGCGAAAACTTCACTGCACAGCTTGCCTAGATGTCCCAGGTTTTCACAGACATGGATATTGTTTTCACGCATGGCTGCAAGTTTTGCCGCAGCCGTACCCTTGCCGCCACTGACAATGGCCCCGGCATGGCCCATACGTCGTCCGGGAGGTGCTGTGAGTCCGGCAATAAAACCAACCACAGGTTTGGTCATGTTATCTGCAATCCAGGCTGCAGCCTCTTCTTCGGCGCTGCCACCAATTTCTCCCACCATAACCACGGCCTTTGTTTCAGGATCGTCCTGGAAGGCTTGCAGGCAGTCGATGAAGTTGGTGCCGTTGATCGGATCGCCA
>DQTH01000300.1 GCA_015662865.1 Desulfocapsa sulfexigens
ACCCCAGTCTTTTCAGCAAATCTCCAAATTCACCCTGCAAATCAACTTCTGTAAAATGATCACCGACCATATCATGCCACCAGAAAGATTCGGCTGGAACCATGGCAACAGTTTGTCTCCACTCCGGTGGTTCCACAGACATACAGGAGTTACCATTCAAGAAACAATCACCTGTGTGAACAATCACGTCGGCGACAGCACGGAGCATTTGTGTTTTACCAATACCCGATTTGCCGGTGAGACCAACGCATTCACCAGGTTCAATATCAAGACTATAGGGGCCGTTACCGAGAAAAGAGAGATTGTGGATGCTAAGCCCTGTCTTTTCTTTTTGCTCAGGGTAAGGTGATTGTAAATGTGCTTCCTTCATTTTCCTTGGAGCTCACAGAGATTGTTCCGTGATGCTGTTCAATAATATTTTGGGTAATGGCAAGCCCGAGTCCTGTCCCCCTGTTTTTATCAGTAAAAAAAGGTTTGAATATCTGGGCTACCTTTTCTTCGCTCATTCCTATCCCGCTGTCCTTAATTGCTATGAAAACAGAACCGTCCGGCTGACCGATCCCACTTTGAACACTAAGAGTACCGCCATCAGGCATGGCCTGGATAGCATTAACCAGCAAATTCAGTAAAGCCTGATACATGAGATCCTGATCAATGGTAATTGTTCCGATTGCTGAGTTTAAATCGGTTTGAACCGTGATATCATTTTCTTTAAGCTTCGGATCAATGAACTGTAAAGCCTGGTTTATAGAATTATTGATATCAACAGGAGCAAGTTCTACTTTTTGAGGTCTTGCAAAATCGAGAAACTCAAGCACAATATTATTGAGCCTGGTGGTCTCGGCAACAATAATTTCAGCGAGATTTTCATTGCCAGGTGCGACTTTCTTAATTCTCTTTACAAGAATCTCCGCTGTGGATCTGACTATCCCAAGAGGACTCTTAATCTCATGGGAAACGGTTGCCACCATGGTGCCAAGATGGGCAAGTCGCTGGGCATTACTCAGCTTTTCTTCAAGATTCAAACGTTCAAGTATTCTTTTTTCCATAATCTTGTCTGCCCTGCTGACAATTGTACGCAAAACAAGAAAAAGAATCCCCATAACTAGGGAGGATACAAAGATAATATAACCCTGTAAATGAACAATGGCTGAGTATTCTCGGGAAAGATCCTGAGCAATTTCTATCACACCCATGATCTGTCCTTCCGCACTTGAATCTTCCTGCATTTGCCGAAATGGAATAAAGGTTTTCATGCGGCAATATACCGGCTTGGTGCCCGGAAGAAGACTTAAGACAGAACCACTGGAGATGATCTGAGAGTTTGGAGAGCCAGCAAGAGCTCTCTCATATTCGAGACCTCCCATATCTTTTTTACCAACATATTCATCATTTGTGGAATAAGAAATAATATTCACATTGGAGTCATAAATGGTTACCGACTCCATCTTCATGGTATCAGTAGCATTGCGAACGATACGATCAAGCCTCTGAAACTGTTCAGGATTGGAAAGGGCAATTTTACCGTAACGAACCACTGTCGGCAGAACAAAACCCCTGAAAACCTGCTGATTCAGATTTTCGGCAAGAAGTATGGAATAGGCCTCACTCTGATCAAGCATAACTGTACGGGCATTTCTGGAAATAACCAAGGAGAGAAACAGAGTAAAAACCAGAATAACTCCCAGGCTTGTAAAAGAAAAATATTTAACAAGTTGAAAGGGCATGAGTCCAGCGCGGAGCTTTTCAAAATGCTCCGGATCATCAACTGTTGAAAATTGGCTGGATTTTTCTTTAATCACCGCATACTCCACATTTGCGACAAATTGAGGTATCGCAGGGAATAGTAGTTCTTGCCTGAAAGCTTTTCATATATTCCTTCCACAAATACTCCTGCTCAATACAATGATCAACAATATTCCATGGAAAATAGTCATCCTTTTCATATTGATGAATGGCATAGAATTCAGGCATCAGCTCATGACGACGCATGGCCTGCTTCCAGGACAGGTCGTCCTGGGCCATACTGGACAGGACACGTGCCAGGCGCCGATCTCCCCTCGCTAGTACCGCTTGGAAAAGAACATTGTCAGGTTTATCATGATTTATCCTTACATTGGGCTCATTTCGTAGACCTTTTCGTAAAAAATCTAGTTTACTCTTTAAGGATTTAATCGCAGCAGCAGCTGTTCCATCAGTTCCCGGTTCCAGAATTTCGCCTCCAAAAGGATGAAACTGAAAGGGCGTCCAGGGCTTGGGTGCAAAACAGTTCACAGAGAGTGTTATCTCACACAGTCTGCCTCTGGCCCTGCCCTGTGGAAGCATACGTTCCCTCACTTTTTTTATCAAATCCAGCATTTCCTGCAGATCATCAAAAGTTTCAGTCGGCAGACCAATCATCAGATAGAGCTTTAACTTATATAAACCAACGTCAACAAGGCGTTCAGCCGCCGTAAGAATATCATCTTCTGTAAGATTCTTATTAATAACCCGGCGCAGACGTTCGGAGGCACCATCCGGAGCAATGGCAACACTTTTCAAACTACTCTTGCCCAGAAGCTCAAGCAAAGGACCGGAAATTCTATCTGCCCTGAGAGAGGAAAAAGAAAGGGAGCAGCCACTGTCCAGAAGATATGAGGATAGCTTCTCCAGTTCTTCCTGGTGAGCCATCTCCATTCCTAAAAGCCCAATCCGCTCTACATTGTCGCCTCGTTCATCTATTCCTTTTACAACTGCATCTGCATCCCAGAGTCTGGGAGGCCGATATATAAATCCAGCGGCACAGAACCTGCACCCCCTTGAACACCCCCTTCCAAGTTCCGTCACATAAAGATTTGAAAATTCGGCAGCAGGACTGAGGAGTTGAGAGTGAGCTGCTTTTTCTGTATTGGGTAGTATTGTTTTTTTAATTCTCGCTGCTACGCCCTCAGCTGGGATCGAGGCAATAAGCCGTCCTGTTGAATCCTCATATACAGGTTTATGGAGAAGCGGGACATAGGCACCCGATATTTCCTGAGCGATGAGAAAAAGAAGGTCAGAGCGGGACAGCTTGTCTCTGTTTTTTTTAAGAAGTGTGAGAAGAGCTGGTAAACAGGCTTCCGCTTCGCCAAGCAGGAACAGATCTGTAAAAGGAGCCAGGGGCTCGGGGTTCATGAACGTTGCCACCCCGCCGCCAATAACGAGCGGATTGGATGCAGTGATCAGGTCATCTCTGCGATCTTCGGCATAAAGGGGAATGGGACCTTCAAGAAGCAGACGGGCAAGATTCACATAATCATGTTCAAAACTTATGGAGTAGAAAATAAGGGGAAAATCAGTAAGGGGTCTACCCGATTCAAATGACCGGAGAGGGGAATTTCTTTGTTCAGGTAGAAAAAAACGCTCACAGACCAGAGTATCAAGGTCATTGAGCAGAGAATACACCAGTTGAAAACCGAGGCTTGAAACACCTACTGCATACTTATTGGGATAAATAAGAGCAACAGGTAATCGTCCGGTCCATTTTTTAAGGTACGTTCCTCTCTCCTGATCCAAGAGAGCAACATGATCAGAACCTTTCTTTTTATATTTTTTCCGACCCAAAAATCAGTTTGCCTTTTTCCTCAGGTATGTTGGTGTTTCCATATACTCTTCATTCCACTGTTTTGACTCATCTTTTTTCCGCAGATTGTTTCCGGAAGAAATGCCGTGATTTTCAAATCCATTAAAATTCGATGACGAAAAAATGGATGGCTCTGCCGTACGGTTGGGAGAAGCAGGAGTCGGATTTGCGGGGCGCACGTCTTCTTCCTTGGTCTCCTGGGCAGCAGCCACCTTGGCAGGGATACTCACCTGAACAAGATTTTTTTTCTCAGGTACTGATTCTCCAACACCGGTGGCAATCACTGTAACGTGGAGTTCATCACCAAGAGCATCATCATAGAGAGCACCAATAACAACCTTTGCCTCATCATCAACTTTTTCCTGGATAAGAGCTGAGGCTTCCATAAACTCAGCCATGGTAAAGCTCTCTTCCGAGGCGGAAATATTAATGAGCAATCCACGTGCTCCATCTATGCCCACATCTTCAAGCAGTTGATTATCAATGGCCCGGTGAGCAGCTTCTGTGGCACGATTTTCTCCAACGGCAAAGCCTGTGCCCATGATTGCAGGACCAACCTCACGCATCACTGTACGCAGATCAGCAAAGTCGGCATTCATGAGCCCTGCAACATTAATGAGATCCGTAATTCCTTTAACAGCCTGCAGGAGAACCTTATCTGCCATGGCAAGCATGTCTGAAAGCTTGGAATTTTTCTGCATGAGAGTAAGCAGACGATCGTTTGGTACAGTGATGATGGTATCAGCGTACTTGCGCAACTCATCCCAGCCCTGCTCAGCATTCCGCATGCGGAACTTACCCTCAAAATGAAAGGGTTTTGTGACAACAGCAACAGTGAGGGCACCAAGTTCCTTGCTGGCCTTGGCTACAACGGGCGCTGCACCTGTTCCGGTACCACCGCCCAGTCCTGCAGCAACAAAAACCATGTCACTGCCTTTCAAGCTGTCTGAAATTTCATCTATGGATTCAAGGGCAGCCTGTTCTCCGGTTTCCGGATCGGCACCCGCACCCAGACCCTTGGTGATGCTGGGACCAATCTGCAGACAGACATCAGCACGGGATTGATCCAAGGCTTGTTTATCAGTATTGGCAGTGATAAATTCGACACCCTGCAGGCGATTTTCGACCATGGTGTTAATGGCATTTCCCCCTCCGCCACCGACGCCAATGACCTTAACAACTGCAACACCTTCTGTTTCTGCCATCCTAAACGCCATATCCTCTCCCATATTCGCGAAATCTGTACTCATAACAACCACCGTCGTTGTTCAATATTTAGATTACAAATTATAGCATTTACCTGTTATCACCGAAAGTTCTTTCTGCAATTTTGATTAAAAAACTTCTAACTATTCAGGCAACTACCTGAATAGTCAATTCACCCTGAATGGGACAAACATCACATGATTTTCCGCAGGAATTCCTTCATTCGGCCAACCATTGAGCTTTCACTGTAACGCTTATCCACCTGATGCTGGCGTCCATACATCACCAGGCCCACACCGGTTGTACAGCGCGGAGTATGAACCTCGTTCACTTTTCCGCCAATCTGTGTCGGGTAGCCAAGACGCACCGGCAAATCAAAAATCTGTTCGGCAAGATCAACCAGATTGGCAAGAAGTGATGTACCGCCGGTAATCACTATGCCGCCATTAATCTTGTTTTTTAATCCACAATTAATGAGATCCCTGTTAACCATTTCCAGAATTTCAACCATCCTTGCCTGCAGGATATCAACAAGGATTTTCTGGGTTACCTTTCGAGGTTCACGATCACCCACTGTGGGAACATCCACCACATGGTTGGGTTTGACCACTGATGAGATAGCACAGCCAAAATCCTCTTTCAGCCGTTCAGCATCCTGTAGCGGTGTGCGAAGTCCAAAAGACAGATCATTTGTAAGATCATGACCGCCAAGCCCGAGTTCACAGGTATGGCGAATGGTTCCATCACAGAACACGGCAAGGTCAGTGGTGCCGCCACCGATATCAAGCAGGGCAACACCAAGCTCCATCTCATCGGCACTCAGTGTGGCATGGGCAGATGCAATGGATTCGAGCACCATGTCGGCAACTTCAAGACCGGCCTTATCACAGCAGGTATAGAGGTTATGCACAGCTCCCATATCCGCTGTAACAATATGCACATTTGTCACCAGCCGAACACCTGTCATTCCCAAAGGATTCTGAATCCCGGTGTGATCATCAACCATATATTCCTGGGGAAGTACATGGATAATCTGCTGATTTTCAGAAATTTTTACGGTGCGTGCCGCAACAATTACATCCTCAACTTCACTTTCTTTGATCTCTCTGCCGTTTATGGCAATGATACCCGGACTGTTAAAGCCCTTGATATGATTACCGGCGATTCCCACGTACACTTCCCGAAGGTCACAACCGGCAGATTCTTCAGCCTGTCTAACAGCCTGGCGAATCGATTTTACGGTGGATTCAATATTGACAACCACTCCTTTTTTCAACCCTACCGAAGGAGCAGTCCCTATGCCGATAATATCCACTGCGTCCTCGAAAACCTCACCCACCACGCAGCATACTTTTGTTGTTCCTATGTCCAGCCCGACAACAAGTTCACCGGGTTCCCGGTGTTTTTCGTATTGTTCCTGTGTTTCTTCGTCTATTGGTTTAATACCTTCCATCTCATCCATTTCTTTATCCTGTAGAACTTCTTATAACTAACACTTTATCATCCTGATAATCCATGCGGATATATGCGACATTACCAATGATTGATTTACCCTGGCGCTTACGATACAGAACTTCCAGTACTTTGCGCAACTGATAATATTTTCGCTTAATATCCCCCTTGCCGAAATAAATTGGGAAAGGTTGTTCCACTAGATAAAGAATCAATTCTCCATCACGATTAAAATGAATCTCGGAAATATTCTGAGCTGGCAAATTTGGATTGTTTCGCTCAGCCAGTTGTAAAAAAGAAGTCGCCTCCTTGAGCAGTCGTTCTTTTTCTTCCCTGGTATTAAAGGCATCCAATCCTGTGATAACCGGAAAATCAAGATCCTGCCCGGATGTTACAGCAGCAAAAATTTTTCCTTTGCGATCAAGATAATTAAAGCCTTCTTCTTCAGCCTGCACAATCAGTGCATTTGGGCGATACTCCCTGATAGTGACAGCCAGACGATCGGGCCATATTCTCCTGATTTCAGCCTTGGCGATCCATGGATGGCTCAGCAAACGCCCCTCTATGGCTTCCGGGTCAAGGGTCAGCATATTCATCTCATAAGAAATGTCGGCAAACTTTCTCAGGGTGTTTGGTGTGGTCATGAGACAACCACTTATTTCTATCTCATTGATACGAAAATAATTCCAGTTCCCATACAGTATCTTCAGAGGACCAGTCACAAGCAGGTATCCGCAAATAAGAAACACCCCCAATAACACTGCAGGTCTAAGTGGTCTGCGGGATTGTTT
Source organism: Desulfocapsa sulfexigens (assembly GCA_015662865.1). Lineage (GTDB taxonomy): Bacteria > Desulfobacterota > Desulfobulbia > Desulfobulbales > Desulfocapsaceae > Desulfocapsa > Desulfocapsa sulfexigens_B. Next base: position 7,051 of record DQTH01000300.1, read on the forward strand.
ACCCTTTATCTTACAAACCGGACTGATACTTTTTTGCCGATTACTTCCTTTTTTTGCCTGCCACTTTTCCCTGAGGCTTTTCTTTCGTGCCTGTGCTCCCAGGTGTTTTGCTCTGTAACAGGGCTGCTGCTTAAATCTCTTGGATAAAGTTGAAAGTGAAGATTCGCCATTTGATTTTTTCAAACAAAGTGATTTGATTTTTTCAAACAAATTTTTATTTTTCATAGTTCAAAGAAAATGCACTTCTGGAAAAAGTTGAATGCCACTATCTTTCTTTACCTTTTCAATCACTATCTGCATGAGCTGCTGAACATCTTCAGCTGTTGCCGACCCTGTATTCACCAGAAAATTAGCATGAACAGATGACACCATGGCCCCGCCACAACACTTGCCTTTCAGACCTGATGCTTCAATGAGGCGACCGGCAGAATCACCAGGCGGATTCTTAAAAAAGGAGCCTGCATTTTTATAATTCCTGGGCTGCTTTTCCTTGCGTGTGTCCAGGTATTTCCGACACCTGGATTGTACGGTTTCCCTATCTTTCTGCTGCAGGCTGATATCTGCTGAAAGAACAAGCCGCATTGAATTCCCGCTTCCCTGATCATGCCATAAACGATAACGAAAATTCAAATCCTGACGAGCCAGCGTTTCTTCCCCAAAATCCAGTGACAGTGTGCTCAATGAGCTTATCACATCAGCTATTTCTCCTCCCCAGGCCCCTGCGTTCATGACCACTGCCCCACCAAGAGATCCCGGTATTCCTGAGGCGAACTCAAGTCCTGCATATCCTCTATCTATGCACCAGTTAAGCAATCTTGCCATGCTGCAACCGGCTCCGACACGTATGGAAATTTCATCAGCTTCTTTCTTTAAATGGCTGATTGTTGAGAGTCCCTTGCCAAACTGAAGTATCACTCCTGCAAAACCCTCATCTGCAACCAGGAGATTACTTCCTCTGCCAATGAGCCTCCAGTCCAGATTGTTATCAATAAAAAATTTCAACAGACTGGAAAGTTCTGCACTGCTTTCCACAGTAATTATGGCGTCTGCCGGTCCGCCAATGCCAAAAGTTGTAAAAGCAGCAAGAGAACAATCCCATTGAACAGGATTGCTGACAAGACTACTCAATTTTTCCTTCAGCTGTTTTTCCATTTCAACTGTTTTGACTATTCACTTAGTAAATTAACCAGTTCTTCTCCTGCCATGACAATATTTCCGGCGCCAAGAGTCAGTACAAGGTCTCCCTCTCTCAGTTCTGGTATAAGCGCCTGCGCCAAATCAGTAACCTTTGCGACAAATCTTGTCTCGCGCTGCCCATGTTTTCGTACTTCATCCAGCAGTATTTCGCCGGATATTGTTTCATCAGGCTGTTCGCTTGCAGCATAGATCTCTGTCATCACAAGAAAATCGGCTCTGTGAAAACAGGTCCTGAATTCTGAAAGCAGAGCAAGGGTTCTGCTGTAGCGATGTGGCTGAAACAGTACAACCAGTCTTTTCTCCGGCCAGCCCTCTTTAATTGCAGATAAAGTCGCCCTGATTTCTGTTGGATGGTGCCCATAATCATCGAGAACCATTACACCATTCCCTACCCCTTTAAACTGCATGCGTCGCTGCACTCCCTGAAAACTTGACAGTGCATCACTAATAACCTCAAAAGGAATGGCAAGTTCCAGCCCTACACATATTGCAGCCAGAGAGTTATAAACATTGTGTTTTCCGGGAAGTGCAAGATCGATCTCGCCAAGCACTTCATTCCCGTGACATACGGTAAACCTTTCCCGCCCGTTTTCGGCCCGGATCTGTTGTGCATAAAGATCCGCCTGAGCCGTAAAACCATAGGTTATTTTTCGTTTTCTTATCCGCGGTAAAATATCTGCGATATTGGAATCATCAAGACAAAGAATCACAGCGCCATAAAAAGGAATACGGTCGATAAATTCGAGAAAGGTTCGCTTAATATGATCGATATCTTCATAGTGATCCATGTGCTCCAGATCAATATTTGTGACCACCTCAAGAACAGGGGAAAGCTTAAGAAACGAACCGTCACTCTCATCCGCTTCAGCTACCAGAAATTCCCCCTCACCAAGTTTTGCATTCCCGCCCAGACTATCCACCTTGCCGCCCACAACTATAGTAGGATCGAGTTTTGCTTCAGCCATCATCCAGCTGACCATGGACGTTGTGGATGTTTTCCCGTGGCTTCCGGCAATGGCTATGCCATATTTTTTCAAGCGCATAAGCTCAGCAAGCATCTCTGCACGCTGTATTACCGGTATCCCGGCCTCAAGTGCCGTAACAACTTCCGGGTTGTCATCGCGGATGGCTGAAGAAGTGACCACAACATCGGCCCCTGCCACCCAGCGGCCGTCATGTCCCTTATATACTTTGCCGCCAAGTGTTTGAAGATTGCGCGTGGTCGCAGAGTCGGACAGATCTGAACCGGATACGTCATAACCGAGATTAATGAGGAGCTCAGCTATTCCGCTCATGCCAATTCCGCCAATTCCGACAAAATGTATCTTTTGTTTTTTGTTATACATTATTCTTTTTTTAGGTTGTCAGACCATCTCCAGACACACATCTACAATGCGTTCCGCAGCTTCCGGGAAAGCACGGCTCTTCATGGCTGCACCCATTTTTTGTAATTGTTCACCATCTAGAAACAACTGTGCAAGCTGCTTGGCAAGTATCTTTCCAGTGAGCTCTTTTTCGATATACATGACAGCTCCACCTCCCTGAACATAATACTCAGCATTTTTTTCCTGGTGGTTATCTGCGGCATATGGATAAGGAATCAAAACAGCCGGTTTACCAAGAACCGCGAGCTCTGCAAGTGTTGTTGCTCCGGCACGTGACACCAGTAAATCAGCATCTTGATAAATCTGAGCCATGTTGGTGAAAAAAGGTGCTACTGTGGCTTCAATATTGCTTTCACGATAAGCAGTTTCTACTTTTTGCGCGTCAGCAGGCCCTGTCTGATGTATTACTTTTATACTCTGCAATTCTGGTAATCCAAGGCCAAACGCCTCACAGACAATCTCGTTTACCCGGTGGGCCCCAAGACTTCCTCCCAAAACGAGCAGGGTGAGTGTTTCACCTTTCTTTTTCGTTTTTCCTGTTTCCTTTTCAGCAAGATCAAGAATTGCATTTCTCACTGGATTGCCAGTCAAAACTACCTTATCTGCAGGAAACCACTTTTCACTGCCCGGTAAAGACAGACAAATTTTCGCAGCAAGAGCGCCGAGCTTTCTGTTGGCAAGTCCAGGAATTGAATTCTGTTCATGAATAACTGTCGGTTTTCCTAAAAGCTTTGCCGCAGCTATCACAGGACCTGTCACATACCCTCCGACACCTATAACCAGATGAGGCCTGAAACGAATAATATGATACATTGCCTCAAGGCAGGAAACCGGCAAAACCAGCACCCCTTGTATCAATGACCAGAGCTTTTTCCCCTTCAGTCCTTTTGAATGAATTGCTCGTGTTGCAAAGCCGTATTGCTCAAGGCTTGTCTTATCCATTCTTCTTTTTGTTCCGACAAAAAGAACTTCGCTGCCGGGCAACCTTTCACACAAAGCCTCAGCTGTGGCAATGGCTGGAAAAAGATGCCCTCCGGTTCCACCCCCTGTGAGCATGAGTCGAATGGGAGCGTTCATCAGGCGGCCCTCTCAGTTGTCACTTCAGGAAGAGCCATCACTGCCTGCATAAAAACATCTCCACGCTGACCGTAATTATCAAACATATCAAAACTAGCGCATGCCGGAGCCAGCAGGACAATATCACCTTCCCGGGCAATATCCGCTGCCATTAATACTGCCGTTTCCATGGTTTCAGCTCGCCTAGTTTGGCAGACTCCGTCCAATGCTGTCTCGATGGCTTGTGCTGCTTCTCCAATCAGGAGGAGATCCCTGACTTTCTTCTGCACCATTTCTTTTAAAACCGTATAATCTTCCCCCTTATCTCTACCGCCTGCGATAAGAATGACATTGCCGGTGAAGGATTCAAGTGCACTGAGCACTGCGCCTGTGTTTGTTGCTTTTGAATCGTTATAAAACTCGACGCCGTGTCTGGTTCTCACATGCTGCAGACGATGGGACGCGGGTGCAAAGTTCTGCAGACCTTTTTCAATGTCTTTTTTCTCACACCCGAGAAGCGATGCAACAAGAATTGCTGCCTCACTGTTTAAAAGTCCTGTGTGACTGTTGAGCCTGCTTCCTTTCAAAGAAAATTTTTCCGGTTTCCCCTGCACATCAACCCAAACTTCATTGCTACGACCTTTTGCCGCACAATCGCTTTGCCAACCACCAAAACAGTATATTTCCTGTTTATTGAGTGATTCCCTAACCTTTTCATACCCAGAGTCACCTGCAAAAAGGATCGCTTTGTCATCTGTTTTTTGATGACTGAACATTTTCATTTTCGCAGCAAGATAATCGGCCATAGTTCCATGACGGTCCAGATGATCAGGAGTGATATTCAGTAATACCCCTATATGCGGACAAAAATTACCGGCAGACTCCAGCTGAAAACTTGAAAGTTCAAGCACAAGTACATCTGCCTTTTCGCTGCTGCACAGATAATCAAGAATAGGCGTACCAATGTTGCCCCCCACAAAGACTTTCTTACCTGATGAGGCAAGTAATTCTCCGATCAGGGCAGTTACCGTAGTCTTTCCATTTGTTCCAGTCACTGCTACAACGCTTTCGCTGAGGTATGGAGCTGCAAGAGCCAGTTCACCAAGAATCACAACACCTTTTTCTCTCATTTCCTGCAACAGTGGCAGATCAGTGGGAATTCCCGGGGAAATGAAAATTGCATCACCCTGCGCGAGAAAACTTATGCTATGCCCGCCACCTTCAAACGTTATGTTATTCTTTTGCAGATACTCCTGATCAGCCAGGGGCAGAGCATTAAATCCCCTGCTGTCAGAAACAAAAGCATGTGCTCCCTGGGACACGAGAAACTTCACAGCAGCACGGCCTGATACTCCCAGTCCCATGACCACTATTCGTTGACCGGATTGTATTTTATCTGCTGAGTCCATCATCGCATTTTCAGAGTCGCAATGGCTACGAGGCCAAGAATAATGGAGACAATCCAGAACCTGACAACAACTTTGGATTCATGCCAGCCCTTCTTTTCAAAATGGTGATGAAAGGGAGCCATGAGAAAGATCCGTTTGCCTTTGCTGATTTTGAAATATCCCACCTGGAGAATAACGGAGATGGCTTCCATGACAAAAATTCCACCCACAATTGCCAGCAGCATTTCCTGCTTGATAATAATGGCAATTCCTCCAAGGGCACCACCAAGCGCCAGGGAGCCCACATCACCCATAAATATCTGGGCCGGATAGGCGTTAAACCAGAGAAATCCCAGGCAGGCACCAACCATGGCCCCGCTGAAGACAGCAAGCTCACCGGCACCCTGTACATATGGAATCTGAAGATAATCCGCCAAGACAACATGACCTGCCAGGTATGAAAAGATAAGATACACTGATGCGGTAATCACGGTAGGGCCTGCTGCCAGTCCATCAAGACCATCAGTCAAATTAACGGCATTTGAGGAGCCAACAATGACAAAAATGGCAAAGACAACATAAAACCAGGAGAGATCAGGATGGATATTTTTTAAAAACGGGACACTCAACTGTCCATCATACCCAGGATGAAGAAGTACAAACAGACCAACTACAGAGGCGCCAAATATCTGAAGGAGAAGTTTACCTTTGGCGCTGAGTCCTGCGCTGGTTTTCCTTTTTATCTTCTGAAAATCATCAATGCCGCCAATAACTCCAAAAAAGATGATGACAAAAAGCAGTAGCCAGATCAGAGGATTGGTTAATTTTGCCCAAAGCAGGGTCGATATTGTAATAGCCAGGAGGATCAAAACTCCACCCATGGTTGGCACACCCTGTTTGGCAAGATGTGTTTCCGGTCCATCATCACGTACAACCTGACCAATCTGATACTCTTTCAGCTTTCTTATGAACCAGGGCCCCATAAACAACATGATGAGAAAAGCGGTTATCGCACCGCCGATTGATCGCACCGTTATATAGCGGAACAGATTGAACCCGCTGATGCTTGTGTGCAGTGGATAGAGTAAGTGGTATAGCATTTTAGTTTTTCTCACTAAGTCTTTGGGCAAGATCTTCCAGATGCATGCCGCGGGAGCCTTTTACAAGGATATATGTCCCGGACGGAATGGCTTCACCTGCAAGCAAATCGTTCAGCCAGTTGAAACAGTCATCTTTTGTCTCAAATATGCGGACAGAGGAAGCATCCATGCCCTGCCCCACAGCACCCGATGCCGTCGATGCTGCAAAGTTACCAACCAGACAGAGATGGTCAACTCCAGAATCAGCAGCATGAGCTCCTATCTCTTTGTGTAATTCTGAACTTTCAGGGCCCAGCTCCAGCATGTCGCCAAGCACAGCGATATGAACTCCTTCTCCCAGGTCACATAAAGTGGAAATCCCGGCTTTCATGGATTCAGGATTGGCATTATATGTATCATTAATAATTCGACTGCCTGCCGGGCCCTGGAGCAGCTGCATACGCCGGTCAGTGGGCATAAACGCGGAAAGTCCTCTGGCAATGCATGTGATGCCAATACCTGCACAATGGGCGATGGCTGCAGCAGCCAATGCATTGGAAATATTATGAGAACCAGGAACCTGGAGAATTACCTGAGCGACCTGATCCTTTACATGAAGAAGAAAAGTGATTTCTTCCCCATGCCCTGTTTCAAGTTCAGTTGCGTAAACATCCGGTACAGCGGAACCATTCCCGGCCAGACCGAAAAATTTTTTTTCCTGCTCACATGGTTCTGCTAATTCGGTCACCCTGGAATCATCATTGTTTACCACTAAAACAGTCTCTTTGCCACAACCCTTAAAGAGTTCTCCCTTTGCCTTTGCAACTCCTTCGATTGTTCCAAGACCCTGCAGATGCGCACCATGAACATTTAGTATACAGGCGATGTCGGGATCCGCGATCTCAGTAAGTCTTGCAATCTCACCCGGACGGTTCATCCCCATTTCAAGAATCACTGCCTGATGTTTAGGAGAGATCGGGAGCAATGAAAGAGGAAGTCCAATGAGATTATTAAAATTCCCTTCTGTCTTCAGTACTCTTTCAGGTGCTGCGTCTGAAACTTCCGGCCACTGCTCTGAAAAGATTGAAGCACACATCTCCTTGACCGTTGTCTTACCGCTGCTTCCTGTAATGGCAGCAACAACTGGAGTAGTGAATATTTTCATGCAGGATCGTCTGTAGGACGCAAGATCCCCCAGGGCCTGTTCCGTATTTTTTACTAGAATGACAGGAATGGATGGAGGAAATTCAGGTTCCCGCTCAAGGATCAGACAACCTGCACCGGCCCCAATCACCTGTTTCACATAGTCATGGGCATCAAAAATCTCACCTTTCAACGCCAGAAAGATGTCGTTTGGCTGAATTGTTCTTGAATCAGTATTGATTGAGCCCGACAGTTCATTATACGCTGAATTATTTATCAGCTGACCACCTGTTGCCAGGGTCAGTGATTCCAGAGTCCAGTTACTCAAGGCTTCGGCTGCCTCAAGACTGTCATCAAAAAACTTTCGCCCACTGTTGCTTATCTGATAATTTTCATGCCCTTTACCGGCAATAAGAACTATATCATCGCAACCAGCTGCAGCAATACCAGTATGAATGGCCCGATGGCGATCCGCAATCAAAAGATATCCACTGTTTCCTGATTTTCTACTTTGCAACCAGTCATTATTTTGTTGAATCTGCCCCGATTTCTTTATTCCTTCAGCCACCGAAGAAAGAATAGCCTGAGAATCTTCACTTCGCGGATTATCATCAGTCAGAATGGCAACATCAGCATATCTTCCGGCTATTTCACCCATCAAAGGCCGTTTGCCAACATCCCTGTCTCCACCACAGCCAAAGACACAAAACAAATTGCGATGCGGAAGCATTTTTATGGTTTTCAGGACCTGCTCAAGGGCGTCAGGAGTATGAGCAAAATCAACAAAAACGGTCGGCCGAAAATGGTGCTCAGAAGAACAAATTCTTATCCGCTGCATACGCCCGGGTGCCCCACCCGCTTGGCTCAGAGCTTTACATATTGTGGAGGAGGAGACACCTGAAGCAAGTGCAATAGCAAAAGTTGTTTGAAGATTTTCTACATTAAAATCACCGACAAGAGTGGAACAGACAGGGCAGCTTCCTTCAGGAGTCTGAAATGTAATTTCAGTCTGCCTGAGAGTTCCTGAAACGTTCACGGCAGAGACATCGCAGTTTTTTCGCCTGCCACAGCTCAGAACAGGATATCCGTTATCCGTGCAGATATCATGCAGGCGTTCACTCCAGATGGAAGAATCATCATCCCCATATGTGACAACTGCTTTTCCTGTATCTTTCAAATGGGCAGAGAAAAGAAGTGCTTTGGCAGAATAATAGTCTTCCATGTCTGAATGATAATCCAGATGGTCACGGGAGAGATTCGTAAACGCTGCCAGATCAAACAGAAGATTACCGATTCGATTCTGTTCCAGACCATGGGAGGATACCTCCATGATCACGGTTTCCACACCGCTATCCGCCATCTCTCTCAGTATCTTCTGGAGCAGAAAAGGTTCCGGAGTTGTAAAAGGAGATGGAATTTTTCTCATTTTTCCAGTGGGGAGCTGATATCTGTAATTAACAGTTCCCAGAACACCCGGATTTCTACCTGCATGACGCAGAACCGACTCAAACAGATAGGTGACAGTGGTTTTGCCATTTGTGCCGGTCACTGCAACCATTGTCATGTTTTTTGCCGGAAACTGAAAAATCATTTCAGCCAATATCCCCAAGGCTTTTCTTGTATCAGTAACCTGTAGAATGCAAACAGGGCTGTCTGAAACAATCTCTGCTAACGGACGATCCTTTTCAACCAGCAACACTGCACAACCTGATTCAATTGCCTGTTCAATAAAATCATGCCCATCCTGCCGACTTCCTGAAAGGGCAATAAAAAGAGAGCCTGAAGTGACTTCTCTTGAATCTTCAGTGATTTTGTTGATAAAGCAAGAATTGGATAGCGCTGAAGAACTCGAAATATTGAGTGATTGAGTGATGTCGGCGAGGCTTATCCCCTGTCCGGAAGACACAACTGTACCGGGCTTTTTGCAGGCCCACTCTCCAGCAATATGATTGTGTCCAGTTTCAGACATTTTGCATCCTGCTACAATTAACATCAACCGGAATAAACCGGGAAATCATCCTAATATGCCTTTTTTGACTGCAGATCATTCATCTGTACCGCATCTTCGGGTACGGAATCGATCTTCAGAGTCAAAACGCATTGATCACCTTTTTTGAGAGTCTTTCCGGCTTTAGGTGTCTGGGAAGCGATTCGACCGGTTCCCCGGACTGCAACATGCACTTCTGCGCGCTGCAGAAGGCGCAACCCTTTTCTTAAACTCATACCTGTTAAATCCGGCATGACTTTAACCTGTCTATCAAGCATTCCTGCAAGACTGTCAGACTTATTCCCGGTTTTTCCCGGACTACTCTCAAAATTACGTTCATCCACTTTCTCAACTTCAACCACGTCAGCCAGATTGAGACTAACCTGCTGTAAGGCAACGATCGGTGGAAGAATGGTATCAATTTTCTTATCTAAAAACTCAGCACCTTCATAAGAAAAGGCATCAGTCTTTAACTCCTCGTCTCTTGCAGCAATAAGAAGTATCAGCTCCGGTTTTTCAGCAGGGATAACAATCAAAGACATCCTATCCCGAACATAGCGATCAAAAGGTGCGTCTGCGTTGATAGTTCTTAAAGACACAGTCTCCCCTGATATAACTGTGGAGCCCAAAACCCCTGATCTTCCCTTCAGTTTAAGTAACCTGCGAAGCTCGTGAGAGACAAGAGAGGGAAAAACATTCCGCCCCTTAGATTCGCCATGGAAATAATCATAGTAGAACTCTGTTTGATCAGAACGCTCCATAATCCTGTCCAGGATATGAGGTTGTATCTTTTTCCCTCCATTTAGCAGATGAACCATCCCCAGCAGAACTTTTAAAGGTGTTGCCGTATTAGGAACAGTTCCAAGATCGAGAGGAGGCCTGCAATTCACAAGCTGGGGAAGATTGGCTGTATATTTCTTATCATCGGAAAAATCAACATGAATATCCGTGGTCAGATGCAGCCGTTCCCAAAGTCTCAGCTGCCTTGAGAAATCAATCTTTCCCGAGACGAGACTCCATGGATATACCTGCGTTCCCAGCTCCCACCCACCTTGAAGAAGAGCAGCATCCCGAAAAAAAGTTCGTATCTCTTCCGGAATAACCATGGGCGTGAAAAAGAGACTTTCCAAAGCCTCATTCTCGTTCTGCCAGACCTTGTTTGGATCAAAAGATGGATAGCTTGCCCCGGCAATAATTTCCCCGCCGGCTGTCTCGATGAGAAGAGAGGAAATACGGCCACTTCCCATCTTTTCCCCAAGTCCGGCAATGTACTTTTCCAGGATGGCCTGGATTTTCATATCAAGGGTCAGAACCAGATCATGTCCGTTTGTACTCGTCTGCTCCTGTCCTTTTAAATCAATGGCCGGGATATCTTCCTGCCGGACGCGATCCTGATTGAGCAGCCGGTTGTAATAGTGTTCTACACCGGAAAGTCCGAGATCATTTTCAGAGTAACCTATGAGATGGGAGGCAAATTCCCGTCTTGGATAGCTTCTTGCTACCTCCCTATGAAAATGAATACCGGGCAAGTTTAATGCGGCAACAGCGTCTTCTTCCTCCTGGCCGATATCCCGACGCAGCCAGACAAGATGAGCGTCCCTGTCCATGCGGGTAATGAGTTCTGATTCCGGCAAGCCAAGTACCTCTGAGAGTACCCTTGCTGTCTCCTGAAGATCTTTAACTTCTCTGGGTCTTGCAAAAAGAGAAACACGTTCCAGGGTCAAGGCAAGCTCTTTCAGATTTCGGTCATAGATTGTGCCGCGATTATTATCTGAAAACTGTTTCTCTGTTGGAAAGGTTTCCTGCCAAATAGCGAACAGGTTGGTCAACTGTGTCCGATAGATAACCCATACGCTTGCTATAGTGGTACAAAATACCAGGATAACAAATAAAATCCATAGCTTTCGTTTTCTGTTATTTTCTGTCTTTAGACGGGATCTCCTGGCCATGAATTATCTATATTTCTACTGAATTTACCGAAACCTGCCTGATGTGTCGTCAATCTTGAACTGTAAACAAAAGAAGCTATTGCATGTTTTACCATAGAGCACTGCGGCACCCTTGTGGGGTGTTAGCGGATATGAAAACTGAAATGCAGATATGACAGTCCAGTGAAACCAGGTTACTAGAATTTAAAATATTGTTCAGGGCCCGGCAAATGGATTGCCAGTTGATTTTCAGCCAATGTTTCAACAGATTTGGGTGAAAACAATTGTGCTCTTTCTGCCCGAAGGAGAATATTATCACCGGTAAGTTTGCTATGGGAAACCTGAATCTGCTCAATTTCTGCGTTTACCTGTTCTATGGAGCCCTGCAGCCAGAAAGAACTGAGAAAGAGAAATACTGCTGAAACAAAACAAATTTTGGACACCGCAAAACAGAATTGTTTATCGACGGGTACCATCGAAACACGCCTGTGCCTGCCGATGGTACGATTTTGAAAAGAGTTCCTGCGCGGAACAACTGTATGAGCTGATGGATTGATAATCATGACTTCACCTCTTCTCTCAAATTTTCTCTGCAACCCGCATTCGGGCGCTCCGCGACCTTCGATTCTGTTCCTTCTCCTCGGAACCTGCAACAACTGGTTTTTTGGTCAAAACCCTGAGTTCTATATTTTCACGAAATTTCCTTTTCACCATTCTGTCTTCCAGAGAATGAAAGGAAATGACACAAAATCTTGCTCCCGGTGACAGGCAGGAAACTCCATTTTCCAAAATGGCTGCCAGGTTTTCAAGCTCGGTATTTACGGCAATACGCAAAGCCTGGAAAACACGCGTCGCCACATGAATCCGTTTGGGATGAAATGGTCTTGGCACTGCCCTTGCCACGAGTGCTGCCAGCTGCCTGGAGGTTTCCAGGGGGCCCGCCACTCTCTCTTTAACAATGTGGGATGCTATTCTTCTGGCCTGCTTTTCCTCTCCATAATAATAAAAGATATCAGCCAGTTCCTGCTCAGAGCAATCGGCCAGAATGGATGCGGCTGTAATCTTCCGTCTTATATCCATCCTCATATCCAGAGGTTCGTCCCGTTGAAAACTGAACCCTCGTTCTCCCATGTCAAGCTGCAGAGATGAAAGCCCAATGTCGATAAGAATTCCATCGACCTTATCAATCCCGACTTCAGTCAACCCCTCGACAATCTCAGAAAAATTTCTTCTAATAATTGTCAGCCTGTCACCAAAAGGTTTCAGCCGTTCTCTACTTTTTTCAATGGCAGCCTCATCCCAGTCAAAGGCAATCACACGGCCGCCCGGTGAACTCTTTTTAAGGATTGCCTCAGTGTGTCCACCAAGCCCCAGGGTCCCATCCACGTAAATACCATCACTGCGGGGAGCCAAAAACTTGAGAGTTTCAGCAGGCAGCACAGAGCAATGAATTTTTGCTGCATCACCCTGTCCGCTCATCAGATAATTCCCAGCTTAGCCAAGCCCTCATCAAAACTATCAAAATTGTCTCTGGTGGCCTGGACCTCCAGATGCCAGGCATCTTTATCCCAGATTTCCACCCAGTCCCGCATACCGGTGAGAACGATATCTTTTCCGATTCTAGTTTCAGCGCGAAGAGCAGAAGAAAGAAGAATGCGCCCCTGTTTGTCTAGGTTACATTCAGTCACTCCTGAAAGAACCAGACGAATAAACCTGGCCATTCGAGGCTGTTCTTTCCCCTGGTCAATGAGTTTGTCTTCGATTGTTTCCCATTCAGAAACGGGATAGGCACGCAGATGTTTGCCCCAGCTTGTAATCATCAGAGTCTCTGAGCCATACTGCTTCAAGACTTCACGGAAACGGCTTGGGAAATTCAGCCTTCCCTTGGAATCCAGACTGTGCTCAGACTTGCTGCGAAATCTGCTTTTTATGGCCTTACTCCCACCCATCCACTACCACCTTTCTCCACTTTGCTCCACTTTGCACCACCTACAATAACTTTTATAGCAGGAACACCTTTCTTGTCAAGGATTTTTCTTCCAAATAACATGAGGTTAAAGGCACTTACACCAAAACCACAGACATACCCCATACAGGGCATGTTACGGCAATACCCACAACATGTTGTACGATTTTCCCGAAAGAACCTTCCCAGATCAGAAAAGAAGAAATCCTTCACAACAGGCAAACGTATTGATAACAAAGGTGATTGAAGTATATGTAAATTTTTTACTAACAAAAAATATTTTCTGTGGTGGAAAGTGGGGAGAAAGAGCGCGAGGCAGCCAGATATATCGCAATCTGCTGATATTTTATTTTTACGAGAACTTACAACGGGAAGGGAAAGTGAACGTGAAACCAGTAAAAAACAAAACTGGGGTATGCATATAACTCCAGCACATACCACATATTGTGGTCACTCGTTATCGAATGGGTCAAGATTTG
>DQTH01000021.1 GCA_015662865.1 Desulfocapsa sulfexigens
AGACAGGAGTGTGCATTTTCATTTTTAAATATCTTCTTGATATTACAGGATATGTTTACTGTTTTTGTGATGGAACTTCAGCTTAGTCCTTGACACACAAAGCGAACATGATAACTTAGTGAACGCGTTCACTAAGTTATCATGTTCATTAGATTAGAGGTGGTATTACCTTGAAAACAGAAAATCCAGTCGGCAAAAGACGGGAAAAACAAAAAGCAGAAACCTATGCATTAATTTTGGAAAGTGCCCGTTTTTTGTTTGACACTAAGGGATTTAAAAAGACCACTATACGGATGGTTGCTTCCCATGCAGAGATCGGGTTGGGAACTATTTACAAGCATTTTAAAAACAAAAATTCACTTCTTGCAGCTGCATTTTGGGGTACACTGGAGTAGTGGTGATATTAAAGTGAAGATTCGCTTTAGAAAACGTGTTGCAGACTATGTGCGGGAAAGAACCTGGCACCCGACCCAGGAGATCGTTGAATATGGTGATGGTGAATTGATATTAACGATGACAGTAAATCACCTTCTGGAACTGAAGCGATGGGTGCTGTCCTGGGGGGATGACGCACAAGTGTTGGAACCTGACTCTTTTGTTCAAGAGATAAAAAAAACTGCCCTCAACATCAATAAGAAATATGAATGAATCATGAAGAGGATCGTAAATGTATCATCAGCGATTACTCCCTGCAAATTCTGCCTGCACCTTGTCGTTGCTGGAATGTATGGCTTGGTGGTCTCTGAATCGGTATTTACACAAAGTACCTCAAAAATGCTGTGAACAATAATGACGGAAAAGCACTAAAAGACCTCTATTCCGGTATGATAGGCAACCATGATTAAACATAGTTAGAACCATTTTGGGTAAAATTTGGGCAAGACAGGGCTAAAATGCAAAATGGGTTAAGCCAAATTAATGACTTAACCCATTGAAACTACTGTGGTGCCGGGACCAGGAATCGAACCAGGGACACACGGATTTTCAGTCCGTTGCTCTACCGACTGAGCTATCCCGGCACCTTGTGTGCAGTGCTATCTACACAACATTCTTACATGTGTCAACTAATTTCCTCATAAATTAATCAATCAAGTGAAAGAGTGATGCCATCCAGACTTCCAAGAGATTTCTCTTTCTTCTGTACAGGAGCGGAATCCAAGCCATCAAGGTCCAGGTCCATACTGATGCCATCCAGATCACTGCTGTCCATTGTGATATCCTCAGAGGACAAATCTATATCATCCAGTGACAGGGACAGCTCAGCATCTATATCATTCGTAGTCTGTCCGAAACCAAGATCAAGATCGAGCCCGTCCAGATCCAGGTCCTCGTCCAGATTCATATCATCATCAAGGGAGAGATTCATTCCTCCCAGCTCCGAAGCAGCAGCTGGCGGGCTATCTTCCTCAACAGGGGGGGCAAGATCGGAAATATCCGCTAATTCGTCAGGAACACTCAGTGCTGGTGCTGTTGCTTCTTCATCATTAAAAAGCTCCAGATCATCATCTCCACCTTCCAGTTCAAATTCAAAACCAATTTCGTCATCGTCCTCATCATCAGGCTCAAGCTGAAAATCAGCGCTGTCAGGATCGGTAAAAAAGATACTACCTTCCTCATCACCCGAGTCTTCGATGGTGATATCGTCTTCATCATTGACAAGAGCTTCCAGATCCGGATCTGAAAAATCATAGTTGTCTTCAGCAAAATCATCATTCACATCAATGGGAGCAGCACTCTCTTCCACGGGATCTGCTTCTACCGGTATCTTAAGAAATGAAGGAGTCGCTGCATGGTAAGTAGTGCCTTCAACCTCTGAACTTCCTGAAATGTCTTTCTTGCATTTCAGACAGGTTTCCATATGATCAAAAGATATGTAACCACATTTAGGACAACGCATATTTTGACACCTTTGCTGGACAGGGATTTCTATATAATAATCTCTATAAAGATAGAGAAGTTACAATATTCCTTATTAGATTTTATATTATTGCACATTGTTTAGCAAATTATCAAGATAATTTCTTTCATACAGAATGCTTGCTGACGTCGAAAATAATCTCTTTTTATATTTTCCAGTCCATCCCGATATCACAAGACGAAGCAGAATGCGTAAGGGCTCCCACTGATATGATATCAACACCTGTTGCCGCAATACCTGCCACTGATTCAAGGTTAACACCACCTGACGCCTCAATCAGTGCTCTTCCATCAATCATGTTCACAGCCTGTTTCATGGTTGCCAGATCCATATTATCCAGCATGATGATATCAACGCCTAAGTTAATACATTCCCTGACCTGATCCAGAGTATCTGTTTCCACCTCAATTTTGATGGTATGCGGCACTTTTTCACGCACAATTGCAACTGCTCTGCTAAGAGAGCCACAGGCTGCGATATGATTATCCTTGATAAGCACCCCGTCACTCAAGTTAAAACGATGATTGTAGCCTCCTCCTGCCCGCACCGCGTATTTTTCAAGCATACGCAGCCCCGGCGTGGTTTTGCGGGTATCTGTAATACGAACAGGATACAATTTTACTTTTCCCACAAAACGTTCTGTGAGGGTGGCGATACCGGAAAGGCGCTGTAACAGGTTCAGGGCCACCCTTTCAGCTTTCAGCAGATCAACCACCGGGCCAGCCACTGAAAGCAGGCAGTCTCCCCTCTCTACCTTTGTCCCGTCGGAAACCGCATCCGTGCATTGTATATCTCCGTTCTGCAGAGTGAAGACTTTTGCAGCGATAGGTTCTGCTCCTGCAGCCACAAATGATTCCCTGGCTACAAGACGGGCAGAGCCTGTTTCGCCATTTGCAAAGAGCGGTTCACTGCTCAGATCACCGTGCCCGATATCTTCCTCTAAAAAAGAGCGGAGCAGTTTATCAAGCCTTGCCTTATCCAATTTCTGCAAGCCTCTTTTCAGCTTCAGCAATTTTGGCCAGTTTTGCTTCTAGCTCTGCCTGCTTGCCTTTTTCTTTTTCAACAATTTCAGCAGGAGCATTTGCCAGGAATTTTTCATTACCCAGCTTTCCGTTTATCTGTTTCAGGGATTTTTCAATTTTATTTCGTTCTCTTTCAAGCTTCTCCCGTTCTTTTTCAACATCAACAAGCCCCTTGAGCGGTACATACATCTCAATATCCTGATAAATGTAGGTTCCGGCATCATCCGGTTTATCACCTTCTGCAGCAACAGAGAGTGATTCAAGTCTTGTCATTGCAGAAATGGAGACAGAAAATGATTGGATCAGCTCCCGTTTTTCAGAATCAGCACAGAGCACAAAAGCTTCTATTTTAGCAGAAGGATGGACATCAGCTTCAGCCCGGATATTTCGGATACCGGTAATTACGCCCATGAGCAGTTCCACCTGGCTCTCAACTTTTTCATCCTGCCAGTCTGCAGCTACTGGGTACTCACTTGTCACAAGCATTGGCCTCTCGCCCGGCAGTACACTCCAGATTTCCTCGGTGACAAAAGGCGTAATGGGGTGGATCAGTTTCAGTACTGTTTCCAGAACATACAACAGAACGCCTCTGGCCTGATCCCGAAGGGTTTCATCTTTGCTGAAAAGATCTGCCTTGATCCATTCCAGATACCAGTCACAGAACTCATGCCAGACAAACTGATAGATAACTGATGCAGCATCATTAAAATGGTATTCATCCAAGGCACGACGGACATCTACAATGGTCTTTGCTGTTCTACTTAAGATCCATTGGTGGATCAGGGGCAGTTTCTCAGGTGCGTTCACCACATCAGTTATTGAGGGATCGCATTCCTCAACATGCATCATTGCAAAACGTGCGGCATTCCAGAGCTTATTAATAAAAAAGCGATATCCTTCAATCCGCTCTTCATCAAGTTTGATCTCGCGGCCCTGTGCAGCAAAAGCGGTGAGGGTAAAACGCATGGCATCAGTGCCGTATTGAGACATGATCACTAGCGGATCAATGACATTCCCGGTTGATTTGGACATTTTTTTTCCGTGCTTGTCACGCACCAGGGCATGGAGATACACATCCTTAAACGGCACTTCATCCATGAAATGCAGGCCCATCATCATCATTCTCGCTACCCAGAAAAAGAGGATATCAAAGGAGGTTATGAGCACGGAAGTGGGATAAAAAGTCTGCAGCTCTTTTGTGTTTTCAGGCCAGCCCATGGTGGAAAACGGCCAGAGAGCAGAAGAAAACCAGGTATCGAGGACATCGGTTTCCTGTTCAAGATTACCTGAACCGCACTTTGAACAGCTTGTGGGATCAACGGATGCCACTATGAGTTCTCCACAGTCCTTACAGGTCCAGGCTGGAATGCGATGTCCCCACCAGATCTGGCGGGAAATGCACCAGTCCCGGATATTATCCATCCAGGAATAAAAGGTGTTGTACCAGGTTTTGGGGTAGATATTGATGCGTCCATCCCGAACAGCTGCAACCGCTTTGTCGGCTAGGGGGCGGACAGAGACAAACCACTGCAGGGAAGTTGTGGGTTCAACAACTGTAGCGCATCGGTAACATTGCCCGACCGCATGGTCATAGTCTTCAATTTCCACCAGAAAGCCCTGAGACTTCAGATCTTCCACGATCTTCTTGCGACATTCAAAACGATCAAGACCTGCATATTTTCCGGCCTTATCATTCATAACACCATGATCATCCATGACTTTCATGATAGGAAGCGAATGACGAATACCGATTTCATAGTCATCACGATCATGGGCCGGGGTTACTTTGAGGGCACCGGTCCCAAAATCCTTTTGCACATGATGATCAAAAACAACGGGAATTGTGCGGTCAGTAAGGGGCAGATTGATACCCACCTCTGCCAGATGCGAGTATCTTTCATCGTCAGGATGCACAGCAACACCGGTATCACCCAGCATGGTTTCAGGCCGAGTGGTAGCAACGACCACATCACCTGAGCCATCGGCAAAGGGATATCGAATATGATACAGCTTTCCCTTTTTGTCCTCATGTTCCACTTCATCGTCGGCAAGGGCAGTATGGCAGCGTGGACACCAGTTGACAATATAGTCACCTTTGTAAATCAGCCCCTCATTATAGAGACGGACAAACACTTCACGCACGGATGTGGACAAGCCCTCATCCATGGTAAAACGTTCCCGCTCCCAGTCGCAGGATGCGCCCATGCGTTTGAGCTGATTGACGATAGTGCCGCCTTTTTCTTTGCGCCAGTCCCAGACCCGTTCAATAAAGGCATCACGGCCAAGATCGTGCCGGGTTTTACCTTCTGTGGCAAGCTGACGTTCCACAACATTCTGAGTGGCAATCCCTGCATGGTCTGTACCCGGCACCCAGAGGGTATTATCGCCGCACATGCGATGATAACGCACCAGAACATCCTGCATGGTATTGTTTAAGGCGTGCCCCACATGAAGGACACCCGTCACATTGGGAGGCGGGATCACTACAGAAAATGAGGGTTTTCCTTCTTCCATTGTAGCCCGGAAAGAACCATTTTCAGCCCATCGCTGTAACCATTTTTCTTCTACATTATCGAACTCATAGCTCTTGGCCAGAGCCTTTTTATCATCTGTATTTTTCATAAAACTGCTATTATTTTTATAGATTGGTTTAAATATATTTGCTTATCCCAAAAGTATGTGACGCACAATTTTTCAACCTGAATCCGTGAGCGTGCGCCAGTGATGTAGCCCGGTCATTTTGAACGCTTTGATAATAGTGACCTAAATCAAGGTGTCCCAAATAATCTCAAAAAATCACACAGCCGTCACGGATTTAGGTTCAATTTAAATCGGTGCATTCCATGGTTTTGGCAAAAAGATCTGTTCATAAATCCGCATGGCATAACGATCCGTCATCCCGGCAATAAAATCACAAACACGGCGGTGAGCCTGCTCTTCATCTTTCCACGACCCGCCTCCCAGAGACTCCCAGTCACTGCCAACAAAGTGGCCAAGCCCGTTCTCCATAAAGTAACCGTACAGATCCCGGATAATCCGCTGTGCCTTTTCAAATTCATTGTGAACCCTGTAATACCTGTACACATTTTCATACAGAAACATCCTGAGAGCCGTGATGGCCTGAAGCATGGCTTTACTGATATGCAACCTGCCGTCTGCAGCCCCAAGAGTTTCAACAATCAGATCACGTACCATGGCTCCGGTTCGCTTGGAATGTCGTTCTCCCACCACTGCCCTTATATCTGCCGGCAAATCATCTTCTCCCAGGATTCCAGCACGCAGAGCATCATCCATGTCGTGATTGACATATGCGACAATATCAGCCACGCGCACAACCTGCCCTTCCAGAGTCATGGGAAGCTCTGACTCATCCACCGGAAATATATCATTTCGACCTTTTGAATGCTTTACTATCCCGTTTCGAACCTCAAAAGTGAGGTTCAAGCCACGTCTTTTATTTTCAAGAAAATCCACCACTCGCAGACTGTGGATATAGTGGCGAAACCCGCCCGGATGCAGTTCATTGAGTGTTGCTTCACCCGCATGACCAAAAGGAGTGTGTCCCAGATCATGCCCAAGAGCAATGGCTTCTGTCA
>DQTH01000249.1 GCA_015662865.1 Desulfocapsa sulfexigens
CTTCCACTGTAAATGGTGCTCAACTAAATACTGAAATAGCTACGCGGGAAATCATCGAATCGGGTTTTCGGGCAGGCACTAAATAGTCATTGACCACATGAAGAAACAGCACTTCTGCACCGAATTCGTCTGCCACGGATAAAGCATACTCAACAACCTTGTCAGTGTGACTGGAAAAATCTACCGGTACAACAACCTTGCTTATTTTAGTCATGGTACCCTCCCCGAATGAATTAACCAACAGCGGCCCTAGCCGCAACATATTGTTTTCATTCCTCTATCTTAAATAAAATAAGCATAATTCCACTGATGTCAAGTTACCACCCCTTCCCAGCCACCTCAGCCAGATCAGCATACAGTTCATCCACCGTATCATAGAAAACTTCCGTACCCAGAGAAAAATGGAGGAAGATATTGTTCAGTGCTGTTGGAATGTAGGGAAATATTTTCTGCAGATTTACAACCCTGTTTTTAGAAAGCAGAGCAAAGTCGCCAGGGTCAAGTCTGGCTGCAACCGATTGCCCAAGATCCGGATTTACTATAATATCACAGGGATAAAGATTCCCACGAACTGTAATGTACATCAGAGCGTTACCCTACTCATACAGATCAAGAACAAACGGCTTTTCCGGCATATAAAAGTCATAGTCAAAATCAATCCACTGATAGATCCCGGTATCCCGATCAACAAAAATATGATCACGCCGCACATCGCCATGGCGAAATCCATGTGCATGGAGAAAGCCGATTCCCTCAACGCATGGCAGGTAATGTTCTAATATCCCCGGGAATTCCCTGTAAAAATAATCTTCGTGGTTCAACTTTGAGCGATTAATCACTTTATCAAGCCGGGTACCGTCAATGATATCGAGGACACGAACAAGATTGCCGGCTTCATCAAGAACCCCCTCTCCCTGCATGAAATGACCGTGCCCCTGGACCAGTTCCAGAACCCGGGCCTCTTTTTCAGGATTTCGGTAGCAGGGGATAGTAAAGGAGCCGAAAGTGAAATCGAATGTTTCATGGAAGACCAGTTTCAGTATCTGTTTTTCGCCAGTGGCCAGGTCCTCCACTTTGGGAACCCACGGCTTAACCTGCTCATCAACTCCGAATCGTCCTTCTCTGGTATAGGCAACAACCAGAAGATACCGGCCATCAACATAAATAATATCCCCATAGTCAATGGACGTAAAATTGGTGGTATCAGTAAACACACGACTTTTTCTCCGCAAACTCTTTGTCACACGATGGGCCTGCAGACGGTCAGATATTTCAACCGGGAGATCACTGAGTTCCATCAACCAACCACCCATACCGTGCAATCCCGGGTATGATGCACCAGGGCATTGGAGATTGAACCAAAAAGAAATTCCTCCGCTTTGGACACCCCGCGTTTACCAACCACAATCGTACCAAATTCTCCCTCTTCCTGTACCTGTAGAATGGCCTCGCTTATGGTTGACTGATCAGCCATCCGCACATCCTGACAGATATCTTCTTTGCTGATGCCGTCATTCATCAGCATGTCCACATTTCGCTTGAACAAAACCGCGGCTTTCTGTTCACACTGCTCTTTGTAGTCATCAAGGGAGCCGCCTTTTCTGTAATAATCAGGAGGTGGTTCCGGATAGATATGGAGCAGACAAATTTTGACATCCTCCAGATGACCAATGATATTTCCGGCATAGTTGAGCCCCTTGTCTGAAGTCGGGGTGTCATCAACTGTGATAAGTACTTTTTTCCAGTCGTTCATATCACACCTCCTTCCGCTCCATGACCGATACCATTTTTTTCAACAAACCTGACGAGCTCAACCATGGTTTGCTGGGTCGGTGTCGCAACTCCCGCCTCTTTTCCGTATCGCACCAGTGCCTCACACTGCGCCTCAATTTCGGTTCTGTGGCCACTGAGAATGTCCTGCAGCATGGAGGAAATATTCTGGTCTGTTCTGCGGCAGGCTTCAAAAAGCAGATCATAAAGATCATGGAACACCAGATCCACTGCCTGCACTCTGGCAACCTGGCGTCCTTCATCAACCATCCGTTTCATGAGTGTGATGGATTCCATGGATTCAAGCAGGGACCCGTTTTTTACACGCAAAACAGCAGAAAGCGCATTAATTGCAGAGAAAACAATCACCTTGCACCAGAGGCGACCGGAAAAACGGTGTACAGGGGTGCATTCAAGCCCGACCTCCGAGAACATTGCGGCGATATCGCGTACCCGTTCACTCATGCCGCCGGCTGGTTCACCAATGTAGGTTTTACCAACACCGCCCTGCCGGACAACACCCGGCCCCAGAGCCGCTGCCGCCATAAAGGTAAAACCGCCGATAATCTGCTGAGGTTTGACAAGCTGTTCCATAACTTCAATATTCCCAAGCCCTGTCTGCAGGGTCAGGATCGGAGCGCTGTCACTTATAAGGTGGGATGCGGATTGGACGGCAGTCAGGGTGTCATAGGATTTAACTGCCAGCAGAGTAAGTTCAGCCTCATTAATTCCCCGGGCTTGGGTGAAAGCCTGGGCCGGCACAAAATCCACAGCATCAGGATCATTACCTCCCTGTTCCATGTAGCCAAGCCCTTTTTCATTTATAGCGTCAACTATTTCAAAATCCGGGTCAACCAGAGTAATCCTGTGCCCTTCCCGTCCCAGGTATACTCCAAATAATCGACCAATAGCCCCTGCCCCAAGAATAACAATGTTCATCGTCGCTCTCCTTCTTTCCATGCAGTTTGCTGTTACTGTCAGCCAGCGCCAATTCATAAAAAGTGGAACTCTGGCAACTTAAAAAAATACCTTAGCCGGGCATACTCTCATGTGTCTACAAAAATAGTGAAGATGGTCACAAGATATAGAAAAAATAGCCATTCCCCACCGAAGGTCAAACAGCTATTCAGCAATGTTCTGCGCACAGCATCTAAATGTGTGGAAGCCGCTAAAAAAGAATGAAATGCCCGGTGCCGGGACACAGGGAAGTGCCTCTTTTTAGATTGGTGATCTGGCGTTATTAGGTGCGGAAAAATACCGGAACAGAGACTTTATTAATTCTGATTACATACAAAACTCAGCCATTTTGTTTGTCATTCCCGCGGAGGCGGGAGGTAAGCGTAGACTCCGATCCAGAGAGCTGGCACAAAACTGGATCCTC
>DQTH01000248.1 GCA_015662865.1 Desulfocapsa sulfexigens
ATTGAGAATTTACCTGCATTCCGGCAACCATACCTGTTCCAAGCAAGCATGTTCCCATACCGAAACAGGCAGGACCAAGAACATGTGACCAGTGCTCAGTACTGGTTATTCGTGCGGCAATCAGCGCGCCCAGGCATACACCAACCATCAATGAAACAGCAAGCAGACTGGTTTCCGTCTTTGACATATGGAGTTCTGAAATCCCAAGGTTATTTATCACCATTACAGCAAGCAGGCTGAAAAAATAGAAAAACATATCACCAAGAACAGCCAGTAAAAGAAGAGGGTCACGCCGAAGATTGATGCTGTCCTGCAGAGATACAAGCGGGCCGGACCAGGGAAATGGCAAACGACTTCCTGAACTCTTTATTTTCTTAATGCCGAACGCAGCCAGCAGGCCAAAAATTGATATCAGCAAGACCATTACACAAACCAGAAGCCGACCAAATGGTATTTCAGTTTCAACCCAGTGTTGATCCAGTGCAATCCCTGCTGTTGCCATTCCTAGCAGAATGGCGACGGTTGTCACAAGCTTCAGGAGGGCATTGGCCTTTGTCACATACCAGGAAGGATAGAGTTCCGGGATGGAACCATTCAGGGCAGGACCAAAAAAAGTGGACTGCAGGCCCATGAGAAAAACCATGGCAAGAATCCATGTCCAGTTCATTGTATATATGCCGTAGGCCCCGAGTACCATGGCTATCACCTCAAGAATTTTCACTCCGATGATAACCTGTCGTTTGGAATACCGGTCAGCCAGCCAGCCGCCATATGCTGAGAATAGGACAAAGGGAAGGGAAAAAAGAGCAGTGGCAGTTCCCTGTAACCCGCTTAAACCTGCAACAACCGCAAGAATAAGAGCTGCCTGTTTAAAAAAATTATCGTTGAACACTCCAAGAAAATAGGTGGCTGCCATTGCAATAAATCTGCCCCTTGCTGCCTTCACTTCTTTCATGTTGTATCTGTTCTCAGCCATCTTTTCCTCACTCACTACACTTTAATATCGTCAACAACAGCAACACAATTGAAATTTTAACAGCAGCTATTATGCCATTCTTACAATTAATAGATAATCACCTTAAATAACATGAAAAACAAAATTTCAACACAGACTCAACAAGCCACTCATTGACATAAAACGTATACAAAGAGTAAATTTAATGAATATCACTTCAAACAAACAACTCTGATACAATGAAAAATCTCCTCAGCGATCAAGAACGTACACTTTTCTCACTGTTCTCCCTGGCCATTTTCGCCAATCCATTCACACCGGAAAGACGTATAGTCGATTGTAAAATAACCGGGCTGCCGGAAAACGCGTAAAACAATACGATCCTTGAAAAAGTGACTGATCTTGCCTCTGAACAGATCAGTAATCTGCAGAATAGTGGCCGTAAAAGAATAACATCTTTTGCAAATGACACAGACAGGGAACTGATAAAAAATCTTTACCTTTTCATATCTTTCACCAATTTTCAGATATACTGGATCGACATATCCTTGCCCAATCATCTGAAAATAACCGCATTATCAAGTTCAGCGATGCAGATGACGCACTACTCGCCCTGAAGAATTTTGATTTCTCACAGACAGAGTCTTTGCACTACTTTGCACTTTTTTTCCAGATGCGGCGTGCTTACTTTTTTATTCAGCGAAGCCTGATAGGATATAGTTCTGCCATGAAGCAATTGCGTGCCCAACTCTGGAACAATATTTTCACCTGCGACATCAACAGATATACCAAGGGTCTCTGGCGGCGTATGGAAGATTTTTCAACATTGCTCCTTGGCGAAACCGGAACGGGAAAAAGCCTTGCCGCAGCAGCAATCGGGCGATCAGGATATATTCCGTTTGACCTGAAAAAATCATGTTTTAAAGATAACTTTGCCACAGCTTTTGTTTCCCGCAACCTCTCTCAATATTCTGAACAACTCATCGAATCGGAACTTTTTGGCCACTTGAAAGGTGCTTTTACAGGTGCAATTAAGAGCCACCAGGGAATTTTTACCCTCTGCTCACCCCATGGAGCCATTTTTTTAGATGAGATTGGCGACACAACAATTCCCATTCAGATAAAACTGCTGCAGGTGCTGCAGGAAAGAATTTTTTCACCGGTGGGAAGTCTTGAGGAAAAACATTTTTTCGGGCGGGTTATTGCTGCAACAAATCGCCCACTGGACAAAATGCGTAGAGACGGAACCTTTCGCAATGACTTTTACTTCAAGCTGAGTTCAGACATTATCCAGATTCCATCCCTTCGTAAACGAATAGCGGAATCACCTCATGAGCTTACACTGCTCATTGATTTTCTACTGACCAGGATAATAGGACACAGAGACAAGAACCTTACAAAAACAGTTCAACAGATAATTACCACCAGGCTCGGCAGGGACTATCCATGGAACGGAAACGTCAGGGAGCTTGAACAGTGTACCAGGCAAGTCCTGCTGAATAACAGTTGTTCCGTGGACCAGGACAGTGGACAGACAACATCAACAGGCCACTCTGTGCATCAGGCCATTGACGCAGGAGAAATGAATGTAACAGAGCTCACGGCCCATTATTGCAGTGTTCTTTACCGGAAACACACGACCTACCAGGCTGTTTCCCGAATAACGGGACTCGATTGGCGCACTGTAAAAAGATACCTGGAGATGGCAGAAAAAAACAAGGAACAGGTTTGACGATATCCGTCCGCGACGCCGGTTTAAACGTGTTTGAACAATAAGATAATAACACTAACAAACGGGAGAATTGACAATCCCACCAGCAATTCCCGAGACTACCTGAAACCCTGTAATAGCAACGTTTGTTAAATAGGTCTTCGTAAACATTATGAAAAACATCAGAGAAATTCAAAAT
>DQTH01000226.1 GCA_015662865.1 Desulfocapsa sulfexigens
CCGTGGAGCATCAAGGGCCCTTGAGCAAATAGATAAGTTTGGTCTGCGGAGTCTGCAGCTCACCGATGTGTTGGCACTGCCGGCTGGTTGGCTGCAGCAGGGCCTGTTTACAAATACTATTATTGAATCATATCTACATGGTGTTAAAGAATATGTACCGCAACAGGCGCCACATCTGTCTCTTGGCGAAAATGTTTCAAATCCTCAGTACATGGATCTGCAAGATGTGGTTGACAGTTTAAATAATGAAGTCCCGGTAACAGATACTCTGGCATGGCTGTTTGATAGATATCTTGATTTTGAGCTCACAGATATTTTACGCGTGTATGGCCATCTTATACATTCTCCTCTGTGTGAAACAACATTCAGCCATGAGCAAAAAAACTATCAGTTTAACGATGTGAATATTTGTGCCTATCCGATGGTAATTGAACAGATACTATGAATGAGAAGAGTCCATTTGCCTTACCGCATTTAGAAGAGATTTTTCAGCTTTTGTGTAGAGGCCGACATGTTTGTGCTGAAGATGGAAATATCTATTTTGCTCTGCATGATAATGCAGCGGCTTTTGGGGATTTGTTTACCCATTTGGGGTTCAAGATGGAAGTTCATTCCCGGGATTTTTATTATTTTCGTGGTGGAAAGAGTTTGAGTGCCAGGAGTGAGAAAATGGCACTCTTTATTTTCATTCTCATGGAACACCTTGATGGGAAGGGAGAGGCTGTGGAGGAAGGAATATTAACAAAGACGTTTTCGATCGCAGATCTTCCCCATCTTGGTTCCAGACGGTATCGATCTTATATGGAAGAGATTGGAATAGCAGATGATGACGGACTATTAAACATAGTGACAAACCTGGAAAAATTTGGTTTTGCCCAACGCAAAGGTGATACCTTTCGTTTCAGGTCTCCAGTGTATCGTTTTTTCGACATCTGTGGGGCAATTGTCCAGAAAGCTAACGAGAGTACAACTGATGAAAAGGAACAGGTGTTATGAGTATTGGGCCAACACGTCTCGTACTTATCAGGTCTGGGAAATACGAATTTGGAGATATAGAATTAATCCGGCCTCTGCATTTGATTGGACCAAATAATGTTGGCAAGACATCACTCATTTCAACCCTTCAGTTCCTCTATATAGATCAACAGCAAAAAATGCACTTTGCCAGAGATCTGGACCAAACCCGGAAGTATTATTTTCCAGACCCTGACAGTTACATCCTTTTTGAATGTCTATCGCCAACGGGCTTTCGAGTTTTGGGAGTACACGGCCTGGGTCCGCTGAAAAGCTATAAATTTGAGCGTTTCAGTTATATGGGAAAACTCCATCTGGCAGATTTCATTGATGAGCAACAGCAGGTTCGACCAAATAAGACCATCCGCTCCCGTCTTTCGGATCGGGAATACACGCTCCTTGAACCATCACATCTAAAAGCGGCTTTAACCGGACTTGGTGAGAACAGAGGGGTGAGACTTGAGCTCCTGCCGATGCGGGACAGAGGTGGATATGAGCGATTTAGAAAAGTTTTTTCAAACCTTTTACGGCTGACCCATATCAGTCAGGAAGATCTGAAACGATTTCTCTTTGAAATTTACGAAACTGATTTTCAGCAGAGTGTCATAGATCTGGAATCCAGCTATTCAAGTAAATATGAACAGGTGCGGCTACAGGCCAATAAGGTAAAAGATCTAAAAAGGGTCGCAGGGGATATTGATGCTGCCTTATCATTGGCCAAGCAAAGAGATACTCTACGCTCTGTGCTGCCGCAGTTATATGAGAAGATCAAGGAAGGCGCTGAGTCGAGAAGGCGAAAGAGTGATCTTGCAAAAGAAAAAATCGCACAAAAGCAGATTCAGCTGACTACAGACATTGCTGACAATGAGAGGACGCAGCAGGAGATGCGCAGGCAGTTACAGGAAATTACTGAAGAATTGGGTGTTGTGAAAGAAAATCTTAGAAAATTGCAGCAGGAAAAAGAGGATTTTTCTTCTTATTTTGCCCCGACGGAAGAAACGGCCATTGCACAGCTGAAAAAGAAAATTGGCGATGTGACCTATCAGTTGAAAACTTCAGCAGCAGAACCGGTGCGCCGGGTTACCAGTCGTATAAAGCAAAACAGGATGGAGCTGAAAAAGCAGGAAGAGCTGTTAAGAGGTGTGGCCAACTCTGCTGTTTCGTATTTGAAGCAACACTATTCTGATGAAGAAATTGCCTCGGTTTTTCAGTTATTCAATCATGATCTGTTGGGAATGACCGTGACCAAGGGAGAGATTGAGGTACTGGATGTTGATAAGCTTAAAAATATTTTCAGGAAAATCTTAGGGCGGATAGATGAACAGCGTTACCTTGATGAGACTGTGCAAATCTCATTATCCACTTCTTTGCTGCCGGATCTGCAAACCTATTCAGATCCCGTCCTTATTGCTGAAAAAATAGAGGATTTACAGGCTGAACTTGAAAGAGATCAAAACACATTGCAGGCAGCAGAAGAGAGTGAAGTTTTACAGAAACAAAATCAGATTGATGAAGCTTCATTGAAGCAGTTGGAAAAACGTTACCAGGAATATTTGGAGTATCGGGAAAAATGTGAAAATGAGAAGGGCTGGAAAAAGGAACTCGACAAACAGGAAGCCCATCGAAGCTGGGTTGAGGATAAGCAAATTGAGTTGAGTAAGCAGGGAATGGTTTATCAAGAGCAGGAGAGACGCTTTCGCAGTCAACGAATAGACATTGAAACCAGAGAAGAGGCACTCAACAAATTGGTGCGCTCTCTCCCTCTGCCTGATTCTGTCTGGAAAACAGAGGAACAGCTTGTCGACTTTCCTGAAACAGTAGAAGAAACGATTGCCGAATATGAAAACAAAAGCAAACAGGAACAGCAGAAAAGAGAGGATTTGTGTGCTAAACTTGATGCTATTGAAGCCAAAACCTACGGTAAAATAAAAGGAAAGACCGAGGAAGAAACCTTAGACCTGCTTTATGATGAATTGGATGGTCTCAGCAAGAGAGAAGAGGCTGTGGAAAAGCTCTGGTCAGGTCTTACTGCCGATTTACAGACGGCCATTAAAAGTATGCTGAAAGATCTGGAAACTCTGAAGAGCAGGGTGGCTAATCTGAACAGACAACTGAGTAAGGTCTCTGTCTCTAATTTAAGTCGATTAAAATTGGTGCTGGCCGAGAATGCCCAGTTGGTTCCACGGTTAAAAGCGGTATCATCCCGCAATGATGCGCCTCTTTTTGCTGGATTGCAAAATATAGATGAAGCTCTTGAGTTTATTGGAGAGTTTCTGAGGAATTCGGGGAGAATTGAACTGCTGCAGTTGTTTGAGTTGCATTTTGAGGTGACCATAGCGGATGGTACTCCACAGCGATATACAAAACTGGAAACAATAGAATCCAACGGCACCACCATAACAATAAAAGTGCTTATAAACCTCATGCTTCTTCGTGGCCTTGTTGATGAGAAAAGAGATGTGAAGATACCATTCTATCTGGATGAGGCATCAAGCCTTGACAGGGAGAATGTCTCATCTATTGTTGAGCAATCAGTAGAGATGGGGTTCACTCCAATCCTTGCCAGCCCAGAAGCCATGGATGTAGCTGACAATCTCTATTATCTGAAAGACAGAAAAGGGCGACTGTTGCTTGAGAATAATGCCCTGGTGAGGCTAAGACAATCCCATGCCTGATTCGCTGGCAAAACACCTGAGTACCCTCCTGCAGGGAAAGAGAGTGCCTGTAAGCAACATTTCAGCCCGGGACAGGAAAAAACTGCAATCTCTATTTGCGACGGAAGTACTCGAGGAAGTACGCATTGGAGCTGGCAGAAGTGTCAGGCTCTGTGACCACCCTGCTCTGCTTGTCTATGCGAAAAAATATTACCCATCAGGACTTGAAAAGGAAGTCAGGTTGGATGGCAGCCCCAGAAGCAGTGCAATTGCCCACCTGCGAGATGCGAAAAAAACATCAGCCACCGATGCTGAAATCCTGACATTACGGGCAGGAGGGAATGTTGATATTCTGTCAAAAAACGGCAGACTGTTACCGCTTACGGAGTGGTGTAATCTTGCAGATGTAGCGGCTGTCCGCCTTGATGACGCCTCTCAATGGGCAGGATCCGGAGTTATGGCAATTGTGGAAAATCTTGAAGTGTTTTTCCATTTTGAAAAAATTGGCTTTGAAGCGGATTTGATATATTATGCGGCCGGCAGACTTTCTGAACGGGCTTTGCGCTGGCTCTCTTCTCCTGGAATGCAATCTTGTCAGATAGTACATTTTGGAGACTATGATCCAGTTGGAGTTGATGAATATTTACGATTGAAAAAGGCCTGTCCTGGTCGGGTAAAAATGTATGTGCCAGATGATTTAGAAAAATTGTTATCCCGATACGGGAAAGCAGAATTGCTGGAAGACAGTAAAGCGATACTATTGCGATTGCGTAACAACAGAGATAAAACAACACGGTATATAGTTTCCCTTATGGACAGGTATAATTGCGGCCTTGAGCAGGAAATTCTGTTAGCATTTTAGTAGGTTTCAATGAAATGACTTTCAGGATCATGTGTACTTTATAGAATGGAATGGTCATGTTCAATATTTTGGCCAAGGCAGTTGATACTAATTTTTGAATGTATAATTGTATCGAGAGGATTTAGAAGACTTCTTATGATATTCAGCATGATACTAGATAGTAATTACTTTGGATAAAAAACTTAAACACTGCCAAATTATCTATGAGGATTATTTCAGCAAACTTTTGAACCATGGTTACACTGAAACAGCGGCTGCAGAAGCTTGTGCACATTACTATCTTGATGGAAAACCCCACACCAAAGGACTCACGCCCCGTAATCGTTCTATAGCATTATGGAATTGCTATTTTTGGCAAAAC
>DQTH01000195.1 GCA_015662865.1 Desulfocapsa sulfexigens
CAGAATCCGGTTCGCACCCGGCAAGCTTTATCAAATCTCTTGCCATTTGTGCAATTTTAATTGGTTCTCCCATTTTAAGGATGAAAATTTCTCCTCCATGCCCCATAGCTCCTGCCTGCAGAATAAGCTGAGCCGCCTCTTCAATAAACATGAAGTATCAGGTTATTTCCGGATGAGTCACTGTAACCGGACCACCATTTTTTATCTGACGTTTGAATAATAGTATCACTGACCCTGACAAACCAAGTACATTTCCAAAACGGACCGCCATGAATATGAGGGAGGTTCAGAGGTTGATATCCTCAACGGACAAGTAAACCAATTGATCGATCTCATTCACCCTATTCCTATAGTCACTTCTTTTGTTCTTCAAACCATTGCCAACCCAAATCAGTTAGACGATACTTTTGCAATAAGTTGTTTGGTTTGTCCGGTTTTTTTCATTACCCCTTAGTACTTAAGCTGGTTTTAAATACGCTTCACGCATTCATTGCATAAAAATTCCGGACAAGATTTTTCCCAGTAATCGGTGCCTACTACTGCTATATTTTTCATTTTTTTATAATTAGTTTTCGTGGTTCTATTCAAAACTCAGCTGGATGATTTCTGGATTCCCGGCTACACGGGAATGACAACCCACTGAGTAAATTTCATTCCCTCGCAGGAGAAAATCGAGCTATAGCTGAAGTTCAAGGGTTTTTAGCTGATTTCCCCCATAGATGCACTTTTGTTTTTTAATTTAGATTTGATTCAATGAGCTTTGTCAGCTCTCTGGCTTGCCATTTATTGTTATCTTTCATCCTCCTGCTCTTTAACAAAAAAATTCATTCCACGATCAGTAATACTATATTTTTGGTCAGCTGCACGAGGTTTGTCAGGATTAGACATTACAATCAACCCTTTTTTCAGGGCTGGCTGCAAATATGTCCGCCGAAAATGTTCACGATCTTTCAAGTTGAGGCCTGCCTGCAAATCTCGCCTACTCATTGGTTGTTTTAATAACTTTAATAGACGAATCACTTGCGGGGTTACTTGCGGGGTTACTTGCGGGGTTACTTGCGGGGTTGCACTATTTTCGGCTGGTTGAACGTTCTCTTGATTTCTTGAAAAAATTACGGTGACCCAATTCTCTTCAACAAGTATTTCTGGAATTTTAACATCATAATCATGGCATAACTGCATGATGCGTTTAATACCACTGCCGATTTGTTCAACCAAATCCATTCGATATAACATACTGAACAATAGGGGATTTCTAGGAATACTTTTCTTTCCCAGATTTTCTTTTTTCATACCTGCAGGGAGCCCACCAGGACTAATAATTTCAACTCTGTCCTGAAAGATATGAACCTGAACATTAGCAGTAGAGCGATAATCTCTATGTGCAAGGCCATTCACCAATGCTTCCCGGAGGGCATCTACTGGAAATTCCAATCTTTCATCCCGACCAGTTCCAGTAATAATAAACTCTGTATTCAACTTAGATTGCAGATAAGAAATAGTGTCTTGAAAATTGGTATACAAGTCTTGCGAAAAATCTTTACGATCAAGAATTTTTATTTTAGAAATACCTTGAAAAAGAGCACAGGATATATGGGCACTGCTACTCACATTTCGGATATCTTCAGAAAGTAACCAGGCCCCCGCATTAGTCATCTTCTTGTTACGAACAAGATGAAGGTTTTCAAGAGCTTGGATGGAGTCAAGTTCGGAGGGAATTTTTGCTCTTTTAGCAAAAAGCTGAAAAGAATCTTTCAGTAAATGGCTATCCAGCACAAAACGATCACAAGACATCTCATCAAAATGAATCAGTCCTTCCTTGAAGAAGAAATTCCGGATTTCATCTCGACCAAGTTGCTGGGATGACGCCCCTTCACGCAGGTAGAATTTACCTGCAAATGAATATGGCTTACTATTTTGTTCCGGGACTGTAATAACTAACACTTCTTCAACACTCTCAATGTCTACAATCAATAGTGGTTCAATGGAGTGGGCAATTGACTGAATAATAGATTTGAGTTTGTTATGGCCTGAAATCCCTTTTATATTACCGTCATCTGTTACCCCAATGAAGATTCGTCCTCCGGTTGCATTGGCAAAAGCACATAGCTCTCTTCCTATTTTTGAAGTTCCTGCCTCCTTAAATTCAACAGTGAACCCTTCACCCAGGGAAACGAGATTGTATAATTTTGTTGTATTCATAAATAAATTTGACTTCCTACATATATCAAACACTTACCCATATTTGTAACACGACACCAAGTCCTTTGCAGGCGCAGAGTAATTGATCAACCGCTTAAAAATACGTGGTTTAACACAAACGCAACTGAATATTTCTGGATTCCCGTCTACACGGGAATGATGAACAAAACGGCTGATAACCATCAACAGCTTAGAGTTAAATCTCTGGTTTAAGCTTGTTCCTTGGGGCATGTAGAGTCACGGGGAAAACAGACTGAAAATTAACAAAATCTTTATCTGTAGACAAGATGGGCATTTTGTGCCTTGCGGAGATTGCACAAATAAGAAAG
>DQTH01000161.1 GCA_015662865.1 Desulfocapsa sulfexigens
TAATTCGTAGTTGTCATAAGCCACATAAGCATCATTATTTGATTTTTTAGTTTCAAATTTATCAGCAAGTTTATTAATTGTGTTTTGGGCTTCCATTTTGTTCTCCTTGAATTTTAGATTCGGGCTTTTCCCTCATCTCTTAAATATATAATAGTCTTATTTGACCGTTACGTCAAGGGGTAAATGGTCTTTTTTTACTATTTAACTCTTTTTTATCCGACAACGGAACCTAACAAAACGCTGCACCGGAATTTTTGCACGTCCGATTTTCAGGCTTAGTTTCCTGCTGTTTGGTAATCGTTTCCATGAAAAGCATGCAGTAATCTTTCCGCATCTGCCTTGGTAAGGTTGGCGGACTGTGCCATGGATTCAACGAGTTGCTGTTTGTTCATCTTTTCTATCCTTATTTTTTTATTTTTGTTATACCAGTTTTCACCTAAATTGAACTATTTGACTGTCATTTTTCCTCCGGTTCCCATACCATGAGGCCCGGTCGCCTGTTGCGGCTTGTAATTCCTGGTTGCCCGAACCAGGTTATTAAAACTATCCGTCATCGAGGCAACAATGAGTTTGCCCTCCGGGGTATTTGTATATCCCCCGAGACCTCCGAGTCCATCTTTTCCCAACATCCCGAACAAACCGCCTATATCAAAGCTGCTGGAAGATCCTTCGGCAACCGCCACCTGGATACCGGAACGGTTATCAACCAGGGTTAGCATGGTTTGAGCATTTTTTGTATTTAGAGAGCTTGCCGCCATACCGACCAGTGGACCAAACACGGGTACGAATGCCCCGGCCATCATACCCAACCCGCCGGCTCTGTTGGTTTTAAATATGACAGTAGGCTCGACAGTATAATCAGCGGCAACCATCTGTCCTTTGCCGATATTAGACTTTTTTCTTAACTGACCGGATGCAGCCAGCCTTCGCTCCGTCATCATGTTGTTTAAATCATTTCCCCGGCCCACGACAACAAAACAGCCTGATTGCTGTGCCAGCAGCCGCAAGATCGGCACGGTTGACTGCTGACCGTACCGATTTACATTACCAATGGCCCAGAATGCTGACATTTTACTGTAATCCTCGTTGACGGCCAGAGTTCCGAGAGGATTATCACAACGCTCCAGAAGTGGATTTACATTTTCAGTATGTGATCCTGCAACACTTCCGGTAGCTGTTGTTTTTGCACTTTGTGTACCCATTTGCGGAGCACAACCGTTTAAAAGCAGCGTGCTTATACAAGCAGTTATAGGTAAAAATGCTAACATTTTTTTTATCTTCATTGATATATCCTTATATAACATATTTAATATATTTATATATTTATCAGAATAGATATTCTTTTATATAATTCTATTGCTATACATATCTTACGAATCTAATCCAACTTTTTGTGCGTTCTTTTGTGCAAGATTTTCTTTAAATCACATGCTTCTCTATTACCGTTATTACATGCCTTATCGTACCACCCTAGCGCTTTTTGAATGTCTTGCCTGATACCTTTACCTTGTTCATACAAAAGCCCTGTCATTCCCTGGCCTATCTGGTGTCCTTGTTTTGCAGCCATCAAATACCAATTAAATGCTTTTGAAAATTCCTGGTTGTTAAATGCATAATCCCCCAAAACACACTGAGCGGAAGCATCACCTTTTATTGCTATATCGGTCATATATCCTTCCACTGTTTTACATGCCGCTTTGTCTCCGTTGAAACACGCATTTGCTATCCCCTCCATAACTTTCTCGGGATTAGCGACTATAACATCCATTTTCTTTTTCTCGCTTTCGGTAAGTTCAAAGCCGAATGCCGAATCGTATGGCGACTTGGCATGACAAACCGGACAAAAAAACAATATGGCCATCAGTACCCAATACAATCCCTTCATTTTACTCATACATACAAGAAAGCCGGTTAAAATTTGTTTCATATTGCCCCTCCCGATTTGACAAAAATGTAAAGAGTATTAAGAGTTAAAATAAGGTTCGTGTTTTTTGTTTTGCCTGCCTGTCTAGGCAGTGTGTTTTCTAAAAGGTGAATATTATGGTTGATGCTAATACCGGGTGCCCTCAGTGTGGTTTTACCGATTTTGATGAAATGGAAATCTGCCAAGCCTGCGGTTTTCTGTCTGAGGATACTTCTGTCCGTAATATCTCCTTTTTCCAGGTTGTAAATGATGCTCGTACTCGGTTGCGGGAAATGGGGTTCCGTGGAGATCCAAAAGACGCCCCTGATTTTGACAACGATCCTGCGTTTTTTGATGCACCTGGTGGTTCCATGTACTTTCACTACCACGGTGATGACGATCTCAAACAAAACCGCTAATTACTTTTTCCCACCAATAGTTGATGAAGCATCTCTAGGGACAGGTACAACCGGGGGGAGATCTTGAGGATTACTAACCTCTATTCTTGGATCGAAAAACCCCTCGTCTGTTAGCCTCATTCCCTGACTGTCTACAACTCCGGTTGTTGTTTTGCCTATGAGTTCTTTAGCCATACCTGTGGCTGTGGTTTGAATTCTGCCTTTACCGGCCTCTTCTCTCCTATTTAATCTTCGCAGAGTATCTGCATCCTGCTGCGTTCTGCTTCCATCTACTTCTTGTAACGGAGGATTTGGATTATCCGGTGGCGCAACAACGCTATCTCCCGTGATACCGGAAGTTGCGTGGGCCGCATTTTTTGCTGCCTGATTGACAGCTTCTTTCGCTATATCCTGTCCCTGTACCATCGCCTTATTTGCCCGCATAGCCGAGTGGACTGACTGGGTGGTACTGCTGAAAAATCCTTGGTTACTGAGATAAGAACTGGCAATATCATTAAAATTTTGTTTCCCTTGTACACCCTGATTGGTAACCATATCGTTTAAGGCGTTGATTGCAGCCCTGATATTTTCAGGAGAATCACTACCGTATCTGTTTATTGCATAAGAACTGACAAGCCCGGTCATAATATCAATACCATATGAAGTTGAAGACCCCCTGGTCTCTCTGGCATCATTGAGATACGTATATGCCTCGGAAGCCCCTATCTGCTTTGACATATTTGTCATGTAATCCAAGCCTTGAGAATCCCCAAAGGTATCCCGGATTGCTTCTGACCTTACTCTTTGCTGATTTCGGGAAAACGCCCTGTCTGTAGCTTCTGAAACATTGAAAGTTGATTTTTCACCGTTTACTCCAACAACAGTGATTTTCCCACTTCCGGCTCCCCCTATGATCTCTTTAAACCCTGCTGATACTGTTGCATCGAAAGATTTCCGTGTAGTCTCATCCATCGAATGGACAAAACTTGAACCTTCCTTAAATGAGCGGCTCCAGTTTGAAGCTGTGGAATTACTCAACTGATTAGCATAGGTTTGAGCATGACTATCCGTAAGGCCGGATTTCTGGAGTTGTTGCCACATGTTGTTCCAATTCTTACTACTCCCCAGGCTGTTTGAGGCCGAAACAATACTTTGATGAGATTTCATTTCAGCCAGCCTGACCGGATCAATATTGTTGACCGTTGCCCTGGTTAATGTATATTGCCCTCTGCTGTCCACTGAATAGGTTGCACTGCCGCCTGCTACGGTGTCAGTAGCCATGCCTTTGCCGTCAAGACCGAGGGATGTTGATGCTGATCCGGTGCTGGTCCCAATTTTTATGCCACTGCTTGCCATGCTTTCGGCCATGTCCGCATTGGACGTATCAGGGGCGAGCTGCCCTGCTGCTATCTGTGCATTCTTGGCTTTCATGGCCGCATTGTAACCGCCGACATTACGATGCAGAGCGAATGCCCCGGCTGCAGCCATGTTGCTGAATCGATGTTCCGGTATTCCTTCCAGCAGGCCGGCTGCCCGAACCTGCTGATTCATGGCGGCGGTAGTTCCTTCCGGGGTAA
>DQTH01000002.1 GCA_015662865.1 Desulfocapsa sulfexigens
GGGCTCCACACCTTTCCATCACTTATCTTGCACATTTTAAGAATTTATTCCATCATTTATCTTGATGCCTCTCATTCGTAGCGGAAAACTGGTACCCACTCCTGAGATCATTAATGTCCTTCTTCAGGCTTCTGACAAACTCAATACGATGATTGAAGATGTTGCCAATTCCAACGATTATGATATTGAAGAACATCTCATCCCCCTGAATGCCATTTTTAACGGGGAAGCACTTCAGCCGGAATCAGAACCGCCTGAAGCTGAAGAGACACCTGACAAAGAGGAAACAGCCACTGAGGAGGTTGCAGCGCATGAAGCTCCTGAAAAGCCAGAGGCTACTGAACAGGTCGCTGCTCCTGATGTTGAGGCTGTTGAAGCCAAAGAACCTGAAGTTGAGGCTCCAACTCCAGCACCTGTTGTTAAAAAAGTCCCTGAACCTGCAAGACCTGCACCTCCACCTAAAAAAGTAAAACCACCTGCAGTAAAAAAATCTGCAGCCAAGGTAAAAGTTGATACAAGTATCCGAGTTCATGTAAGCCTTCTCGACTCTCTGATGACCCTTGCAGGTGAACTTGTACTCAGCCGTAACCAATTGTTACAAACCATAGCATCGGATGATGTGCGAAACGCTGAAAGCGTGGGCCAGCGAATTGACCTTATCACTTCTGAATTACAAGAAGCTATCATGCTCACACGCATGCAGCCAATCGGAAACGTATTTGGAAAATTTCCAAGAGTGGTCAGAGATCTTTCCAGCAAATTAAACAAAGATATTGACCTGATCATAGTTGGTAAAGATGTAGAACTTGATAAAACTATCATCGAATCAATCAATGATCCCCTAACCCATCTGGTTCGTAACTCAGTTGATCATGGCATTGAGCTACCTGAAGATCGTGTCAAAGCGGGTAAGCCAGCAAAAGGGACAGTAACACTAAAGGCATATCATGCTGCAGGTCAGGTTGTCATAGAAATTATTGATGATGGTAAAGGGCTTGATGGTGAAGCGCTGGGCGAAGCTGCAGTGAACAAAGGTTTACTGACTGCTGAACAAGTCCAGGTAATGTCGGACAAAGAAAAAATCAACCTCATCCTTTTGCCTGGTTTTTCCACAGCTAAAGAAATCACAGACGTCTCCGGCCGTGGCGTTGGCATGGATGTGGTTAAGACTAACCTTGACCAGCTTGGCGGCCAGGTGGATCTCATCTCTGAGGTTGGTGTTGGAACTACCATTTCCATTAAGCTTCCACTCACTCTGGCTATCATCCCCTGCCAGATCATCATGACAGGTGGAGAGCGTTATGCCATTCCACAGGTTAATCTGGAAGAATTGCTCCGAATTCCAGCAAGCCAGGTAAAAGATCGTGTGGAACGGGTCGGAAATGCAGAAGTTGTTCGTCTTCGCGGCAACCTTCTTCCGCTTATCCGCCTTTCTGATGTCCTTGGCATCGAAAGGACATATTACGATTCCAAAGAAGATCAATACAAAAAAGACAGGCGAGAGCGAATTTCCGACCGCAGAGGTAAAGAATCACCGTTAGATGCTGAAGGCAAAACTGACAATTACAGTCAGGATGATGGCAACGCACAATCTTCTGAGGCCAGGGCCGGTGCAGACCGACGTTACACAGCATCGAGTGCATTAAATATTGTCGTCGTCTCAAACGGAACCTTAAAATACGGACTTATTGTCGATAAGTTACAGGATTCTGAGGAGATCGTCATTAAACCTCTTGGCAAGCATCTGCAGGCTTGTAAGGGATATGCTGGTGCAACCATTATGGGAGACGGACGTATTGCTCTTATTCTTGACGTTGCCAATATTGCATTAATGGCAGACCTGACATCCGTTAACGACACTGACAGGGCAAGCGAAGTCGCCCAGGCTGCAGAAGAACTGGTAAGAGCACAAAAAGACAAACAGGCTCTGCTCACCTTCAGAAGTTCTGAAACTGAACAGTTTGCAGTTCCGCTTAATCAGGTTGAGCGAATTGAAAAGATCAAACGTTCTGACATTGAAGAACTGGGTGGCAAGCGTGTAATGCAATATCGTGGCGGAAGTCTTTCTCTGCTGGCCGTCGACGATGTTGCCATGGTGCAGCCGATTGCAGATCACGATGATCTGCTGGTAATTGTCTTCAATATTGCCAATCAAATAGTTGGACTGCTGGCCATAGGTCCCATAGATGCTTTGGAATTTTCTGTATCCATTGATGATACCACACTCAAACAAACAGGTATCATGGGCTCAACCATTATCGATGGCCAGACAACGATGTTAGTCGACATCTTTGAAGTTGTCGGTACACTCTTTCCTGAATGGTTTGAAAATCAGGACGCCTTTGAAATAGAAGAGGAAGGTGGAAAAGCGCCGGTTATACTCATCGCAGAGGATTCAAATTTTTTCAGAAACCAAGTGAAAAGCTATATGACGGAGTCTGGCTATGAAGTCATTGAAGGAGAGGATGGTGCCATTGCCTGGGAACTTCTTCAGGAACATGCAGATGATGTAACCATGGTCGTAACTGACATCGAAATGCCAAATATGAATGGTTTTGAACTGACTGAAACCATACGAAGAGATGCAAGATTCTCATCAATGCCGATCATTGCCCTGACGACTTTGGCTGGCGAGGAGGATGTTGCCAAGGGAAAAGCTGTTGGGGTCGATGAATACCATACAAAACTCGATAAAGAAAAACTCATGGCATCCGTTCATCATTATGTGAAACAGCTGCATTAAAAAAATTCTAACGATTATCTGATAACTTCACAAGGTGAGACGAAACATGAAATTACAAGACATGTCGATCAAGTGGAAGATGTTGATATTAGCTCTTGCAGGACCGGTAATCATTGCCTCAATCTTTTCCTGGCAGAGAGTGAACGATATCAGAAATGGTGCAGAAGAAGCTTTGATAGAGAAAAGCAGGGCTATAATCCAGATGGCTGAAGCTGCCAGACAGGATATGGCAGATAAATCACATTCAGGCCTTATCCCGCTACTTGATCAGGTGGACCCGTCAATCGTAGTTGATGCTGTACCTGTCATTACTGCAATTAATGTTGCAAAAATGCATGCTGCTGAAGCCGGATACGTTTTTAAGACTCCGCACATAAACCCACGCAACAGCGCAAATACTCCAGATGAATTTCAACGTGGA
Source organism: Desulfocapsa sulfexigens (assembly GCA_015662865.1). Taxonomy (GTDB): domain Bacteria; phylum Desulfobacterota; class Desulfobulbia; order Desulfobulbales; family Desulfocapsaceae; genus Desulfocapsa; species Desulfocapsa sulfexigens_B. The sequence continues at coordinate 3,165 of DQTH01000002.1, forward strand.
ATCCTGCAGGAATTGAGGAAAAATTCACAAAAAGAAAAAATTGTGATCAAAAACGACAATGTACATGTTTTTTCTGCAGTATATCTTACAAAAGAATGCTTATTCTGCCATGGTGACCCCAAGGGTGAAAAGGATGTTCTTGGTCTTACAAAAGAAGGTTTCCATGTCGGAGACATGCATGGCGCTTTTGAAATCGTCACTTCTCTGGAGGCAGCCAATGCCAAAGTTAATAAGGCAAAACAGGCAATCATTATCTGGACACTCGGTATTCTCAGTCTGATTGGAATTACAGTATGGTTTGTTTTAAATAAAAGTATGATTGGCCCTCTTAATTCTTTCTCCTCTTTTATAAAAGACATAGCCAACGGAAACCTTAGCGGAAAACTCAATATAAAAAGAAATGATGAATTTGGTCTTATGGCAAAAGACCTCAACAGTATGACACGCGGCCTGCAGTCAATGATGCTCAATGTTGCTGAGAATGCAAAAACACTTGTCTCGTCATCTTCTGAGCTTGGAAATATTGCTACAGAATTCAGTGATTCAAGTGAAGACACGGCCGATCGTGCGAACTCTGTTGCTGCTGCTGCTGAAGAGATGAGCTCAAATATGAATTCAGTTGCTGCTGCAACTGAAGAAGCTTCCATTAATATCAGTCTTGTTTCCACGGCAACTGACGAGATGACTTCAACCATTAATGAAATCGTCAAAAATACCGAAAAATGCAAAGCCATCACTGAAGAAGCTGTTGTAGAAGCAAAAAGTGCCTCCCATAAAGTAGATGAACTTGGCACAGCTGCAAATGAAATTGGCAAGGTTACTGAAACCATCACAGATATATCGGCTCAGACAAATCTCCTTGCCCTGAACGCAACAATTGAGGCAGCGCGCGCTGGAGAAGCTGGTAAAGGTTTTGCAGTAGTTGCCAACGAAATCAAGGAACTGGCCAGACAGACTGCTGATGCCACCCAGCAAATAAAAAGCCGGATTGATGGAATTCAAACATCCACATCAGGGACTGTAAATCAAATTCAGCAGATCACAAAAGTCATTAATGAAGTAAATGACATCGTTTCCACAATTGTTAATGCTGTTGAAGAACAATCCGCCACCACAACTGAAATATCAGATAATATCAGTCAGGCCTCCCAGGGAATCCAGGAAGTTACTGAAAATGTGGCCCAAAGCTCAACGGTTGCCGATGAGGTTGCAAGAGATATCATAGATGTCAGTGAGGCAGCCCAGTCCATGAACCTTGGAAGTGGTGAGGTTAGCAGTAATGCTGAGCAATTACGTAGCCTCGCAGACAGATTGACCCGGGAAGTTGATAAATTCAATCTTTAATTATTCAAGTTTAGTTTTTTTACATAATCAGGAGTAACAGATATGGAAAATTCAGTGCAGGATACAGGCAAAAATCTTGTCGAACTGTCAACTTTTCTTGTTGGAGGTGCCCTCTGCGGGATGGACATTCTTAAAATTCAAGAGATTAATAAGCTCATTGATATGACGACTGTTCCACAAGCTCCCAGCTATGTACTGGGTATACTGAACTTGCGAGGTCAGATCATTACCAGTATAGATCTCAGTCAGAAACTTGGTCTGGGTGTGACAGACCTTTCCAGTGACCCGAGAAACATTATCGTCAACTCCAATGGCGAGCACATCGGTCTTTTGGTCAAAAGAATCAGTGATGTTGTACAGGCCAATACTGACAAATTTGAGCCACCTCCGTCAAATATGGGTGGAATTCAAGGTGAGTTTTTCACAGGGGTATATAAAACAGAAGACAAGCTTATTGGAATTCTGGATGTTGAAAAAGTATTGCGTTTAGAAGAGACCAACTAATGCTGATAGGTAAAAAGCTTCGTGTTCTGGTGGTTGATGATACCATAGTATATCGTAAAGCTGTATCTGATGTTCTTGCTGATATCCCTGGTGTTGAGGTTGCAGGAGTTGCGCATAATGGCAAAATAGCAATGTCTAAAATTGCTACTTTAAAGCCTGACATGCTCACCCTCGACATTGAAATGCCTGAGATGAACGGCATAGAAGTACTTGCTGAACTGCATCGTAATTACCCGAATATCGGTGCTGTAATGGTCTCGACCCTGACTTCAGATGGCGGTGAAATGACAATGAAGGCCCTGGAACTCGGAGCTTTCGATTTTATTCTCAAACCGCAGACCAACAATCCGGTAGAAAGTAAAAAACAACTTAAGCAAGCACTTACTCCGATTATTCGTGAGTTTAAAAAATCAAGAAATGCTTCTTCCCTTTTAAGTAAGAAGGGTAGGTTTACAAGATCAGCAAAGCCTGTCCAGAGACGACCTTTCAAACCCCTGGGTGCCAGATCGGTTGTACAGTCTAAAACAATTTCAAAAACATCAGTCAACCGTGGCAAAGCTGAAATTGTAACCATCGGTATTTCCACGGGAGGTCCAAATGCCCTGACTCAAATGCTGCCAATGTTGCCCGGAGACCTTGGTGTACCAGTGGTGATTGTGCAGCATATGCCTCCTGTTTTCACAAAATCCCTTGCAGCAAGCCTTGATGCAAAATGTGCATTAACAGTCAAGGAAGCTGAGGATAGAGAACCAATTCAAAACAACACTGTTTATATTGCGCCTGGTGGAAAACAGATGAAACTGGTGGCAAGCACAGATGGGAAAGACAGACAGATAAAAATAACCAATGATCCACCAGAGAATTCCTGTAAGCCTTCAGCTGATTACCTGTTCCGTTCAGTGGGTGATTATTATGTTGGAAGAGCCACTGCTGTTATTATGACAGGCATGGGTTCTGACGGCACAAAGGGACTGCAGGTGCTAAAGCAGAAAGGAGCACGGATTATAGCCCAGAACGAGGAGACCTGTGTTGTATTTGGTATGCCAAAAGCTCCTATAGAATCCGGCCTGGCAGACATTGTTGCGCCCTTAAATAAGATTGCAGAAGAAATATTAAAGAGCGTTCGCTAGTATTTTTATTAACCTGATTACGTAGAGCTTCCTCAATAAGTCATCCAGCTACAAGCTGAATGGATTTTACTGGCATGAGCCAGTCCGTAAATTTAGCCAATATTTTTA
>DQTH01000207.1 GCA_015662865.1 Desulfocapsa sulfexigens
ATCTTTTGCCAGCAAATCACGCCTGTCCCTGGCGGAATTTGCAGTTTGGCCGTGAATTTCAATGGTGAAGATTCGCTGGTTGAGGTCTGCTATTTCCTGGATCTTGGAGTTAACGCCATCAATTTTTGAAATGAGGGAGTCATTGATATTTTCTTCGACTTTATTGAGGTCATCAACTGCAAGATTAAATTTCTCTGAAAGTAATTCTCCACGCTGAATGACCATGTCACGTTCAACTAATCCTGAAGGATTTGCAGAAAGCTCCTGCCATGAATCAAAAAATTTGTTTATTTCAGTGGATATGTTTTCTTCGCCGATACTGAAAATTCTCTCAAGTTCTGCAAGTGCACTGGTCTGACCATCCTGAAGTCCATATTCAATGGATTTCTCCTGGAGCATGTTGTTAACAAAAACATCATGATCACGGCTTACATTTGAAACAACAACACCCTGGCCAACGAAGAAGTCGCCAGAGGTCATCGAAGGGTAGGGGGTGAGATCAGCGCTTTGCCTGGAATAACCTTCTGTGTTGACATTGGAAATGTTATTTCCAATAACCTCGATAGATTTCTGGTTTACGCTTAACGCTGTTTTACCGGCATTGAGAGCACTTAATAGTCCAGCCATGTTATATCCTTCCTGAAAGCAATCGGCCGTTCACCTTTGAGTTGACCATGCCTGCATTTGCCGAATAACCGGTGACAGCGGTTCGTTTGCCAAAAAATTCCATGGTTTCTCTTATCCAGCCAAGGGTTGCCTTGAAGAGATAAGCATTGCGTCTGTTCTCGTGACGAATAGTTGCTGCTATTTCTTTGTCTTCATCATCAAGTCGGGTGACATGTGCCAGAACCTGTATGAGTTCTCCTTTTTCATGCATGGCATCAGCAAGTGATTTCATATCAAGTGCCTTTGTGAATTCACGCTCTTCAAGAATAACATCACGGAGGCGGACAAGGTAATCGTGGGTGGTTCCGGCAATCATGTTACTTTTCCTCCATCAGAAACTGAAGAAGACTGGATGCAACCTTATTCAGATCCGGCTTGTAGGAACCATCTGCAACCTGAGCTTTGAGTTCTGTCACACGCTCTGCGCGAGCAGAATTTTCATTGCTGCTGCTCTGTGCCTTATTAACATCCTGAAGTACTGATGAAAATTGTACCTGGTCACCGGCTTGTGCAGAATCTGCCTTTTTCCCGGACAGAGTTTTATCATTCTTTTTTATGCCGCCGATCTGACCCGGCCCGCTTACTCCCAAAAATTCAACACTCATGGTGTTCCTCTGTGAATCTGGTTACGATACCTGTTCAAGGCTGTCAACGTCGGCCCAGGTGTCAAGTTTGTTCATCACTGCCTCAAAGGTGTCGTAGGAAATATCAGGAAGCCAGCCGTTAAATGCTTCAAGGGCCTCGTTGAATCCTTTTTCAACACCTTCTTTTATGGCATCCAGGCGGGTAGGGTCACCACCTGCAATGCCAATTGCAAAATCTACAATACGATCAGATGTTTGATCAACCCCAAAATAGCCATCTTCAGCAATAAGTTCTGTTGCTTCTTCCTGTGAGACCATGCTGATGTCAATTTCCTGATCTCCGTTCATCACCTTAAAATCAAGGCCTTGCTCTTTGAGGATGTTTGTAACAAGACCCCTCAGCAGGTTATACTGGTCCTGGACATCTTCAGTTTGAATGGTAAGAGAGCTGGAGTATGTCATGGATACTTCCTGATGAGAATTGATGGTTACAGAATCCTGTCCAGGGAGTGAACTATCTGCTGTTGGGACTTTATTTCCAGCCAGACGATCCAGATTTAGGCTGTTGTTATTTTGCAGCCTGTGCGGTTCTGGATGTGTCTGGGAGCTTATGCTATTTGTCATTGTTTTCGCCTCCTTGCGTAAAGTCATCTGCATCCTTGCAGATATTCTGATGGAACTTTTTAACTCCTCTTGTATTCTTTATCGGTATATTGGAGAAGGAACTTTAGTGCCTTATTTCATATAAATAATAATAAATAACAAATTTTAATGGGTCTAATAATAAATCGAAATGTTAAAAACATACATAAGGCACTAATAACCCCTTGTGGGGCGTTAGTTTCTTATCGATTATTAAAATTTTTATCATGCCGCGATTTGGAACGGAAATGTTAATTTTTCAAGGTAACCTTTACAAGAAAAGAGTCTGCTTAGGATCTTGTGGATATAAAAATTAGGAAAATAACAGGGGAACAAGGAGACAAAGAAGAGAAAGCTTGTATTTATTTTTTATCGTCATCAGTAAAATGCTGCTTTTTAAGCTGCTCAAACATGGCCTTACCTATTCCAATGCCATCGCCTGAAGCAGTCTGTCTGGCCATTTCCATGTCCAGCATCTCCTGATAAACTGTGTCAGCCATGTCGGATTCAAACAGGCTGCTTTCCGGTACTGTTTTTCGCATGGTTTTATACATTTCATTGATGTAAATAGCTTCAAATTCACGGCATGACTTGCGCAGCGCTTTAAGCTTTGAATCATCAGGATCAGAAGACTTATCTTTAGCATTAGATGGGGAAATTACGGTTCTGGGATCGATTGAAATATTCATAAATTATTACCTGCAGCTATAAAACAATGAGTTCGCCATGCATGGCACCAGCAACCTTTATTGCCTGAAAAATTGCAATAAGATCTCTGGGGGTTGCACCAATTGCATTTAATGCATCGGCAACCGCTCCAATGGAAACACCTTCTTCAACGATCATCAGCTGTCCATCATCTTCGATTACATCAAGCTGTGTTGATGGTGAGGCAATAGTTTGACCTGCAGCCAGAGGATTAGGCTGTGACACCTCAGTATTCTCCCTGACTATGAGGGAAAGGTTACCATGGGATACTGCAACAGTTGAGAGGCGGACATCCTGGCCCATGACAATTGTGCCTGTCCGTTCATTGACAACAACCTTTGCGTTGGTATCAGTATCAATACGCATTTTTTCAATTGAGGCAACAAACTGAACTTTGTTGTTAATGAACTGCTCAGGAATAGTCACTTTTACAGTGGCAGAATCAATGGGAAATGCTGTTTCATCACCATATTTGTTATTTATCGCATCACACATGTTGGCAGCGGTGGTGAAATCTGAACTGCGGAGAGTGTATGAAAGTGTGCCATCTCCTGCAAACTCGCCGGGAGGTTGTCGTTCAATTAATGCTCCACTGGTTATTCTTCCAACAGTTGGATGATTTTTTTGAGCTTTTGCAGCCTTTCCGCCAAAAGAGAATGCACCAATGGTCAACGGTCCCTGGGCAACCGCATACACATGGCCATCTGCTGCTTTTAAGGGTGTCATGAGAAGGTTGCCGCCAGCAAGACTTTTTGCATCACCAATGGATGACACCTGCACATCAATGGTGGAACCGGGTTTTGCAAAAGGAGGAAGCGACGCGTTTACCATTACAGCTGCAACATTATTTACCTTAATTTTGTCAAATTCTTCTGGGTTTACTGTAATTCCCTGGCGAACAAGCATGTTGTACAGCGCCTGTCTGGTGAACAGTACTTTTTTAAGGTCATCGCCGGTTCCGGCAAGACCTGTGACAAGACCGTAACCAATAAGCTGATTGTTTCTAACGCCTCCCAGTTCAGCAATATCCTTGATCCGTGCAGACCAACTTGTTGCGCAGATCAGAAAAACAAGGAGTATGGCAACGGTGAATGTTGTTATATATCTACTTCTCATGTTTTTTTTCATGTTAGAATGGCCATATATTGTCGAGTGTACGAAGAAGCCATCCCGGCTTTTGTTTGTCACTGATGGCACCTTTTCCAGTATAGGAAATCTTGGCATTCAGGACATGCATGGATGAAACCGTGTTATTTGCTAGAATATCAACAGGACGTATAATTCCTGTCATATAAATGATCTGCACTTCATCGTTTACCTGTACTTCTTTTCCACCTCGAATTTTGAGATTTCCATTGGGATACACATCAACCACCTGAGCAGTAAGTGAGGCAATGAGATCTTCTTTTCTTACTGTTGTACCTGAGCCTGAGAAATTATTGGCAAAATTTGCCTCGACCATTTTTGAGATATCAAGATTTGTATTGTCTTTTATAAATGGTGAGTTCTCGATGCCGAACAAGTGAGGAATTCCAGCAGTCATGCTGGTTGTTCTATCTGTTTTGGTAGATGCCTGTTTTGTGGCACTGGCCTTTTCAGAGATAGTGATGGTGACAACATCACCAACGGTTCGGGCTTTATGGTCTGCGTATATTGAATGCTGTTCGCCGGGCCAGAGTGAACCAGGGGTTCTTTCAGATTCACGCCGGGTTTGGATTTCTTCCAGCGGCTCCGGAATATTGACAACAGTCTGGTCCGGCTGTGCGCAGGAGCAGAGCAAAACAACACTGAGTAAGTAAAAATATTTATTCATATCAGATTTGTACCTCCACAAGACCAGGAGCTGCGACCCTGCAAAAGATTTCTTTACGGGAGCCACTGTTTAACACACGGATAATCTGATCTTTTTTGCCATTCATTGAGGCAATGCCTTTGGCGGTAAGAAGCATTCCGTTATGGCTAACCACCATCTTGACAAGTTGTCCTTTACGGATGAGCGGTGGAAAATCAATGGAGCTTAAGTCAAGAACTGATCCGGTTCTAAGGCTTCTGGTTAATTTTTTTCCAAGTACTTCACGAAGGTTTGTACAGGGTGTACGAAGCTTTGAAAGATCTTTTGTCTGCATCCGTACCATTGTCGGGTTGAGAATTGCGCCCCTCTTAACATTCTGGCTGAGAACAGCCACAGGTGCCATGGCTTCTAGCTTTCCACGAATGGAAAGGTTTTTTACGGTTTTGTTATCAACTTTGTAAATAAGGGAAAATCTTCTGCTGCCAAGGACATTAGGAGTGGCCGGAATAACATCAATGTCGAGCTGTCCTGTAGGGATCATGAAAGGAAGAGGAAGTTCACGCGGAATAAACAGGTAGTCTGCAGCTGGAAGGTCGCTGGATCGTCCATCGAGGTATTCAGCTATGGCAGCTTCAATGTCGTCAGGATTAATGGTCACCCCATTTCGGGTAACATTGACAACTGAGGCGCCTTTCCATTCAATAGAGCTGCCAGGAGGAAGGTTATTGATGAATTTTGTTTTTATTTCACCCGCATTTAAGCTCGTGCTCATTCCAGGTTTTGGTGAAATATGAACATGTTTCGTAGCAATGGCTTCGGCAAGAGGTGATTCTTCATTGAACTTAGCAATGTCACCCAGAGTTATTTGTGCGCCATTAACCTTTGCGTCACTAAGAAATGTGATTTCCAGTGCTTGCGACGACAATGGGAATACAAAAAAACAGACTGCCAGAAGGAGAAATGATTTAAACATAAATTACACCATATTGTTGGTGGTTTGTAACATTTCGTCAGATGTCTGGATGGTTTTAGAGTTAACTTCATAAACACGCTGGGTGGTGATCATTGTTGTCATCTCTTCAACGATATTTACATTGGAACCTTCAATGAAACTCTGCAGCAGCAGTCCATACCCGTCATCGCCTGGAGTTCCTGCCTGTGGTGTGCCTGATGCGTCGGTGTCTCTGAATAAATTTTTACCAACTGAGCGCAGGCCGCCGTTGTTGGTGAATGTGACTGTTTCAAAATTTCCGATTTCAGTGCTTTCAGAATCATCTCCAATGATAACACTCACGACACCGGTTTCACTGATTGTTACCAGGCGCGAGCCATCAGGAATTGTAATACCTGGAAGGATAGGGTAGCCGTCTGATGTTGTGACACGGCCATTTCCGTCCCGTTTTAAAGATCCGGCACGTGTGTATGCCGTCTCGCCGTTAGGTAACTCAACTTGGAGAAATCCTGCACCTTCTATGGCTATGTCCAATTCATTTCCGGTTTGGATAAGATCACCCTGAGTGAAAAGTTTTTGTACGGCAGCCGTACGAACACCCAAGCCAATCTGGATACCTGTTGGAGACTCAGTGTCGGCTGATGTCTGGGATCCTGGTACTTTTATAACCTGGTACATGAGATCCTGGAAATCAGCTCTGCTTTTTTTGAATCCGGTAGTTCCAGCGTTTGCAAGATTGTTGGCAATTACGTCAAGATTCAACTGCTGGGCATTCATGCCGGTTGTAGCACACCAAAGTGATCGTATCATAATAATTCCTTACTGGTAGGTTGTGTTTATATGTAATTAGCCAATTGTTCCAAGTTCATCCTGTTTCTGCCCTATCTGAGAATAGGTTTTGAGAACTTTCTGGCAGCTCTCAAATGTTCTTGAACAATCAATCATAAGTGCCATTTCTGCAGTCATATTGACATTGGATGATTCAAGTTTGCCGACGGCAATTTTCGGCTCTTCGGTGAGGGTTTCCTGACCACCTTCTTTTAATGAAAACAGTGTGTCAGTTTCTCTTTTAAGAGATGCTGTGTCATTAATGGTATAAACCGCAATTTTACCCACGGATTCACGTCCTCCTTCCAGAGAGAGGATAGATACTTCGCCAAGACTATTGACGGAAATTTTGGAAGTATCCGTGTTGGGGATGATTATTGGAGCATTCCCTTCGTCCAGAACCGGCATGTCGTTTCCTGTCAATAATGTGCCATCCTGTCCAACATGGAAATCACCTCTTCTGGTGTATTGTGTTCCATCCAACGTCTGCACTTTAAAGAAACCATCGCCATGAATTGCCAGATCAAGAGGGTTACTCGTTGTTTTCATGGCGCCTTCTGCAAATTCAGTAAAGTTTTCCCGGACACGGCTATAGTTAATTCCTTTGGCGTCAGTGGTTTGAAGCTCACCTTTTAACAGAGACTCAAAGCACATACGGGATTTTTTGTATCCAACAGTATTAATATTGGCAAGATTGGTAGAGATATTTGCCAGTCGTTGTTCGCGTGAAATAGCTCCTGTGAGGGCACAATATTTACCTGAAACCATAATATTCTGTCAGTTGAGTTTGATGATGGATTTATTTATCTGATGTCTCTTATTTAATCGGCTGATTCATGCTTTGTCTTTAGCTTTACATGTGATTTCTGCCAGTTTTAAAAGCTGAGTGATTTCAGTTTTGGACATGCCAAGGGCAGATGAAATCTCAGAGGTGTGTATGCCTGACTGATACATTGATTGTGCGTATTGATAGCGTTCAGGTGGCCTCCGGATACTTCTGCCATGTTCGAGGGTTGATCGTGATTTCTGCAGTTCAGTGGTAATTTCCGCCTGTTTCAGACTTGCCTGGAAATCTACTTCCCGCATTTTGACTTCTTCATCCCTGTTCAGTTTTTCTTTGATTCTGTTCAGACTGTCTGTCTGACTGGCAATAAGGAGGGACTGTTCTGCGGTCTTTTTTCGAAGAATAATGGACCGCCAGAAAATCAATATGGCCAGCAGAAGGGTTAAAATTGTTACTGAACTGTTGTAATCCGGCATAGTCGTCTCACACGTTGTTAAGCAAGAGCATTTCTGGTTTTTGTCTGCAGTTTTATAAGGGCCTGACTGTGAAGCTGTGAGATGCGTCCTTCTGACACCTCTAGAACTTCAGCAATTTCTTTTTGTGTCAGTTCTTCGTAGTAATAAAGGGAAATAACCAGTCGTTCCTTTTCCGAGAGCTGTTCAAGTATTTCTGAAATAACATGGGTCAGTTCATGTTGTTCAAGGATTTCAACCGGAGAGGAACCTTTACGGGTGTCAATGAGTGCATCCTGAAAAGATCGACCTGTGTCTGAGTGATCTAGTGTTTCATTCAAACTGACACAACCAAGATGGCTGACCTGGCCAAGCATTTTCTGGTACTCTTCAAGTGAAACACCGAGCTTGTCTGCCATCTCATGTTCTTCAGGATAGCGGCCCAATTCTCTTTCCAGTTCAACCATACTTCTGTTCAGGCTAGTCTGTTTTTCCCTGAGGGATCTGGAAAACCAGTCAAGTTTCCGCATTTCATCAAGAATTGCACCGCGGATACGATATTCTGCAAATGTTTTAAAAAGGATTTTCTTTTCAGGTTTGAATTTATTGGCTGCATCAAGTAGCCCCATCATGCCGGCACTTTTTATGTCGTCTCTGTTCATGAAGGAGGGAACTTGTGTGACCATTCTTCCCGCAATAATGTCGACAAGAGAAAGATGATCAGTGATAAGAGCCGTCCTGTCTTCAGGAAGCTGATGAGGAGTGTAGGTCATATTTCAACCTCTTCCGCCTATATCGAGAAGTCTTTTCCAGAAGAACTGTACCCCGCCTTTTACCTGTGCAGGTGCTTTTTCAGAACAGATTGTTGCTGCAAGGCTCTCAAATGCTGTTGAAATTCTGGAAGATGGATAAAGATCAACGATTACTTTCTGCTTGCGGATTGCCTCGGTCATCTGTTTGTCAGCAGGGATTGATCCTAAAAAATCAATTGATATATCAAGGTAACGATTTGAAACCATAGTCAATTTTCTGTACACGTCCAGGGCTTCATTTTCATGTTGGATCTGATTGACAACAAGATTAAAACGTTTCTCATGGAACTGGGTAGAAAGCAGCTTCATCAGGGCGTAGGCATCGGTGATTGCAGTGGGATCTGGAGTTGTCACAACCAGTATTTCCTGGGCTGCTGTGTTAAAATAGGTGACGTTTTCACTAATGCCTGCTTCAGTATCGATGAGTACAAAATCATAATCGTTGTGCATCTCATCAAGTCCGTCCAGAAGTTTGAGTTTCTGTGTGGAATCAAGTCTCGTGAAATTCTGCACACCGGATCCGGCAGGGAGTATTTTTATACCATGTGGTCCTTCAACGATAATCGAACTCAGATCCTGATCACCTGAGAAGAAGTGATTGAGGTTAAATTTTGGAGCAAGGCCAAAAACAACATCAATATTGGCAAGGCCAAGATCCGCATCAAGAATCAGGACTTTTTTACCGGCTTTTGCCATGGCAGCTGCAGTGTTTGCAACCACTGCTGTCTTTCCCACTCCTCCCTTACCACTTGTTATTGCATAAACCCTTGTTGCTGATTCCTGACTGATGTGAGATAGAGAGGAATCTGTGTCATTTCCCATTGCTCTCAAGGTGTTGGCTTGATCCTGCACAGGAGAAAGTGAATTATTCATATGGTAATCCTTTACCGGGGGACATTATAATTTGAGTCAATAAATTTTTATCAGCTTCCATGATGTCTTCAGGAACCCTCTGCCCGTTGGTAATATAGGAATAGGGAATTTTTTCACGAATCTGAATATCAAGGAGGAGTCCAAGACTTGTGCATTCATCAATTTTAGTAATGATTGCGTTATCAATACCTAAAATGGAGAAGCGCTGGATGGCTTCAAAAAGTTCAGTTTCACGCGTGGTTGCTGAAAGAACAAGATGTTTTTCTATTTCTAGTTCAGGGTTGAAAAATGTGACAAGCTCTTCAATGCAGAGACTATCCTGTGGGCTACGTCCAGCAGTATCAATGAGAACAAGATCCTTGTCACGCAGTTTGAGCAGGGCCTGTTCAAGCTGCTCTGGGTTCAGCACAACTTCCACAGGAATATTCATGATGTCTCCATAGACTTTAAGTTGCTCAACGGCCGCGATTCTATAGGTGTCTATGGTAATAAATCCAATGGATGAAGAATGCTTACTCAGGTAACTGGCGGCGATTTTTGCAAGGGTGGTTGTTTTGCCAACTCCTGTGGGACCAACAAGGGCAACCCGGTGTTGACGTCTTTTTTCTTTGAAGATATCAGGACAGACATGCATCAGTTCACATAGAGTATCTTCAATAAATTCCTGCTGCTTAAAAGGATCTGAAACTTGATCAAGAGTAAGAGATTCTTTTGCAAAACCGGAAATTGTTGTGGCAGTATCATCACTGATTCCATAATCAAGGAGCCGCTGCTGTAATGACTGAAGGTAGCTGTCATCGGTTGAAGATTTCTCTGGCTCTGAATCCAATCCGACAATCGGCCGGGAATTGTTGATTCTAAGCATTTCCCTGCCAAGGTTTTTGATCATACCTTTAAGCTCATCAACCTCCGATTGCAGATCTGGTTGATTTACAGAACTTTCAATGGATGGCTCATTGTCAGGTTGCCTGGACTGTCGGGATTTTTTTGACAGCTCATTGAGCTGCATTGCAGAGTTGTAAGTTGGAAGAGGCTCATCAGGGCCGTCAAGGTCAGTGCCGAGCAACATATCTCTTTCTGTTATCTTGTTTTGCGGGGACATGTTGCTGTTTGTCTGGTCAGGCCAGACAGAGTCAACAGCAGCGGTAATCTCAAAACGATTTTTGCCAAGCAGACCAAGTTTGCCAGACCGTATGGTTTTGGTGGATAAAATCAGTGCATCAGGGCCCAATTCATCCTTGACCATTTTCAGGCCGCTTGCCATATCAGATGATTCAAAGACTTTAACTTGCATTCAGGTTAATGGTGCCAATGGATTTTATTTTAATATTTGGAAGTATCTCGTTGTGTGAGAGTACAACCAGTTGCGGATAATATCGCTCAGTGAGCTTACGCACATGCGGGCGAATTTGTGGAGCTGCAAGGAGAGTGGGCCGTTGTCCACCCTCAAAAAGCGGAATCGCCTCACCAATGGAATCTAGAATGAGCTGTGCTTTTGATGGTGCTATGGCGAGATAGCTGCCTGTCTCCTTATGCTGGACAGAACCTGCAATTTCATCTTCAACCTGTTTGTCCAGAGTGATAAGAGGAATAACATTATCAACTGCCAGGTCATGGCTGATGGTTCTGGCCAGAGCGTGCCGTACATATTCTGTTAAAATGTCAGTATCTTTTGTTGCAGGCGCCCAGTCAGCCATTGATTCGAGAATGGAGCGTAGATCGCGTATTGAGACACCTTCTGCAAGCAGGTTCTGGAGAATGCGCATGATGGTTCCAAGGTTGACGATATTTGGAACAAGTTCCTCAACCAGTTTCGGATAGGTTTTGGCAAGATTATCAAGAAGATTCTGTACCTCCTGTCTGCCGATCAGTTCATGTGCATGCTGCTTGATGATTTCTGAAATATGGGTGGCCATAACTGTTGTGCAGTCCACCACAGTGTATCCTGCAATCTGGGCACGTTCTTTTTTGTCTTCAGTGATCCAGATTGCAGGCAGGCCAAAGGCGGGTTCCTGAGTAGGAACTCCCTTGATTTTCTCTGTAACCATACCGGGATCCATGGCCATGAAATGTCCGGGCAGCATTTCAGCCTGGGCAACCTCCACGCCTTTTAAGGCAAGAGTGTACTGGTTTGGTGAAAGTTGAAGATTATCTTTAATATGAACCGGGGGCACGATAAAGCCGTTGTTCATGGCAAATTGTCTGCGTATGGACTGGATGCGAATAAGAAGTTCTCCATCCTGGGATGCGTCAACAAAAGGAATGAGACCATAGCCGACTTCCAGCTGAAGAAGATCCACATTCAGAAGCTCTTCATAATTTTCTTCAGCTTTGGGGATAGGTTCAGCTGCAGCTTCTTCCTCAACCAGTTCCTCTTTATGCTTTTTGGTTTTGTCGAGCTGGTAGGCAGTAAATCCAAGAGCAATTGATAAAAGGAGAAATGGAATAAAAGGAAGCCCGGGAACAAGGGCCATCACCAGCAGAATAATTGACACCACCCAGAAGGCAATGGAGTACCTGCTGAACTGCAGTTGAATATCAGAACCAAAATCGCTGTTGCCGGAAGACCTTGTTACCAGAATACCTGCGGCAGTTGAGATGATAAGTGCTGGTATCTGGCCAACGAGCCCATCACCAACTGTGAGAATGGTGTAATTTGCAGCAGCCTCAGCCATTGGCATGCCTTTCTGCAACACACCAATGATAAAGCCGGCACCAATATTAACAAGAGTGATGATGATACCGGCGATGGCATCACCTTTAACAAATTTTGAAGCACCATCCATGGCGCCATGGAAGCTTGCTTCGTTACTGATTTCTTCTCTTCGTTCTCTGGCTTCGTTTTCATTGATAAGTCCGGCATTCAGATCAGCATCAATAGCCATCTGTTTGCCGGGCATGGCATCAAGTGTGAAACGGGCGGCGACTTCAGCTACCCTGCCGGCACCTTTGGTGATGACCATGAAATTAATGAGAACAAGTATGATGAAGATAACCAGTCCTACAACATAATTACCACCAACCACGAATTGCCCGAATGATTGAATAACAGATCCGGCAGCCGATGGTCCCTGGTCACCCTTGAGCAGGATTAATCGTGTTGAGGCAACATTGAGAGATAGTCGAAAAAGAGTGGTCGCAAGCAGGATGGCCGGGAAAATAGAAAAATCAATGGCCTTTACTGTAAAGAGGCTGATGACAAGAATCAACAGGGCAATGGTGATGTTCATGGATAAAAACAGATCCAGCAGCAAAGAGGGCAGCGGGATGATCATGATCATGAGGATCGCGACCAGCCCAAAGGCTGCCATGATATCTGAGCGCTGAAGAAGATCTTTCCAGTTGAGCCGGTTTAATATGTTTCCCTGACCTGTCAGTTCCATTTCTGCGTGTTATTTTTTAGTGAGTATACGTGTGCAAGAATTTCAGCCACTGCCTTGAACAATTCTTCAGGGATGACTGCTCCCAGGTCGATTTTATGCAATAATCGAGCCACGGGAGGGTTCTCGATGATGGGAATATCGTTTTCCCGTGCGAGCTCACGAATGCGCATGGCGACGTGATCAGCACCTTTTGCCACAACTACAGGAGCATCCATAGATGCTGTGTCATATTTTATGGCAACAGACAGGTGGGTTGGATTGGTGATAATAACGTCTGCTTCAGGAACTTCGGACATCATCCTGTTTTTTGCCATTTCCTGTTGAATTCTTCTGATCTGACTTTTGATGTAGGGATCACCTTCCATTTCCTTGAATTCTTCTTTGACCTCCTGCTTAGTCATTTTCATTTTTTCTTCCATCTCATGTCGAGTGTAAAGAAAATCAATTGCAGCTATCAAAATCAAAATTCCACACACTTTTGCTAGGATAAGAACAGCAACTCGAGCCATGAACATCATAGCTGCATTTACGCTTGTATCGACAAGGATCATGGCCTCGTCAAAATGACTGTACACAGTGGCGTATGCAACCCAGCCGATTACTGCAACTTTGACTATGGATTTAACAAGGTCAACAAGGCTGCGTAGGGAAAACATTTTTGCAAAACCATTAACCGGGTTAAGCTTTGTGATATCGGGTGCCAGGGGTTGCGTTGTGAAGAGCCAGCCAATTTGAAAGACGCTTGAAAAAAAACCGATGATAACTACAAGAAGAAAAAGCGGAAGTAAAAGAACAGCCAGTTCTTTAACAAGAAAAAAGGACAGATTTATAACATCACTAGGTGTTCCATGGAAGGACGTGGGATTCCTCCAAATACCTGAAATAAGGACTGTAAGTCCTTCCCAGAAATTTGGCATATAAAAAATCCAAAAGAGAAGAGCAAAGGTGAAAAGGGCAGCTGTCTGGATCTCCTTACTCTGGGCAACCTGGCCTTTTTTTCTGAAATCTGCTCTTCGTTTCGCCGACGGCGATTCAGTTTTTTCTCCACCTGTGGGGGATTCTTCAGCCATAAAGGTTTGTCAGATTAATGTTATTTCAGTGGCTATATTGGTATAGCTCTCATGTGTTGGGCCTTACAAAACTCAAAAGGATGCAAGTATTTTGCCATGAAAATGATAAAAAAGAGAAAGTTACGGATATCAGTTGAGCAGGTGGAGAATGGTTAAAAAGCGTTCGCCAAGATTGTCAAATTCTCGTCTTAGCAGGATAGCTACAAGGGGAAGTGTCAAACCAATGACGGTAAAAGAGATGCCGATATTCAGCGGGAAGGAGAGGAGGAAAACATTTAATTGAGGAAAGACTCTGGCAAGGATACCAAGAATAAGGCCGGAGAGAAGCAGTACGGCAAGAATCGGTGCGCTGAACTGGATGCCAAGAAAGAAAATTCCAGAAGACAATTTCAGAAGATAGGGAATTGCCCCTCCGGAAACATTGAACGCCCCTGGCGGGAGGAGTTTGTAGGATTCGGCAGCCACCTGTAAAAAGACATGATGCCCGTCAACAGCCAGAAAAATCAGAATGGCAAAGATGTTTTGAAACTGGGAAATAAGAGAGAGCTGACGCTGGTTTTGAGGATCAAAGATGTTGGCTGCTGCAAAGCCCATCTGGTAGCCGATAACCGTTCCGCCATATTCAACTGCGGTGAACACCATTCGTGCAGTGAGACCTATCATGCTCCCGAGCAGGACTTCTGACACCATAAGAAGAATGAATGTGAGCGGTTGAAAAGATACAACTGGTAAAGTGGGTTCCATTACTGGAAAAAGAACCAGAGAAACCATAAAAACAAGACCAGCTTTTACTTGTGCGGGTGTTTGACTTGCTAAAAGAACAGGAATGGCAGCAATGAATCCTGCAACTCTTGCAAGACAGATGAGGAATGCCTGGAAATCATTTATGGGGATGAGTTGTAAGTCCACAAGGGTCTAAAACATGGCAATGGTGGAAAATATTCCGGTGGTAAAAGAAACCATGGTATGAATCATCCATGGAGTCATGATAAGCAGAGTGATAAAGACAGCAACAATTTTCGGAATAAAGGTGAGTGTCTGTTCATTAATCTGTGTTGTTGCCTGGAAGATTGAAACAATTAGACCAATTATCATTCCGGCAAGCATTGGGGGCGCTGCCACCATAAGCGATGTCTGGACAGCCTTTCTGCAGATATCTACTACAAATTCGATTCCCATATCTCAACCCTGAAAGCTCTTGATTAATGATCCAACGATCAGTGTCCAGCCGTCCACCAAAACAAAAAGAAGCAATTTAAACGGCATTGAAATAATTACCGGCGGCAGCATCATCATTCCCATGGACATGAGAATGGAGGCGACTATCATGTCTATGACAAGAAAAGGAATGTAGATCATGAATCCCATCTGGAAGGCAAGTTTAAGTTCAGACAGCATAAATGCCGGGATGAGTGTCATGGTGGGGATATCATTTTTATCAAATGGTTCATTATCAAGGGTAATATCTGCAAGCAGGGTCAGCTCCGATTCTTTGACCTGAGAGAACATAAATTCACGCATTGGCTCGAGGGCCTTTTGTAATGCATCCTCCTGATTGATCTCTTCATTAAGATAAGGTTGCAATGCTTTATCATTTATAGTGTTGATAGTCGGAGCCATGATAAAAAATGAAAGAAAGAGAGCAAGGCCTATTATAACCTGGGTGGGCGGCATATTCTGGGTTCCCATGGCCTGCCTGACAAAACCGAGCACAATAACAATACGTGTGAAACAGGTGGTCATGAGGAGAATGCCAGGTGCCATGGAAAGGATGGTGAGGAGAAACAGCACTTGAAGCCCGGTGGAAACCTGCTGTGGATTATCTGCGTTTTCCACTCCAAAACTGATGGTTGGTATACTGATTGCCTCAGTTAATGAAGGAATAAACAGTACGAAAAATGGAATGAGGAGAATGACGGTCCTCAGACTGGGAATCATTCTTTCAGGAAGCTTACTGGTCATGCTGTTTTGTAACTGATGCAAGGGTTGCACTGAAGTCGCTGGAATCACCTTTTTCGATAGCTGAGAGTAATGTGATGGAGTCAGCGCCAAGGCCAAGGAGATATTCCTTTTCGCCAACCTCAACAAGGCAAAGTGATTTTTTAGGCATGAGATGGCGGATTTCTTTGATTTTGATTCTTGATTTAGCGTTTGACTGGGAAAATGAAAGTCTTTTTCTCATCAATCCATAGATGACCAGTAGAATTCCAAGGACAATCAGTAAACCCCAGAGCATTCTCAGCCAGTTGGAAAGAAGTGATGGATCTGTGCTTTCTATCATTTAAGTTCTTATCCTAGTTGCTCAACACGGTCACAGGGGCTGATTACATCAGTTAGACGAATACCGAATTTATCTCCCACCATGACCGCCTCGCCTTTGGCAATGAGTCGTGAGTTGACATAAAGATCAAGTGGATCGCCGGCGAGTTTGTCAAGCTCAATGATGTATCCTTCACCCATCTGCAACAGATCTTTCAGGAGAATTTTACTTCGTCCAACCTCCACAGATATCTGCAGGGGAACATCGTAGAGGAATCCAAGGCCACGGTCTTTATGATTTGCAAGGGATGGTTCAGGAGCAGGGCTGTTATCTTCTGCCTGTGTAACAGTTTCTGTTTCCATTCCTTCATCATCAAGGAGTTCTTTGATTTCTTCAGGTTGCGGTTTGGAACTTTCTTGAATAGCTTCGTCAGTCATTTTTCTCTCCACGATCGTAAACGCCTGTCAGGTGTATGGCTTTTTTACCGCTAACCGTTCCTGGAATGGCGAAAAATTTTAGATTTTCTTCAACAAGTACTTTGAGTGGTGAATTCGGGTCGTAATCGATATTGAGGACATCACCAACTTCGATCTTCATGACATCACGAACCGGCATGGTAATCGTCCCTGACTGGGCAATGAGGGTGGTGGACATCTTTTCAATCTCACTGAGCAACAGATCATACCAGCCTGATTGACTGACTGTGGTCACAGTTAAGAGATCTCGTAATTGTTCTCGAACAGGATCAAGCGTTGCCACCGGAAAAACAATGTCGAATTTGCCTGATAATGTGCCGACCTTTATTTGGAAACGACCGGCCAGCACGTCTGCCTCTGCCTCTGCTATGGACACCAACCTTGAATTGGTTTCAATCTTTACCACTGAAGATTCAACCTTGATGACCTGATCCAGGGCCTTGTCAATATCCTTACAAGCCTGGGTTATGATGGATTTCAGGACATTCAGTTCAATGGTGGTTGGCTTTCTGTCAAGCTGGAGTGGATCCATCTCTGTTGATGCACCCAGCATGGTTTCTATAAGCGAATAACAAAGCTCCAGATCAAGAACCATTAAAGCGCCATTCTTTAACGGGTCAAGACTCAAGACACCAAGAGCTCCTGCGTCCTTCTGGGACAGCAGATACTCCTGAAACTCCATGTTGTCTATTCCTGTCCTGGTGATAGTGAAATTTCTCTGGAGTTGGTTGGTCAGGGTGGTGGCAAAGTTTTGGGCAAAATTATCAAGAACAAGATCAAAATTGGGTATACGCTGCTGTTTTTCAGCAGACCCGGCCATACTGAACAGGTTGATGGGCCTGACGTTTTCCTGACCCGAGCGTGAGTCATCATCTTTGAGATCAGTGGAAACCTGACCACTTTTTATGCCCTGTAATAATTCGGCAATCTGTTCTTTTGATAAAATTGCTTCCACTGCTATCCTCTTGCCTTACTGAACAACAAAATCTGTAAAATAGATGGCTTTTACTCTGCCATTCTGTAAAAAAGAATTGATCTTGCTGACCAGCTCTGCTTTTAGCTGTTTCTTGCCCTGCAGGTCGTGAAGCTCTTCGTAGGTTTTGTTTCCAACAAGAAGGAGAATCGAATCTCTGATCTGGGGCATTCTTTTGTTTGTCTCTTCAAGCGCTTCTTCTTTGTTCAGCTCAAGAGTAAGAGAAGCTTTTACATAATGTCTGTCTTCTTCACTGATGATGTTGACGATAAATTCCTTAATCTCGACCATGGGCCCGATTTCAGTAGATTGGGTAATCTCAGGAACCGGTACATCCAGACCTGGATCCTTTTCCGCTTCTTCCACGGGAGCAGGTTTCAGGAAAAAATATGCGCCACCTCCAATTGCTGCCAGAAGGATAACTGCAGCAGCTATGATGATAATCAGCTTTTTTTTGCTTTTTCCGCCTTCTTCATCAGGCTCTTTATTGTCTTTTTTCTTTTTTTTATCGTCTGCCATCGTTATATCCTTTGATTTTATAGTGGGAGTTCTCCGGCTTTGGTGCCTCTCGGGCTAATACCTATGGTATTATTGGTGCGAAGAACAAAATCAACTCTTCTGTTTTTTGCCATATTTTTCTCGTTGGTATTGGGAACGATTGGTCGGTCCGCTCCGTATCCGATTGCTGACATTCTGTCGAGTGGGAGCAGGTCGCTTCTTTTGAAAAAGCGCATGACCGAAACAGCCCTGTCAACAGAAAGGTTCCAGTTGCCAATCTTACGTTTGGAAACCGGGGTGTTGTCGGTGTGACCTTCTATTCGAAGACGCATTGGGAGAGGTCGTATAATATCAGCAAGATTGCGCAGGGTAGGGTAAGCCGATGGGGAAACAGTTGCTGTTCCTTTTTTGAAAAGAACTGAATCTTTAATGCGAAGAATAATTGTATCATCCTCTTTTTTTATCAGCTCTACATCTTCCGGTATGTTATCAGATTTCAATTGAGATTGTATGCGTTTATACACCTTTGATGACATTTCATTTTGAATCGGCGAAAATTTTGATATGGGTGGAGAGGGAATTATCGGTATGGAAAATTTACTTGGTGCAGGCAATGAATGTGCACCAAAAGCACTCCTGATAGAGGCTGATGCTTCAGCAAATTTAACTTCTTCCATATTGGCCATCGAGAGCAGAAGTACGAAAAAGGTAAGTAGCAGGGTGACCAGATCGGCAAAGGTAGTCATCCATGCAGGTGCACCTTCCACACAGACACATTTGGGACATTTTACCTCTTCAACAGCTCCCTTTTTATCATCATCAGCCATGATTTCAGCCCCTGTTATTTAAACGTTGATTCTCTGAGTTTTGGGGGGATAAAGGCGAGAAGCTTCTGTTCCATGATTCTTGGATTTTCGCCAGATAAAATGGATTGCATACCTTCAATAATAAGATTTTTTATAAGTTTTTCCGAAGCTGATCTGCTTTTTAGCTTACCGGCCATTGGAGCGCAGAATACATTGGCAAGAACAGCACCGTAAAGGGTGGTAAGAAGTGCCACTGCCATGGCAGGACCAATGGAATCCGGATCAGACATATTCATGAGCATTTGAACAAGTCCGATCAGAGTTCCAACCATCCCCATGGCAGGACCATACGCAGCAAGGGACGTGAAAATATCCTGTCCTTTGTCGTGACGTTCTGCTAGATATTCGAGTTCTGTGGTAAGCATTGCTTTTAAGGTGTCGGGTTCCTGGCCGTCCACTGCCATCTGCATTGCCTTTACCAGAAAATCATCATCCACTGTGTCCATCATTCCCTGCAGAGACAAAATTCCTTCTTTTCTTGCTTTATTTGCAAATTCCATAAGTTGGACAATGAGACCGTAGGGGTCTTCATCCTTGTTAAGGATTGTCTTTTTTGCAATGGTAAAAGCGCCGAGAATATCTGATAAAGGATAATGGACAAGCGCTACTCCAATGGTTCCACCGAAAACAATCAGTCCCGATGGAACGTTTATAAATATACCAAGTGGTCCACCCTGAAGAATGGCCATAAGCATCAGGCCACAAGCAAGAGCTAAACCAATTAATGTTCCAATATCCAAAGAAAAATCCTCCGCTGCAGAAAATGAAATTTAAAAATGTATAATTAATCTTATATTCTGGAGTTTTAAAAAACAATGCAAAATATATTCCGGATTTTAAAGGGTATATTGACGTTTTTTTCTTCGTGAATTAGCGCTACTTTTTGTCTGAATGACTGGGGAAAAGAGAGGAAAATAGGTGTCATATTTATGACACTTGGGGGTGGGGGCAGTGGAAAACACAGATGTGTGCTTTCATAGATCTGATTTTATATGAAAAGTCTATGAAAGCACATGGAAAACAGCAGGGAATTTAAGGTGGCCTTAGCGTTTAAGGTTGATCAGTTCCCCTAGCAGTTCATCAACTGTAGTGATAATTTTTGAGTTGGCCTGAAAACCTCTTTGAACGGTGATCATTTTTACAAATTCCTGTCCCATATCAACGTTTGACTGTTCAAGAGAGCTTGTGAAAATTTTCCCAAGCTCTGGTCCTGGAAGACCGGTCCGGGCAGCACCTGAAACTTCGGTACCCACGAACATATTTGAGCCCACCAGTTCAAGTCCTCCAGGGTTGTTGAATTTTGCCAGAACAAGAGCTGCAATCTGTACCCGTTCGCCATTGGAATATGTTGCTTCAACGATACCGTCTGCATTAATCCCGACATTTGTCAGGTTACCGGCTCCATAACCATTTTGATCCTGGGAGATTACAGTGGATTCGCTGTTGAACTGAGTGGTGTCAAATATTAAACTCAAGCCGGTGGGGGCAGATCCGTTTGCCCAGTCAATATCACCTGCTGCAATGAGACCCAAGCCGTTTGGCGCAGGGTTCGGAACCGGATTCGGAATGGGGTCGGCAAGAGGCGGATCCAACTGGCCATCTGGGCCAAAAGTTACCTGTCCACGAGGTGCTGCACCGGCGCCATCTCCCAATGGCACACCCGCATCGTCTTCAGCACTGAAATACCAGTCCCAGGTATTCTCCGCTCCGCCAGCTGCAGGATCCTGTTTCCTGAAGTAGAGTGTTACCAAATGAGGCTCACCAAGCGTATCATAGGTAGTTGTTGATGAGGAATAGTTGAAAGTAAGTGTATTGGCGGGATCAAATGCATCTGCTGCCGGAATGATATCTGTGTTTGAATCAAGGTTTGTTGTCAGGTTTACGACATCTGTGACCTTGGCTGGAACCAACCCGACGTTCTGAACCTGTATATCCGTTGGGTCACCAGCGATAAGATTACCTTCAGCATCGTATGGTTTCCCTTGAACATGAAAACCTTCCGGGTTGACAAGATAACCATCTTCATCAAAACGAAATGCACCGGCCCGTGAGTACAAGGGCGTGTCGTTACCGACTTCTTTGAGTATGAAAAATCCTTCACCTTCGATGGCTACATCAGTATCAGATGCAGTGGATTCAAATGTACCCTGGCTGAAGACATTGTCAACTTTTGACATATTGACTCCTCGTCCAACCTGGGATGTACCGCCTGAGCCGAAAATTGTAGAAGAGAGCATGTCTGAAAAAACTGATCTTGCGCCCTTAAACCCTATGGTGTTGGTGTTTGCAAGGTTGTTGCCCAGAACACTCATCGCCTGAGAGTTGGTGTTAAGACCACTGACGCCACTGTATAAAGCACTTGTAATGCCCATAAGAATCCTCTGTCGTAGTTCTTTTGTTGGATTGAGAAGTTAATTCCGTCCTGCTATCCGGTAATCGAGTGCAGAATACGGTCAAGTTCAATCTGTTCTTCATCCGTGGGAGCAGATTCTTCGGTTGTTTCAGGTGACGTCCCTGTCACATTAGCAATGTTATCTTCTTCGAGTTCCAGATCTGATGATTCAATATTATCTTCTGATGATTCATCATC
The DNA here is from genome assembly GCA_015662865.1 of Desulfocapsa sulfexigens. Classification (GTDB taxonomy): domain Bacteria; phylum Desulfobacterota; class Desulfobulbia; order Desulfobulbales; family Desulfocapsaceae; genus Desulfocapsa; species Desulfocapsa sulfexigens_B. The sequence continues at coordinate 21,210 of DQTH01000207.1, forward strand.
GTTGTTGCTGCTAGAATAGGTACTTTGTGTTGGCTCATAAATGGAGATAATTGAACCTGAGCTGATTTCCGCACCTGCATAGGTGTAGAGTACGGCATCGTTTGTCTCATCACTGAGATCTATTCCTGTGACTTGTGAACGCACAAGCGGTGAGACAGCAACAGTAGAATCTTCACCTGCAGCTGTTGCCTGAAGAACAATTTTAAATTTGCCGCCAGGAAGAGTATTTCCTTCATTGTCCAAACCGTTCCACTCAAGAAAATGATTACCTTTTTCAAGCTCAGTTGGATGGAGAATTGACACTGTTTTACCGCTATCATCCTGAATGGTTATAGTAACAGAAGCAGCCTGACCATCGAGTTGATAACCTATACTTACCGGATCACCTTCAAAGGTGAAATCGCCGTCAGTGTAGGTGACATCTTTACCGAGAAGAGTCATGGTAGCATATTTGTCACTGTTCTTTTGGCTACTTACCAGACCTTCAACGCTTTTATTTAAATTCTGTAACTGTTCAAGCGAACTGAATTCTGTCAACTGGGATGTGAATTCTGTTGCATCTTCAGGGTTCAGGGGATCTTGATTTTTCATCTGGGCAACAAGAAGAGTTAGAAAATCTTCTTTTCCCATAATGTCTTTCTCTGAATCAGACTTGTATTCAGGGGTCGAATTCGGAACACTGGGAGTCGTGAAAATTTCTGATATATCTGTCATTGTTTTAATCCTTTAAGACGGAAACTCTTTCTTTGAGTTTTTACTGGTCGGGTCAAGCTTTAACATTGACACCAGATTCTTCTTCGTCACTGTCTTCTGCATCTTCCTGTGAATTTAATAGAGCCTCAAAGGAATCTGTTTTTGATGAAAGAGAACTGTTTGATGACGTAAATTCAGACTGTTGTTGTGACTGAAACTGTTCCTGAAACAATTCACTCTGATTACTGCTGTCTCCTTCCATGGTGATCTCAAAAGCATCAACGCTAAAACCCTGGTTTTCCAGTATAGTTTTGAGACGAGGCATATGTTTTTCCAGTGTTTCAAGTACCTGTTGGCTTTGGGCAACTATGTTTGCTTTTATTGAATCGTTGTTGACAAGGATGTCAATTTTCAGAGCACCAAGCTCAGCAGGGTGGAGTTGCATGGTAAGTTTGCTTGTCTGCAGCCTGGGATTTACGTTAAATCGTTGAATTAGATTATTGACAATTTCTTTTTCAGGGACCGGAAGCTCTGCACCAGGTGAAAATTTACCTTCAACACTTGTTGTCTGTGTAGTCGTGGAGGTGTTCAGTGTAAGCTGTTGACCAAAGGCTGATTCTCCAGGTTTTGCTTCAGGGGCAGTTGTCGTTGTCGTCTGATTTGCAATCTGGGTACTATTTTTGTCCTGTTGTTCAGTTCCTTTCTGTTCACTGTTATTATTCTGGAATTGTTCTCCACCATCATTTGATGATTTGTCCAGTTTGGCGCTTAAATACTGTTCGGATACATCCTGTCTTGAGCTATCAAGCTTTGTCGTCTTTTGGGCAGCAGTACTGATTTCTTCTATGGGGCTAAGGGGTACACCAACTTGTCTTGATTGTATTTCACCGTTTTCAATGTCTGTAACAAGAGGATTTGAAAGGTTTTGCAGATTTGCCATCTCGTCCATGTCAGTGGAAATTGTTTCCCCGGTGCCTGAAATGACGATTGTTCCCTTGTTGCTGTTCTGGTCAAGTATTTGTTGGATTTGCTGAAGTAGAATGTTTTCAACTTGGGTGGGGGCACCTGGCTCGTTTGTAATGCCAGGCTGAGCAACAGAGAGAGGAGATTCCTGTTGCTGAAGTACAGGCAAATTTCCCCCTGCAGTTACCACAGAAGCAGACATTTGTGTTTGAACTGATAGTTCCGATGTGACGATTGTTTCACTGACTGAAAGTGCAACCTGCCCTGTGGGAACAAACTCATTGGCTATGAACGATGTTTCATTGGGAAGAAAAGGTTCAATCTCTCTATCGTTGGCACCCAAATTAGCGGCAAGGTTGAAGCTATTGTTTTCAATTTCTTCTGAAAGTTCCTGTGGATTGTCATCCTGATCGATGCTGGTAATAGCTTCATCCAATAGAGGTGAGAATTCTCCATCACCCTCATCCTGCACTGGAGAAATAGCTTGTGGTGTTTCCGGATTTGGTACCGGGACATTTGGATTTAGAAGAAATGTTTCCATTCTAAAGTTACTCCACCTTAATTGTTGTAAATGTTGTACTGAGTTGAGATGCTTTCATCTTGTCCATTCGATCAAGAATTTTTGCAGCTGATTTAACTTTCATATTTGCAAGTAGATCTGCAGCAAGCTGCCCGTCAAGACTTGTCATGGCAAGAGCAGCTCTGTTCGGGGTCATCTTTGCATATATAAGACTTAGTTCTTTTATCTTTTTGAGTTCTTTTACATCTTTTTTCTGTAGTAATTTTTCTATCCTAGCCTGTGTTGCCTGTAATTCAGCAAGCTTTTCATCAAGTAGCTTAATCTTCTTATCGGCCTCCTCCTGGATAGTCTTTAGTTCCTTCTCTTTTAGAGCTAAAACTTTTTTCTCTTCCTCAAGGTTGTCACGCTCGTTCTGGAGTACAGTATACAACCGTCTCTCCTCAACAGATTTGAAACTTTTTTCTTTTTTCTCTTCATTCTTCTCCGGGTCTGCTTTTTCCGACGTATCCTTTTTTGTTTCGACTTTTGATGGTGAGGCAGGAGGGGTGTCCGTTTGTTTTTTTGCAAGGCTTTCGGATGTAGAAAATCCAACCAAAAGTAACAGTAGAATAGTATGAATAAAGATGGCTCGGAGAGACATGGGAACTCCTTTATGGGTATTGGAAAGAATGATACTAGTTTGCTTTTCTGTCATGATGGAGGATGGCTATTTCGTCGAGCATGGCTGCTTCCTGTTTTTCAAGATAGTCCTTCCATGTTTTGTTCTGTTGCTCTTTCAGGGAATCAAGTGTTTTGAACTCTCTGCTTTTTTCTATGAGACGCTGGCGTTTCCTTTGAGTGACTTTATTTTTTTCCTGTAATGTTTTTTTTAGAAGTTGTATTTGCTTTTTCCCGTATTGTATTCGGTCTTCAAATCGTGCCAGATCCTGGACAAATAATCCTTTTTTTTGTTCTGCATCCAGTTCTCTGATCAGATTTCCCTGCTCAATTTCTGCATTTTCAAGGTTTTTTACTGCACTTTCTTCAGCTATTCTTGCCTGAACAAATTGTTCCTGTGCCAGGTTTTCCTGGCGTTTTCTGAAGTTCAGTACAGAATCAAGTGAGAAAGGTGAAGGAGACATGGTTAAATCTGATTTAATTTACTCATTGAGAACCAATAGGTTTTTGTATGGCACTATAGGCTTAGTGAAATAGTAAATGTCGAGATCAATATGAAAAATATACAAATTCCGGATTGACGGGAGAAATTTATATTTCTCATGGGGTTGTCAGTTGTTTCTCTTGTCACTTTCCCTCCTGTTCTGCTCTTGCCTGGTATCTCCTTTTCGTTCACTGAGTAACATTCCCAAAGATTCTATTGTCTTTTTTAGCGGTGTCGTTTCATCATAGCCCTGGCGTAAGAAAGAATTTATTGAATCGATTTTTTGAATAGCAAAATCAATTTTCGGGTTTGATCCCTTAACGTATGCTCCTATATTTATAAGATCCTCAGCTTCGTTATAGGTAGCCAGAACATTACGGGCTCGTCCTGCCAGCTCAATGTGCCTGGAGTGGGTGACTTGACGCATGATGCGACTTGCAGAGTTCATTACGTCAATTGCGGGATAATGGTTTTTTGCTGCAAGTGCACGGGAGAGAACAATATGACCATCAAGTATTGATCGTACAGAATCGGCTACCGGCTCATTCATGTCATCACCGTCAACCAGAACTGTATAGAGGCCGGTTATTGATCCCTGTCCTGTAAATCTTCCTGCACGCTCAAGGAGTTTTGGCAGGGTAGCAAAAACAGAAGGAGTGTATCCTTTGGTGGTGGGAGGTTCTCCTACGGCCAGGCCGATTTCTCTCATGGCCATTGCAAAACGGGTAACGGAGTCCATCATCAGGAGAACGTTTTTCCCTTTTTTGCAGAAGTATTCCGCTATGGATGTGGCAACAAATGCTCCACGCATTCTGAGAAGGGGTGACTGGTCAGAAGTTACAACCACAATAACAGATCGGGCAAGGCCTTCCTTTCCAAGGTCATTCTCTATGAACTCCCTTACTTCTCTGCCACGCTCTCCAATGAGAGCAATTACATTAATATCAGCACGTGCATATCTTGCCATCATGCCAAGTAAAACGCTTTTTCCTACGCCCGAGCCTGCCATGATCCCCATGCGCTGGCCCATTCCGCAGGTGAGCAGACCATTGATCGCCCGAATACCAAGATCCAGTGCCTCATTGATGTTTTGTCGATCCATGGGGCCTGGTGGAAGAGAATAGATATGCTTTTCCTCTTCAAGAAGCGGAGCCGGCTGCCCATCAAGGGGCTCTTCCATGGCATCAATTACCCTGCCCAGGAGGTTGGGACCAACTTTAATGGTTGCACTTGGTTTGATTACCCTGATTTTACTACCGGGCCCAAGCCCCCGAAGTTCACCCAGTGGCATAAGAAGAGCCCTTGAATCCTTGAATCCAACTATTTCAGCAAGAATTGGTTCTGAATCATCAAGTGGTGTGAGCTCACAGAGGGAACCAACCGAGGCATAAGGGCAATAGCCTTCAATGATTAAGCCTACGATTCGGGTAATCTTGCCCCAGATACGTATTGGGTGAATGTCTTCGATGGACCCTGCGTAAAGTGCCATATAATGTGTTTATTTTTCGCTGTCAGCTGTTACTGGTCGTTTTTGATTCATCCTGGTGAGGAAGAGTCTCAGGAGTCATGATGGAATCGTGAATGACTTTTATCTGGCTGGTCATGCTGGCATCAACTGTGCAGCATGTTGATTCCAGTTTGCATCCACCGCGTTCAATATTTGGGTCTGCTTGTAAAATAATGTTTTCAAGGCCGCTGATTGAACTGATTATTTCCTCTTTTTGTGACTTGACTACCTCTAAGTCAGCAGGGTTAATCTGAATTTGAAATTCATCTGATTTAACTGCAAGGTGAATGGCATCCTGGATGGTGGCAATTATTGTTTCTTCCTGCTCTTTAACAGAATGGCGAATTATTCTTTCACTGATTGCCAGCACCAGTTCCTTCATCTCATCAGAACTGTTTTTGAGTATGGTTTCCCGTAATCGATCGAGCTCGTTGCACATACTGAGAAAGGTCTTTGCTATATTGTCAAGATCTTCCTCTGCCTGCTGCCTGCCTGCAGCAATTCCTGATGTAAAGGCATTTTCACGTATGGTTTCAATGTCGATCGCAGGTTCAGGCGGTTTGGGTTCTTCTGCAAAAGATTCTGAGGTGTCTTCCTGAGTATTGTCTAAAACAGGAGAATCTTCAGCATCTACTGGTAGTTCTGCCTCTGGCATGGGTGCTGGTGAGACAGTTTCGGGTGTTAACGGTTCTTTGATTATTTCGGGAACCGGCTCAGAAGTGGGTTGCTCCTCTTTAATAATAGAGCCCCAAACCGGTTCATTGCTGGCGGGTGCAGTTGATTCAAGAATTGCTTTAGGTTGAAAATTGCTGTTGGTTTTATAGAACCTAGACAAGCTCATCTCCGCCTCCGGATCCAAGTACCAGTTTTCCTTCTTCTTCGAGTTTCATGGCAATTTTGACAATAGACTGCTGCATGGCCTCAACTTCAGACAACCGTACCGGGCCCATTGCATCAAGATCGTCTCGGATCATGTCCGCTGCCCGTGCTGACATGTTTGCAAAAACTTTTTCCTGCATTTCATCAGAAGCAGTTTTGAGAGCCATGGTGAGTGAGTCATTATTAACTTCCCGCAGGATCATCTGCAGTGAACGTCCGTCAAGAGATGTGAGGTTTTCGAATGTGAACATGCGTTTACGTATCTCTTCAACCATATCCGGATCGTTCTCTTCAATATCATCCAGAATATCAGCGTCCATACTGTTTTTAAGATTGTTTAAAATTTCAACAACCTTGTCCACTCCGCCTACCTGACTCTGTTTTTTACTGCCAACAAGCCCAATCTCCCTGTGGAGAGCGTCTTCAATCTTTGCTATAACTTCAGGAGAAACTTTTTCAATTTTTGCTATACGATAGATAACATCGGCACGTATTTCCTCCGGCAGGTGTGACAGAATTTCGCTTGCATGTGCAACATGCTGAGTTGAAAGAACCAGTGAAACTGTCTGAGGATGTTCTTTTTCCAGTAAGCCGGCAACCATAGTGGGCTGCATGAGAGCGATGGTCTCAAGTGGTCTGGTTTCAGTTCCTGAAATGAATTGATCCAGCAGGTCATCAGTTCGCTCACCGCTTTCAAGTGAAGAAATGGCTTTTTTGGCAAAATCGCTGCCTTTTATGAAAAGTCCGGCGAATTGTCTCTGTGATTCTTCAAAACTCTTGAAAACCTGCTCTTTTACGTCTTCAGGTATATGGTCTATGGTTGCAATACAACGTGTAACCAGCCCGATTTCTTCATCACTCAGTTCTTCAAATATTTTTGCTGAAGCTTCTTCGCCGAGGCACATAAGCAGTACAGCAGCTTTATTCAGTCCTGTCATGGTTTCAAAGCTCATATCTCAACCTTCATTGATCCAGTTTTTAATTATGTATGCAGTGGGAACCTGATTCTGCATGATCTCATGACGCAGGGCAATTACTGAGTCTGGAACAAATTCTTCAAAATCTTCAGGCTCCTGCTCCTGGTCAGCCTCTTCCTTAGCATTTTTTACATCAAGAACTGCCTGTTCGAGCTCTGTCACTGTTTTGTTATGATCTGATACTTCGGTCTTCATTGTTTTAATAATTGGCCTGACCAGAAGAAAATAAAAGAGCAGAGTGCCTATGGATATCAGCCCGATTTTGACAAGAGGAAGATATTCATACAAAAGATTTTTAGGCATTTCACCGGCAAGTGACTGATCTTCAGATGGCTCCATGAAAGGCATTGAAGTAACATTGATTTTATCACCGCGCTCAGTATTTATCCCCAATGCTCTTGCAACCATTGTTTCAACAGCTTGCAACTCTTTTTGACTTCTTGTTTCTGATGTCGGTTGACTTTCTTCATCTTTTGCAGGGATTATTCTGTCTGCAAGCAGAACGGAAACGGAAAGATTTTTAATGGTGCCGGCAGGATTTACTGTTTTGCTTATTGTTTTACTGATTTCATAGTTGGTTGTACGGGATGATTTGCTTGAAGATGATGATCCACCTGCCTCTCCACCACTATTCCCCTGCAGGTTGGACTGAACGCCAGGGATGCCGCCGGTTGAACTCCCGCCATTACTTTCGCTCTGAACCTGTTCGCTGCGGATAACAGGTTCTTCGGCATCATAGAGTTCTTCTGTTTTTTCCGTTTTGGCAAAATCGAGGCTGGCAGTTACCCTGACCATTGCCTGACCGTAACCCATGGTTTTGTCGAGCAGGTCCTGCGCTCTGCTTTCCATGCGTCGTTCTAAATTTTGTTGAAACACGAGCATATCAACGGAAATCCGTTGGTCGTCATCATCTTTAGCAATGCCTTCAAGAACTTTTCCGTTACTGTCGATGACAGTTACTCCCTCGGAAGACAAGCCTTCAACGGAACCGGAAACCAGATGTATAATTCCCTGAACCTGTGATTTATCCAGGGTCCTTCCCTTAGCAAGCGTTACAACAATTGATGCAGTAGTATCCTTTTGCTGGTTCTTGAATAAACGTTTTTCCGGGATGGCAAGATGAACCCTGGTGGCTTCAACCGGGGCAAGAGATGTGATCGTTCTGGCAAGTTCACCCTGTAGTGCGCGGGTGTAGTTTACTTTCTGGACAAAATCCGTTAGGGCAAAGGATTGTTTGTCAAATATTTCAAAACCAACGCCTCCCCCGGACGGAAGGCCACCAGAGGCAAGTTCCAGCCTGGTCTCATAAATCTGGTCGGCAGGAATCCAAATATTTTTTCCGTTATTTTTTAACTGGTAATTGATTTTCTGCCCTTTGAGCCAGGAAACTACCGGAGCAGCGTCTTTTTCTGTAAGGTTGGCATAGAGCAGTTGATAATCAGCAGTTCGTGCCTGTATGATGAGTACGGCAAAAAGAGCCATGGATATGACTGTGACTGCAGCCAAGGCAATTTTCCTGGAGAGTGGCCACTCTTTAACAAGAGTGATCATATTTTTTCTCTCAGGAATTTGTATCTCTGGTTCTTCTGTTGTTTCTTTCTGAACGATATCTTCTTCGGCCATGAAAAATTCCTTTTTCACATGGATTATTCTGTGGAGAACTAAATGTTACGATTTTTTGTTTAAACAGTTTGAGTCATGATTTTTAGAAACGATTAAATCTGCATCCTCATAATCTCTTCATAAGCCTGTAATGTTTTGTTGCGAAATTGAACCAGCATTTTCAAGGAAATATCAGCCTTCTCAACACTGATCATTACTTCATGCAGGTTTTTTGACTTGCCGGTCTGCAGATCCTCAATGGATTTATCCGCCTGATGCTCGGCTTTTGCAACCTCACTGATTGTCGACTTAATAATATCGGCAAAACCTGATCCGACTTTTGCGATCGGATTTGTGTCAGATTGTTTGAGAGGTAACGGGTTTGTGGCTGAAATTGTGCTGACTGGGCTCATTGTTTGTTATCTCCCGATCTCAAGGGCTTTTAAGGCCATGCGTTTAGCTGATTTGATGACTGTCGTATTTGCCTCATAGGAGCGTGTGGCAGACATCATGTCGACCATTTCCTTAATGACACTGATATTTGGCATTTCAACATACCCGTCTTCTCCTGCATCTGGATGCGATGGATTATAGATTCGTTTTGGCTCTTCATTGTCTTCTACTATTTTTGTGACTTCAACTCCCTGAATGGATGTGTCAAGTTCCTCTTTGAAAGAAATTGGTTTCGTTTCAAAATATACTGATTTCTTTTTATAAGGGCCCCCTTCAGGAGTGGAGGTCGTCTCACCATTGGCAATATTTGAACTGATTGTATTGAGCCGTATACGATTGGCTTTCAATGCTGAAGCGCTGACATCGAATGTTGTGAAAATATCCATTGTTAACCTCTTTGTGTTTTATTTTCCTTCCTGTACAACATAGCTGAGCATTGAGAATTTCTTTTTTAGGAGTTGCGCTGCAGTCTCGTACAGGAGTTCATTTTCTGCCAGATCCATCATTTCCATATCTACGCTGACTCCGTTTTCATCTCCAATGCCTGTTTTATCCTTAACGTCACGGATATTGCCAGAGACAGAACTGATATTTTCCGGAGTAATTGCTATGTGGTTGCTGTGAGTTGTTGCAAGAGTCCCTGGTTTTGCATGAATTGCCTGTTTTAATTCGTCTTCAAACAGAAATTCTTTTTTGGCAAATCCAGGAGTTTCTGCATTTGCAATATTGGTGGCAATGACATTTTGCTTTGCTGATCGCAAATCAAGTACTTTGGCCAGCAATTTCATGTTGGAATCAAAAGGATCCAGGAGTTTCATAATTTTGTGTTCTCGCAGTTAAAAGAATGCATGAGTTATTGGAAAAAATCCGCCAGTTCCAATTCTTTTTTCGCCATTTTTATCCATAGGGAATTATTACCTGTCTCGACAAGTTCCTCATAGATTTTTAGCGACCCTTTACGGTCTCCCTTAATTTTTGAAAGTTCTCCAAGGCGATAACGTGACTGGTCATGATGAATTGAGTCTTTGGATACCTCTTCAAATCTTTCTTTTGCCTGATCATACTTTTTGAGTTGATACAGACTTTCTGCGAGTATGAAATTACTTGCAGAGAAATTTTCATCACTGATTTCCAACGGCCGTTCAAGGATTTCAATAACTTTTTCATACTTGTTTTCATGGAAATAAAGTGTTGCAGCAAGCAGAGAAAATGTTTCAGTCTCAGGAATAACATCTGGCAGTATTGAGATGGCATCCTGATAACGTTCCTCAGCTAAAAGACTCTTGATTCGAAGTATGAGGATTTTTGTCCTGTATTCACCTTTGGGATAACGGAAATTATATTGATCGGCATAGTCTTCTACAAAATTGTATGCTCCGTGATCATAAGCAGCAGAAATCAATGGCAGGTAATATTGCTCTTTTTGATCTTCTGAAGAAAGCGTGATCAGGTAAAGATAAAGTTTGGATGCCTCATTATAAATTCCAAGAGCATTATAAGAGTCGGCAAGCTTTGAAAGAAGATCTATGCTCACCCAGTTTCTTATGAACAGTTTTCGGTTTTGTTTGGCAAGAACCAGCGCTTCCATGTACATCTTTTTTTCCACATATTCCTGAATTACTAATGGGAAAAGCTCAATAAGAAGGGCCTGGCCGCTATTGAAAAGTTCACCTTTTCTGAAATCTCGAAGAAAGGTCATGATCAGTTCGGCGCTTTTAATGTTCTGCCCGGATAGTCGATAGAGTAAAGCCTCTTTAAAGCTTGCTTCTTCTCTTGTAGCTCTTGAAACAGATTTCTCGGCTAATGCGTTGTAATAGCTGATAGCGGTTTCACTCCAGCCTTTCAGAGTGAGATAACGGAGATCTGTTTTTTTGATTGCTCCTTTAAAGCCTGCTTCAGTTCCGGGATATGTGTGTTCAATACCAGCAAAATAGTCAATCATTTCCACAGGCGTCTTGTACTGAAGTTCTGCAAGATATTTCCTGTAATTGATCATACCGAGCTTTTCTTTGTCATTAATGTGTCCGGCAAGAAGATTGTAGCAGCGGGATGCTTCAGGAAACTGTTTTTGCTGGTATAAAGTGTCACAATAACCGTTAAGTGAGAATATTTTGTCGAGTAAAACATCATGTTTTTCGATGAGCTGATATCCCACATAGGCTTTAATAAGATCGCCTGTACCATACCAGTAGTCCGCCTGGCGAAGTTCTCTGATTGTTGCTGTCTCTTCCGGATAGGCAATGTCGTCTCTTCCCAGCAGATCATGCATCCTTGAGTATTGCTCTGTCGCTAGAGCTGTTTCAATCTGACTGATGAGAAAATAAGGTGTCAAGGGATTGGCAGGGGTCATGGAATCCTGCAGATTTCGAAGCTCAAAATCAGCAATAAATGGATCTTCGAACCTTGCCCTTAACAGAATAAGCAGGTATTTCGCAAAGACTCCTATTTCCTCTTCGGAGTATTCATCAGCAAGTAGATAAAGCTGTTTATACGCGTCGGAAAAATTATTATCGCGCGCTAAAACATCTCCATAGGTAAGAGCCAGTTTTTTCTTTATTTCCGGATCAACCGCTTTATTGATTTGTTCAAGTAGTAATGGAAGAATGTCATTCCAAAGATTCTGCTCTGCGAGTTCATATATTTCTTTATCCAGTATTTCTTTGTTTTTTTCTCTGTCAGGCAAAAGATAGGTAATGGCAGGAAAGGGGAGTTGGGTAAACTGTACAGGCAGTGTCAGCTCAATTTTTGCTTCGTACAGTTTAAAAAAACTTTTCCAGTCTGCAGCATATCTTGATGCAACTAATGGGTTGGAGAAGTCTTTAGTGGTTCGTTCGATAATGGTCAGCCCTTCAAGCTTTGCTGAAAACTCCGGAAGTGCTGAGCTGTATGGATTACCCAGGAGCACGCTGATAGTTAATTTATTTGCTTCCCGATCAGGAATTACATCGAATCGCTGCGGTGGAAACCTGAAGAAAAAGGAAAGAATAGTTTTGTTGTTTTTATTGAGTGACAAAATTTTGACTATTTTGTCGTCAGCTTCGAAAAAGCTGAAATCAGGTTTTATTGTCGTGTCATCAAGGATAAAATCGACTCTTTTCCCTCTGATATTAGACCTATATGAAGGAATGGCTGAAAATGTACAAAACAACTCAACACTATCATTTCCGCTGATTTTATTAATCCGTGTCAGCACACTTTTGGCATTTGCCAAACATGGGGCCAACATCGTGAATATAATCAATATTGTGAGTTTTTTTTTCATATCCTCTGGTTCTTTTAGTCAGTTTCCTGTTGGCCTTGCAAAAAATAGTCCATACTGGGACTGCGTATCTCCTAAACTTTTTTTGAAAGATATTTGATTTTTGTTCTCTAAAACTGATATCCTTTTTTTAGTACCTTAGAAATGCTTCTCTTTTTCTGAAAAGAATTTTGTGAAGGTACTCGTACCGGCGTACAGAGCGTTTGCTGGTATGAACAATAAGCTTGAATGACAATTTTGATTGTTCAGAACCTGGATTGTCAATTTATTAATTTTTTGTGCGTTGCAGGAGGTAACGAATGGGTGAAAATGTACTGCTGGTCGATGATTCCAGTACAATGAGGAAAATTGTGGGTCGATCTCTGCGTCAGGCAGGTTTAGATTTTGATAATATTTTTGAAGCAGCTGATGGAGTCGAAGCTCTGGAAGTGCTTGAGAGTGAAAGTGTTGATATCGTACTCAGTGATATCAATATGCCCAATATGGATGGCATCAGTTTCCTGCGTGAAAAGTCCACCCGTGATGGGATTAAGGATATTCCAGTATTTATGATATCCACGGAAACCGGTGATGATATCATTGGAGAGGCAAAGTCTCTTGGAGCAATAGGAGCAATGAAGAAGCCATTTACACCTGATAAAGTAAATGAGGTCCTTGGGCCACTTATGTAATCATTTCCGGTAGGAGTGTTGCGTGGAGATTCAAGATAAGATGATTGAGGCGACCAAGGAGATTTTTTCGTCCATGGTCATGATGGAAGTATCAGTCAATAAAATTATGGAAGAACATGGGCCTCTTACTGATACTATTACAGGTATGATAGGCCTTGCCGGCACCCATAAAGGTATTCTTGCTGTTCATTTTCCGTATTCCGTTGCAATGGCTATCACTTCAAGCTTCCTTATGATGGATGTTGAGGAAGTAAATGAAGATGTTCATGATGCTGTTGGTGAGATTGCCAACATGCTGGGTGGCAATGTGAAGACAATTCTTTCCGAAAAGGGAAGGGATATTGATCTGTCACTTCCATCAACCATTTCTGGTTCTCAATATAATTTTCAGTCTGATAAACAGGTTGAAAAGGTGATAATTGAATTTGGTACCGGCAATGGTACTTTTATGGTTGAAATGGATTTGGAAACATGAATCTGGCAAAAATGTTTCTATAATTCAAACGCTTCTCTTCAGGTACAGATGGGGTGACAGCATCTGTACCTTTTCTAAATAATAATGTTTACAAGGTGTGACGGATGGTTCTATGGATATAGGTCAGGCTATTATAGACGGGACACAGGAGGTGTTCACCACCATGCTCATGGTAGAACTCGAAATCGGGAAACCAATAATAGGTAAAGGTGGAGAGGTACAGGCGAACATTACCAGTATGCTCGGGTTAGGCAAAGATATAAGAGGAATGCTTGCTGTGCATTGTCCTGCAGATGTCGCCAAAGACATTACCGGCTCATTTCTTGGTATGGAAGTAGAAGAGCTGGATGAAGATGTTAAAGATGCCATTGGAGAAATTGCAAATATGGTGGCCGGAAGTCTGAAAATTTCTTTTCATGAACATGGACAGGATATTGAACTGGCGATTCCAACCACCATAGTAGGAGATTCATTCCGGACCAGTGGTATGTTTGGCGCGACCAGGGTCGCTGTACCTTTTACGATGAACGGCTCAACCTTCATTGTCGAATTAAAATATATGGCTGCTGCTTGAATTATTCTTTTTAGGAAATTTATTCTGTTTTTTTCTCCCCAAACCCTTAAATAGTCGGCCCTGAGAAAAGGACCAAGATACTGATATAAAAAGAAAATAGCTCAAAATAGTAGTGCTGAAGTTGCAAGCATA
>DQTH01000235.1 GCA_015662865.1 Desulfocapsa sulfexigens
CAAGACCGAGAATGGCATAATGTTCATCGCCTTTAATGTCTGGTTGAAAGACAGAAACAATCTGGCTGATTACAAAAAGAAAACTTCTCACATCAACTTTACAGGCATGGCACTGTTCATCAACCCAGGCCATGGTTTCGCGATCATCCTTGTTGTTCTTTCTTACCAGTAATTTGCAGACATCAAGCATGCCGTTATTATCAGCGGCAAAGGCGATCATGGCTTCAGTCGGTATCTTTTCCGCATATTTTTTTATGAGGCGGGAAAGAAGTGTTTTATCCTGTGAAGTCAACATTATTGTTCGTCTAAAATAGTAAAGTTTTCGCCTGTTTCAGCTATTTCAAAATCAGTCAGCCAGATATCACCTGCCAGCTTATTATCAATATAGGTGCTTTCCCGTCTTCGCAGCCGTACAATCACGGCATCGCATTCTTCTGGCACATTAAAAAAAAGATACTGATCACGCCATTCCTGGTCACTATCTACCATTTCTGATTTTTTATATGGAATTTTGCACTTATATCCATAAACTTCCAAGTAAGGCCGCTGATCAGTTGTTACTTTGGCTGTTTTGATTTTAGCTCGTAATGCATAAACCTTCCCTCCAGAAAGAGGAACAATCTGGTATATATTCCTTAGATGAATATTTTTTTTTCTGCTGAAATGAAGATGCAGTCGGGCTGGTTCTCCTTTCTTGTCTTCTTCTTGCAGTTTCCAGCTAACGCCTTTGTTCTTACCGATTCGCCAGCCAAACGCAGTCTGCAGAGGTTTTTCTTTAAAATCACCGTTATACATATAATTATTCGAGTTAAAATGCTTTTTCCAGATTTCGGCAGCAGTTTTTATATCTCCAACAGAAAGGAGCATATTAATGAATGCAAGGGTCTCTTTTTCTAATTCCTGAATTCCCTGAAATCTCAGTGTTCTCCAAAGAGCAAGCCCTTCTTCCACCTTTTTCTTTGCTGTTGCATAACGAAAAAGATGGATAAGATTATCGCTCCCCATTCTATCCTCTAATTCCATCGTATCCGGCCAGACAGAAAAAGCCATGCGCAGAGCATCATTCCTGACTTTCCCTTTCATATTACTAATAATAAAAGAAAGATCAGCAGCAAGAATATCTTTTCTATCAAACTGAAAAGCGACAAGAGCCTTATCCCAACGCCACCGTTTAATATCTGTTGCCAACACACTGCTATAATCCAGAATTGCATTTGCCTGCTGACTCTGTTGTTGATCAAGTTTCAGTTCAGCCAAGCCTAGCCAGGCCGGCAAAAATAAAGAGTTTACAGTCAATGCTTGCTGATACAATGAATTCGCAGCGAAAAGATCCGCTTCAAAAATATGCTTTTGCTTTGCCAGCCACGAAAGAAGATATGGGTTACTTTGATATTTATGTGAAGAGGAAAGGTCTGTTTTTCGACTGAACTCGCTCTGTTCAAACATTGCCAGTCTAAACTGCAGAATAGCCAGAGCCAGCAGAGCAAAAAAACAGAAAATACGCAACAATCCAGATTTGAGGGTAAACAACTTCATTGATAATTGACTAACACCCCACAAGGGGGTATGAGTACCTTATGAGAAGCCTTGACAAACTCCTTCCGGCTAAACACAAAAAGGTCATTTAATTGTTACTCTCCTTGCCATACTCATAGTTATAAGCGTAATAATTATATCCTCCATAAGAGTATCCATAACCTTTTTTCTTTCCACTTTTATTGATAATGGCCCCCAGGATTCTACCGCCGACATTAATCAAGGATTTTCTAAAATGCTTAACCCCTTCACGGGGGGTATCTCCCTCAACGGAAATTAAAATTACGCCATCAATCATATTTGCGAGAACGAGAATCTCCGCAAAGCCCTGATAAGGAGGACCGTCGACAATAACACGATCATAATTCCTGCCGGCCAAAGTAAGAAGCTGCCTCATCCGTTTAGAAGATAATAATTCAGCAGGATTAGGTGGCAACGGACCACTACTGATAAAATCAAGCCCTTCGAACTCTGTATTTGTGATCACATCACTGAGTTTAGCCATCCCACTAAGTACACTTGACAATCCTTTTCCTTTATCTCCTTTTTTAAAAACCCGATGCAAACTTGGTTTTCTTAGATCCGCATCGATCAATAGACACGACTCATCTTCTGCCAAATATGAAAGACACGCATTCGAGGCAAGTGAACTTTTGCCTGCTCCGGGTAAGATACTGGTAATCAAAATCGATTTAGGTGGATCATCAGCAACAGAAAGACGAACAGAGGTCATGGTGGTACGAAAAGCCTCAGCCACGGGAGATCTTGGATCGTTAAAAAATTTCAAGGCCATATTATTTCTGTTATCAACAGATTCCTTGTCATAAGGGATAAGTCCAAGAACCGGAATATGAAAACGATCAGCCATTTCATCCGGATTCTTAATGGTATTATCAAAATATTCCAAAAGAAAAGCTGTTCCGATACCAGCGAACAATCCCAGCGCTATCCCGAGTAGGAGGTTAAGAGCGACTCTTGGTTTATAGGGATAAAGAGGAGGCCTTGCGGTGTCAACAATTTGAATATTAGTGACTGCAGCACCAATCGTTGCCTCGATCTCCTTGGCACGTTGCAGGAGACTATTATAAATTGATTTACTACTCTCCACCTCTCGTTCATAAATCTTATATTGCGTGGCTTTTTTCTCTAATTCGAGAGATCTTTCTTTCTGAAGATCTGCCCTTTCCTGCAAATACTCTTCAGTCATTACTGCTGTCTCATAATCACTTCTGATAGAGTTGATTATTTGCATTTGTTCATCGTTTATCCGTTGTTCTAAATCATCCATTCGTGCTTTAAGCTGGATCATTTTAGGATAGCCGGGTTTGAATGTTGTTCCTAAATCTTCATATTCCACTTTTAAAGTAGAATATTGTGTTTTTAATGTCTGAATGAGAACGCTATCCAAAACTCTTGTAAAATCTTGAGCTTTCTCTCCTTGAGTCTGCTGGTAACGTGCCTCCATTCTAATTCGTTCAGCCCCAGCCTTTGCCAAAGCATCGTTAAGTTCTTCCATTTGCCTGAAAACCATATTCAACTTGGGATTGAGAGAGACAACCCCAATCTTCCTGGCGAATTCCTGTAAAGCAATCTCTGATTTTTCCAATTTCATCTGAGCAGACAGAATCTGTTTATCAAGAAAACGGGAGGCATCCTGTGAAGCCTTTATATTCCCATCCATATGCATATTGATAAACTCATCCATTGCTGCGTTAGCAATATCTGCAGACAACACAGGATCTGACGTTTCAAACGTGATTTCTATAAGTTCACTATTGCGAACAGGACTGACTTTAAAACGATTCTTAAAACTGGCAAGAATCCTATCGTGAAGAATTTGCTGCTGGGCTTCTTCGGATAACAAGTTTAGCGAATCATTGGATTCATCAGCACGCACAAAATTTTTCAAAGAAGCAAACAAGCCCTTTGTGGACGAGTCTTCGGTTTTTACACCGGCGTCAGGATTAAATACCTTGTTCTGATTTAATTCCAGAAGATCAATAACTCTATCGGCAAGCTGCTCGCTTTGGAGAAGTTTCACCTGAGTTTGTTGGAATTCCATTGTTTTTAAAGCGCTTCCTTCAAGGCTGTCAAACTTGGTGAGGTTTGCTGACTGGGCCGAGACCTTTAAAGACCCCCGAGCTTTGAACTGTGGCGTCATTGAAAAAGTAATAATTGCAACAGAAAAGAATATAAATAGTAAAACAGTTACAACTGCCCATTTTCTCCTTATTAAAACATCGAGCAAATCCCTTAAATCGATTTCATCCTGTAAATCCGGGACAACCTCTCGTACCTCTATGCTTGGTAAATGTTGTCGCTGGGTATCTCGCACAGCAAGCTGGGTATCAATATCAGCGTATTGATTCTGTTTTCCTTTTAGCATATGAATATCACCGATGGTGAAATATAAGTTTTTGTTGATTTAGTGTCTGAGTATGTTTAGTGGCTTATTCCATAAAGCAGCAATAAAAGACAAGCTATTATGGATTTAATTTTCAAATCAAAATGTTACAGACACCCACAAGGACTTATACTCCCTTGTGGGATGTTAGTTATAATTAACCAACGACCTGGGGTTTGTGACACATAATCTGGTTAACAAATCATCTCCTAGTAGCCCCTTCAACACTTCCCATTCAATTCGGCTAGGAGGACATCTTCTAGTCGTAGCATGGGAGTCTGACGCCAAAAAATGCACACTACTCTTTTCGATCAAATGCATAGCTAGTTTCTTACTTGATTCACCGAATTTATTCAGAAGACTACCGATATTTATCTGCACCAATAGACCTTGGTCAACAAGATCCACTAGTGGTTTTGTGGTTTCCTGAAAAGAAGGAATTCGCTCAGGATGAGCAAGTATTACACCACGCCCCGAAGCCATCATTTGACAGGCACACTCCAGAAGGGCATTTGACGAATCGCTAAAAGAAGGTTCTAACAGGTAAACATCACTTTTACCCAATGACTGCAACATACCGTGTTCCAATCTGTTCATCAGTTTTTTATGATAGGCAATTTCCATCCCAGGAAAAATTGTCAGCGGTATATCTTTCCTTGCAAATAATTCTTTCAGCTCCCTCAATTTATCAGCAATACAGTCAAGTCCAGCTGCCCATGCGGTGCCCGGAATAAAATGAGGTGTTGCAATAATACGGCTTACTCCAATATTTACATAAGCCTTCGCCATAGCCATACTCTCATCCAGATTCCTTGGCCCGTCGTCTATCCCTGGCAGGATGTGCACATGTATATCTATAAATTGAGAGAGATCTGCTGCCATAATTAATATCTACCTTTCAATGTTTAATTTTTTTTTCCGAGGTTTCAGACACTGAATGAGACAGTACAGCAGCCAAAGTGGTCGCAAAAAAAAGATTGGCCGGCAGGTGCCATCCAAAATCAATTGCCCCATGAATAAGAAATCCCATTAATCCACAAAATGCAGCACTTCCGATCACAAGAGTGGAGTCAACATGCTGTTCTGACATTCTAATTCTATTGAGAAGCTTTTTCCAGGCCATTATCATTACCCAAAACAACCATGAAAAAAAGAAGAGTGCCATTGGTACCCCAAGCTCTATTGCAAGCTGTAAATATTCATTATGAGCTTTATCAAAATGGTGAAGGTTTGTAATTCCTTTAAGATATACAGGAGACAGAAGAGAATAAGATCCAAAGCCTATTCCCGTGAGGAAATGATCTCTAAGCATTGGAAGGCTTGCCACATAAACTCCCCACCTTCCGGAACCGGAAGATCCAATATTATTAAACCGTGTAAGAAGAGTGTCCAGACCAAGTAAGGAACTGTAACCCAGAATAAAGAAGAGAAACAGTCCCAAAAAAATGAATTTGGGTTTCCTAGCAATCGGCAAAAACATGTTTAATAACAGCATCACCAGAAACATGGAAATAATACCACCTCTGGACAAGGAAAAGAGGACTGCAAGCAACATTATTATTGTGGCAAGAAAAAACAAAGGAGCACGTTTTGCCATGACGTCCATTCTTTTCAGCCGCTCCCGTAACTTCTGGCGACGATGTCTTTTTCCTGAAGATCTTGTATTACCGGTTAAACAGATAGTTACGCCAGCCAGAGCAAAAGGCCAACACATATTAAGAAACGATGCAAACTGATTTTTATAAATGATAGTACCAGAAGCTGCTCTTGATCTCGTAGGAAGCCATAATATTCCAATACGAGGGTTCAGAAATTGAAAAAGGCCGTATAGAGCTTCCAGAACACCAAGAAATATAATAATCAAAAAAATGATATGGAATACCTTGTTATCACTTTGCATCAAGATTTTAAGACTCAGGTAATACACTAGTAAAGCAAAGAGCAAAATAACCCGAGTTAAACCTAAAAGACCATGATCACTTAATGAGATGAAATTTTGTTGTGTTTCGGCCAGACTGTTCACCATTTGAACTCGATACGCCCTGGCCGGAGAAAGAATTTCAACCCACGAAAGAGGTAGTGGTATAGATTGAAAAGCTGTATAGAAAAGTATCAGCACGAGGGGGAGCAGCCAGGCTTTTCCAGTCAATATGGACTGTTGCCAAGGGACAAAAAAACAAAGCCAGGAACCAAGACCAACAAGTACCAGTACAACGTATGAACCGTATACGATGGGATGTACTGCACCAAAAAGTAATGGAACTGTCGCTAGGATAAAAATAGCTAAATATAACGGGGCCTTACTCAGTTTGGTCGAAATATTCACAATGTGATATTATTCTTAAAACGCAATCATCGACAAATAATTTATCTATGATCAGCACTAGTTTCAGGATTCTTGAAATTAACTCCCGTACCCATGAAACCAAGAGAAAACCCGGTACCTGACATGAGAAGACCGGCAGAGCTGGATTCAGCAAAAATAATATCCTGGTCCTGAAGGATCAAAGTATCACCGATACCACCCTGCAAGTCTGAATAGCTGAGACTGACGATCTCCCGCTTTTTTCCTGTGCCCATATAGCGAATCAATTTAATCCCAGCATCATCAGCATAAGAGGCTAAACCGCCTGCAAGAGCAATTGCCTCTGTGATAGTCATCTTGGTCTCAAGAGGATAGGTTCCAGGTTTACGGACTGCCCCATCAACGAAGCATTGACCAGATTCTGGGACAAAAATCACATCACCACCTAAGACAACCATATTTTGGTCCATATTGCCTTTCTTTAAGAGTTCATCAAGGTCAACAAGGTAGCTGATACGTTTTTTGGTTGAAGGATCCTCTCTGGAAACATACGCAATGGAGCCAGCTGTTTCGTCAAGTCCATTTGCTATAGCTAAGACATCAAGCAGTCGTCGCCTGGTTACGTAGTCATATGTTCCGGGTTTCTCAATTGCTCCGACAAGGGTTATTTGTTTACTTACATGCTCTTTAATGTAAATTGTTATGTGAGGATCATAGAGATAGTTATGTTTATAGAGATTTTCTATTTTTTCTTCTGCTTCTGCTGCTGACAAGTCATAAACATCCACATTGTTCAATAATGGAAGGCTGACATAGCCTCGTGAAGAAACTCTAACTTCCGCATCAAGCTCGCTTGTCTCGTAAACTTTTACAACAATCAGATCTCCGGGACCTAATCGATAATCACCTGCAGTATCACTACTAACTGTTGGAGGTGAAAAAACACTTCTCTGCCCTCTGTTGTATTGTTCTTCTTTTTCCTGATATTTTTTCTGAAAATCTTCCAAGTCTGTTGTCGCTTTAAACTGCTCATCAGCACAACCAGCAAAAAGAAAAAATAAGGGTAATAATAAACAGAATGCAACAGCTATCTTTCTGTATTCACATTGAGTAAGCAAAAAAGTTTCTCCCTGATACATCTACAGAAAAAAATAGGACTATCAAAAACAACTGATAGTCCTATCAAGAAAACTACTGAAAAAGACTTTCCAAATTAAGAATTTGGACTTGCAGGCGCCACTGGTGCAGGGCTTGATGGCATTACTGCCGGCGTACTGGGTGCTGGCGCTGGAGCGTCTGCGGCAGATGTTCCTGTTCCAGAATTATTTTCATCGATTTCTACTACTGCAGCTGTCGCGAATACCGCTGCGGCGGCACTAAGAGCCACCACTTCACCAGCAACAAATCCTCCACTGGCTACCGCTGCAGCACCACCTACTTCTGCAATCGCAAGTACGATTTTGTGGTTAGCATCAACAGTCTTCATTCCATCTGCTGTAGCAAACACCAGACGACCTTCGGTCACAGCAATCTCTGTTTCACCGGCTGCGTTCACTTGAACAGAACCTTTGACGACAGGAGATGAACCTGCATTGAAGACAACCTCTGCCACACTATATGTGCCACTGGGAGTATGGAATGCAATTTTACGGGAATTATCATTCACAACATAATTTAACTGTCCGCCACGAATATAAAGATTAAAAACTGATTCTTCATTTTGGATAGCGAATTTTGCCTGGTCTGCAGCGACAAGAGAAATGCCCTCTGATTTGATCATACATTTTCCGTCACAAACCATCAAAGAACCCTCATCAACAGGATTTTGCCCTGAGAGTTTATCCGCCAGTTGGCCACTTTTGTAGACTGCAAGATTTCCATGTGCGATACTGCCGGCTGCAAAACATACGGTTGTAAGGCCAAAAGCCAAAAGCATGGACAATGCCGCAACAGCAATTTTTTTCTTCATTCTTTCCTCCAGTTAAGATAGAATCTGCCTTCTTCACAATTAAACTATTATCGTATATTTACATATAATCCATACTACCATAAATACAAACTGAAGTAAAAAAAAGATGAAACCAATTATTGTTGTTATAAAAAGAACAGATCTGTAGGATGATTCTGCGTAGCGACATGGAGATCGACTGGATATTCATTATCCATTACTGCAGAAGCACTCTCATGAGCCAGAGCTGGCCTGTTATTCGTTTCACTAAGATGGGCGAGAATAACATATCTCAAATTTTCATGAAGAAGACTTTGCAGAAAAACAGCTGCATCTTCATTGGCGAGATGTCCATGGCTGGAGCGAACTCGTTGCTGAAGGGCAAGAGGATATGGCCCGTTTTTCAGCATCATGGGGTCATGGTTAAACTCCAGCACAAGAGCATCGCAGCCATTGAGTCGCCTGGAAACAAGATAGGAAACTTTTCCAGTATCAGTACAACAGGCTACGCTCACTTTACCGTCACTGATCAGATAGCCCACAGGGTCAATGGTATCGTGGGAAATGGCAAAAGAACGAATCTGCAGATCCTGCAGATCAACAATTGATCCGGTTTCAAACTCCACCCGTTTGTGCAACTTGCCAACTTTTTTGTCGCTCCCTCGAAATGTACCTTCGTTGGCATAAACAGGAAGTTTGCAGCGTCTTGAGATCACTCCAGCCCCCTGAATATGATCATTATGCTCATGGGTCAAAAACAGGCCATCCAATCTGGCCATTTCCTTACCATGGACCGCAAGGCGTCTGGCAATTTCTTTTCCGGAAAAACCTGCATCAATGAGAATGGATGTTTTGCCAGACTCTATATAAAGCGCATTCCCTTTACTCCCTGAACCAAGAACTGAAAAATACATATTTAAAGCAAAGTGCTTCTACATTCCGGTATGGCCAAAGCCACCGGTACCGCGCACTGTGTCGTCAAGTTCTTTTACAACGTCTAATTGAGCCTGCACCACGGGAGCCAGAACCAGTTGTGCTATTCGATCTCCACGGTTAACAGTGAAAGCTGTTTTACCAAGATTGACCAGGGCAACCCGCACTTCTCCACGATAATCAGCATCAATGGTTCCAGGGCTGTTTATTACTGTAACTCCATGTTTAACAGCAAGACCACTTCTTGGCCGTACCTGAATTTCATAGCCGGGTGGGATTGCGACTTGAAAGCCTGTGGGAAAAAGATAGATTTCCCCAGGTTCAAGGCTGTAAGATTCATCAAGCGCTGCTCTTACATCCATTCCCGCTGCCAGCTCAGACTGGTATTCAGGCCGGGAAAGATCATTATTTTTTGCCGGATGCAGCCAGCATATTTTCACTCCAATTTGTTTCATGTTTTCACCATACCTGAAACTTGAAATGTAGGCCATAAAAACAACGGAATTAATTCCATTGCCAACATCCAAACAAAAAGGTAGAAACCAAGTTCACATGACAGAAACACCTAGAAACTCAGCTGGATGCTTTCATGGAATTCATCATTGACACTAACTTTCACGATGTCAGACTGGATAAGTTTCTTCGCAAAACTTACCAGAACATCCCAGTATCAGGCATTTTCAAGATGATCCGGAAAGGAAACGTGAAGGTAAATAAAAAAAAGAAAAAGCAAAATTACAGACTGCAGGCAGGAGATGTTGTTCGTGTATGGGAAGCATCTGCTCCAACCGCTGCAGAACCTTTACCACAATTATCAGCCAATGAAAAAGAATTCATTCAGAGCTGCATAGTGTTCGAAAACAATGACCTGATACTCTGCAACAAACCTCCAGGAATGGTCATGCATGCAGGAAGCAGCCACGAACAAGGACTCAGTGAACTGGTAAAGGCATATACAGAAAACAGGGCCTTCAGTTTTGTTCATCGAATTGACAAAATGACTTCAGGGCTGGTCCTTGGTGCAAAAAATCTTTCCACAGCAAGAAAACTCTCTGATCTTATCCATAAGCGAAAGATTAAAAAAATCTATATTGTTTTGGTTGAAGGGAAAGTGGAAAAAAATCACTTTAAGCTGGAAAATTTTCTAAAAAAAGAATTAACAAGGGTGGTAGTTCACCCGGACAACCAGAATGGTGCAAAAGAAGCCTGCAGTGAATTTACAATCCTAAAGCGAGGTAGACAGCGAACACTGCTGAAAGCGGAACTGCACACAGGCAGGACTCACCAGCTACGGGTACAGCTTGCCCATGTCAACCATCCCATTGTCGGCGATCAGAAATATGGAAAGAAACAGCATCAAAAACGGATGTATCTTCTTTCACAACGCCTAATAATACCAGCTCTGAATTTTGACTTTACCCTGCCTGTTCCTGAGAGTTTTTATGCTGCCCTTTAATAAACCTGAATTCGTGAGCGTGCGCTGGTGATTTTTTTTGGATATGAGAAAAGGCCTTATTTGTTGTGTTAAATAAACAAATTGGCATCCAAAAAAATTACGTAGTAACCGTCACTGATTCAGTGATTAAAACAAAAAAAAGGGGCTGCTTCAAAACGAAGCAGCCCCTTTTTTACTAAATATCCAGAACGCTATTACAGAAGCGCTTTACGGCTCAAGCGAATACGTCCACGAGAGTCAACTTCTAGGACTTTCACTTCCAGCTCATCACCTTCTTTGAGAACATCAGTCACTTTACCAACCCGTTCATTGGCTAGCTCAGAGATGTGAACCAGACCGTCAGTACCCGGAAGAATCTCAACGAATGCACCAAAATCCTTAATGGTTTTAACAATACCTGTATAGACTTTTCCAACTTCCGCTGTGGCAGTCATCTCTTTAATTTTCTTCAAAAGAGCATCGGCTTTGCTTCCATCTTTGGTGAACATCTTCACAAGGCCTGAATCATCAACCTCGATGGTAGCGTCATAGTAAGCAGACATCTCTTTAATGATCTTTCCACCAGGCCCGATAATATCACGAATTTTGTCGGTATTAATTTTATAACTAAAATATTTAGGCGCATGTTCTGCAACTTCCGTCCTTGAAGATTCAATCCCTTTGGCCATTTCTCCAAGAATATGCATGCGGCCTTCTTTTGCCTGAGCAAGAGCGCGGCCCATGATATCACGATCCACGCCATCAATCTTGATATCCATCTGCAGTGAAGTAATACCATCCTCAGTTCCAACGACCTTGAAGTCCATGTCACCGAGATGATCTTCATCACCAAGAATGTCAGAAAGGATAACAACTTTATCACCTTCTTTGATAAGTCCCATGGCAATACCAGAAACAGGCGCTTTCAAGGGAACACCGGCATCCATCATCGCCATACTTCCACCGCAGACTGTTGCCATGGAGGAAGAGCCATTGGATTCCATGATCTCTGAAACCACACGAATTGTATAAGGAAACTCCTCTTCACTGGGAAGAACCGCAGAGAGGCCGCGAAGGGCCAGGGTTCCATGTCCAACATCACGGCGGGATGGACCGCGAAGGAAACGAGCCTCACCAACACAGTATGGAGGAAAGTTGTAATGAACCATAAAACGGCGATTATCTTCACCCTGCAGAGTTTCCACACGTTGGGCATCCCGCTGGCTGCCGAGTGTAGCAGTTACCATTGCCTGAGTCTCGCCACGGGTAAACAGCGCCGATCCATGGGTCTGTGGCAGATAGGATACTTCACTGCTAATGGGACGAACCTGATCAAAGGCACGGCCATCCAGTCGTACTTCCTCATCTACAATTTTAGCGCGCATGGTTTTCTTTTTGCAGCTTGAAAGGAGGTTGCTTATCTCTTTTGCATTCTCTCCTTCAGGATCAAGGTCGGTGATAACAGTCTTCTTCAGCTCGTCATATACGCGGCCCCGCTCCATTTTATCTGCGGTGGAAACTACTTTGGCCATTCCTTCAGCTGAAATTTCCTGAACTTTTGCCAGCAGTTCTTCATCCACAGCGACGGGTTCAACAACTCGTTTTTCTTTTCCATTTGAGCCCTGCAGATCAATCTGCATATCAATAAGTGGCTGCACCTGTTCGAAGACAAAAAAGATCGCATCGAGCACTTCATCTTCGCTCATGGAGTCGACCTTTCCTTCAACCATGGTAACCGCTTTGCCGGTACAGGCAACAATCACATCCATGCGGGACGTTTCGAGTTCATCTTTGGTTGGATTTAAAACATAATCACCATCCACATAACCGACACGAGCTCCGGCAATTGGGCCCTCAAAAGGAACATCAGAGAGACTAAGAGCACAAGAAGCACCGTTTAATGCAAGAATATCAGGGTCATTCTGTTGATCAGCTGAAAGAACAGTGGCAATGACTTGAGTCTCTGAATAATATCCATCAGCAAACAATGGACGCAATGGACGATCAATAATACGACAGGTCAGGACCTCCTGATCACTGGGCCGCCCAATCTCACGACGAAAATAGTTGCCGGGAATACGGCCGACAGCCGCCATTCTTTCCTGATACTCAATGGTGAGTGGCAGAAAGCCAAGCTCCGGCTTATTTTCTTTTCCTGCCACAACAGTGACGAGTACAACGGTATCACCATAACGCATGATAACTGAACCGTCAGCCTGTTTGGCCACCTTTCCGGTTTCCACGGAAATGGTTTTGCCGCCTACTACAACTTCAACTTTTTTAAACATAACTTTTTCTCCAGCTGCCCTATTGCAGCATGGTTGATTGATCAAAAAAAACAGGTGTATCATTGCGGCATCGCGGCAATGATACACCTGAATGATCAATCGGCGCCAGGTTCAGCGCCATATTTACAATAAATAAAAAGATGCCAGATGCATCTTTTAGGAAAAACTATTTTCTAATACCAAGTGCCTGAATGAGATCACGATATTTGGTGACATCTTTCTTCTTCAGATAGTCAAGCAGACTTCTTCTCTGACCAACAAGTTTCAGCAACCCCTGACGGGAGTGATGATCTTTTTTGTGGGTCTTGAAGTGCTCGGTCAGGTACTGAATTCTGTCAGTGATAAGAGCAATCTGTACTTCGGAAGAACCGGTATCATTGGGATGAAGCTTAAATTTTTCAATAATCTCATTTTTTTTAACTGCTGACTGTGCCAAAACAAACCTCCTATGGTTCGTATATGAAAAATTCATATCGTGTGATGGATTAGAAAAAATTCGCCATCTTAGATTTTAACTCTTTACGAGCTTGTCATCTAATATGAATTTTACAATTTTCTGTTAATTTTATATCTATATTATACACGTCCCGGTGGCGGAGACAAATAAAAACATTAGCAACCCCACAAGGGGGTATAAGTATCTTCACCAAATTCTTTTCAAAAAAACACGAAAAGAATTTATAAGGTATCAATCTGAGTACACCATGTACCACGTCACAGAATTATTGCAACAGATTACGTACATCAGTAACGGACAGGAATCTTTCAAAAAGACTTTTGCGTGCATCTTTTTCCTGCAGTTTCTTTCCATCAACACTGTCCCGAACATGAAAACAGCCGCTTCGCTCACGTCGCAGGGCTGTCAGGTATGCACCACAACCTAAAGCTTTACCTATATCTGCACCAAGAGTGCGAATATAGGTCCCTTTACTGCAGACTACCCTGATCTCAAGTTCCGGTGAAGAATCGCTCAGCTCTTTATTCCCATCAACTCTCTCCAGGCTGTGAATTATCACATTGCGTGGAGGTTTCTCTATGGCAATCCCCTTTCTGGCATAATGATAAAGAGGCTTACCTTTGTGTTTCAAAGCAGAATAGATGGGAGGGACCTGCTGCAGCTCCCCACGAAATTTCTGTAAACATTCTTCAACTGCTGCCTCAGACAGTAAACCGACAGGGTGAGTTGCTGTCACCTCACCTTCAGGGTCCAGGGTCGTTGTTTCCATGCCAAGACGAAGAGTTGCAATATACTCTTTTTCTCCTTCCATGATTTGGCTGATCATTTTTGTAGCAGGCCGTCCTGCACAAATGACCAGTAAACCTGTGGC
The DNA here is from genome assembly GCA_015662865.1 of Desulfocapsa sulfexigens. Taxonomy (GTDB): domain Bacteria; phylum Desulfobacterota; class Desulfobulbia; order Desulfobulbales; family Desulfocapsaceae; genus Desulfocapsa; species Desulfocapsa sulfexigens_B. The sequence continues at coordinate 14,178 of DQTH01000235.1, forward strand.
AAAGGGATCAAGTGTTCCGGCATGGCCAACCTTTTTGATACCGAGTGCCTTACGCACTTTCCGGACCATGTAAAAGGAACTTGCTCCCTCAGGTTTATCAACCAGGAAAATTCCAGCCTCAAATACAGAATTAGTTTCAGCCATCAAAACAGACCAATTCTCAGACAAAAGCCTTATTTAAAACTTCAAGAACTTCTTTCTGAACATCTTCCATGGGTCTATCAAAAAAACGAAATCCTGCGGCATTTTTGTGGCCACCGCCACCAAATCCGGCAGCAATCATTGCAACATCAATTTTCCCTTTCGCCCGCAGGCTCACTGACACGCCACCGTCCCCTGTTTCCTTAAAAAAGGCAGCGACCTGAACTGAGCTTAATGATCTGGGATAATTAATAAAGCCATCAATATCATCACTTGTTGCTCCACTGCGCTCAAACATTTCAGTATCCACTCTGATAAGAGCAATCTGACCTTCAGCATGAACTTCAAGCGTTGCAAGGACCATTTCCACCAAACGGAGCCGGGGCAGGCTGTAATTATCATATACTCTTTCTGCGACCTCATCAGGGCTCACACCTTTCTCAACGAGGTCAGCAGCAATTCTCAAGGTTCGCGGACTGGTACTTTCATAACGAAAGGATCCGGTGTCGGTCACAATGGCTACATAGAGGCAGAAGGCAGCATCCAGAGTTACCTTTGCACCAAGCGCCAGTGCCAGTTCATAGACCATTTCCCCAGTTGATGATGAATCACTTTCAAGCCAGAGATGATCCCCAAAAGCTCTGTGCCCCCGGTGATGATCAATCACAATAAATGGTGAAATGGAAAGCAGCTGATCTTTTGCAGATCCCAGACGATCGCCATCGCCGCAGTCAAGCGCAATGGCCACAACAGAATCGTCCTCGCCGGTCTCCTCAATAAATTTCAAGGCAGCCTCTGGATCAGTATTAACCTGATCACAACGGGGAAGAAAATCATACAGATGCGATACAGGCTCTTCAAGATACTGAAAAACCTTTTTGCCCATTCCTTCAAGGATATCAGCGAGCGCAAATAGTGATCCTAACGCGTCACCATCAGGATGGACATGGGTGGCAAGGGCAACATGACTGGCGTTTCCGACAAGCTTAAGAATAGATTCAGGAATTGTCTTCATTCCCGCTCCTTTCAGAAGCAATTTCATCCAAAAGCTTCTCCATCTCTTTCACTTTCTCAGCTTTTTCATCATAAATAAATTTCAGAGCCGGAGTGTAGCGAAGGTTCAATATCTTTGCTAGATGGCTGCGCACAAAACCTGTGGCTTTTGTAAGTGCTGCAGAAACCTTTTTGCGTCCCTTTTCGCCATTAGCAAGGGTATAGAAAATACGGGCATTCTTTAAATCATCAGTGACCTCTACACGGGAAATCGTCACATCACTGAGCTTCTGATCCCGAACTTTCTGTAGAAAAAAGAGAGATAACTCCCTCTGGATAACATCACTCACCCGAGTAGAGCGTTTCCGTTCCCTTTTTCCCAGGCCAACGGATTCTATTGTTTCTTTAGGATCCCACATAAAAACTACTCTGTTCTGCCGGGAGGCTTATTCCTTATCAGCCTTTGCAGCATCTTTTTCCTGTGTGGTTGCGCCCAAGGTTGCAGCAACTTCTTTCATGACATAGGCTTCGAGGTTATCACCTACCTTGATATCGTTGAAGTTCTCGATGGAAATACCACATTCATATCCTGACAGAACCTCTTTGGCGTCATCTTTGAACCGTCTCAGGGACTCAATCTTTCCGGTATAAACAACAACACCGTCGCGAAGAACATGAACGGAAGCATTACGAATAATCTTGCCATCTGTTACAGCGCAACCGGCAATGGTTCCGACCTTTGGAGCCTGGAAAGTCTCACGAACCTCCGCATTACCAATCACATCCTCCACAAAATCAGGAGCAAGCATACCGACCATGGCCTGTGTAATATCATCAAGTGCATGGTAGATGACATCATAGGACCGCATATCCACATTTTTCTTGATTGCCAGCTCCTTAACTTTTCCTGACGGACGCACGTTAAAACCGATGATTATGGCTTCAGATGCTGCAGCAAGAAGAACATCGGAATCTGTCATGGTACCTGTTCCCTCGTGAAGTATCTTCACTTTCACTTCATCAGTGGAGAGTTTCTCGGCAGCTTTTGCAAAAGCCTCAAGAGTACCCTGCACATCAGCACGAAGGACAATACGTAATTCCTGTACTTCCCCTTCACTCAACTTCTCAAAGAGAGAGTCAAGTGAGACCTTGGAACCTGCTGCAAGCTCACTCTCACGAACCTTCAGCGTTCTGGCCTGAGAAACGCTTTTTGCCATTTTCTCGTCAGTAACAACAACAAATTCATCCCCTGCAGATGGCACTCCGGTTAGACCCTGAACCTCAACAGGCATGGAAGGACCGGCCTCTTTGATTGGTTGATTTTTATCATTGAGCAGCGCCCGGACTTTTCCGCTAAACTGGCCAACAACAAAATGATCACCTGCCCTCAAGGTTCCTTCCTGAACAAGAACTGTGGCTACTGCACCGCGTCCTTTATCAAGTTTGGCTTCAACGACACGTCCTCTAGCTTTACGATTGGGATCAGCCTTCAATTCGAGCATTTCAGCCATGAGCTCAATATTTTCCAGAAGACTGTCTATGCCTATCTTCTTCTTGGCTGACATCTCACAGAATATTGTCTGACCACCCCACTCTTCAGGGGCGAGATCAAGTTCAGCAAGTTCTCTTTTCACACGATCCGGATCAGCATTATCTTTATCAATTTTGTTCACTGCCACAATAATTGGAACTTCTGCCGCCTGCGCATGATGAATCGCCTCACGGGTCTGATCCATAACACCATCATCGGCAGCGACAACCAGAATAACAAGATCCGTTATTTGAGCACCACGTGAACGCATTTCAGTAAATGCGGCATGGCCGGGAGTATCGACAAATGTCACATGCCCAGCTGCTGACTGGACATGATAGGCACCGATATGTTGAGTGATTCCTCCGGCTTCGCCATCGGCCACATCTGTTTTCCGGATGGCATCAAGGATGGAGGTTTTGCCATGATCAACATGCCCCATGACAGTGATAACAGGTGATCTTGGAATCGCCTCACCGCCGCCTTCCTGTTTATCCAGTTGCTCTACTCCGATCTCTTCGGTGATGGCCTGTTCGACTTCATAACCAAAATCGGCTGCAACAAGTACCGCTGTATCAACATCCAATGCCTGGTTGACTGTGGCCATGACGCCCAGTCCCATCAGTTTACCAATGACTTCATTAGCCTTGACACCCATACGATGGGCAAGATCGCCAACACTGATGGTCTCATAAACCTTGATACGTTTTTTGGATGCTTTCATCTCAGCAACAGGTTGCTGAGGAGCACTTTTCACCTTGCCTTTGCCTCTTTTGCCGCGTTTTCCGTATCGGTCACCCTCATATCCAAATCGGGTTACCCTGACATTTTTGCGACCTTTTTTAGCACCCTTCCAGCCGCCCTTGCCACCTTTGCGCGAATCATCTTCCCCTTGTGGCCCACCGCCTTTTTTACCTTTCTTCTTACCACGACCAACAGAGGCAGGATCCATTGGCCCCTGATTATCCTGTGGTCTTGGCGCAGGTCTTCTTGCCGGTGGTCTCCCTCCCTTTTTACGCGGTGGAGTAGTTTTTCGATCATCTTTGGGAAGCTCGATGGTACCGACAACTTTTGCAATCCCGGTTCTAGAAGGAGTTTTTGCCTCTTTTACCGCGGAAACCTTAACTTTGATTTCTTTTGCTTCAGATTTCTCTTCAAGCACAGGCTCTTCCGGTTTCTGCTCTGCAACTGGAGAATCAACAGATGGTGTGTCCGCTGCTTTCTTCTCGACTGCAGGTTCATTAGGGACTGTTTTTTCTTCTGTGACTTCTACGACAGAAGCTTCAGGAGCAGGTTCAGTCTTAGCTTCAACCTCACTCACTTCCGAAGTGTCAACAGTTTCATCACTTACTTCTTCGGCAGCTTTTTTAGGACGTCTGCGAATCACCGTTGCCCTGCGACGGATAACAGTGGTTCCATTAGTGGCATCAATTCTTTTTTCAACCAGTTCGGAATCAGAGCCCTGCAGCACTTCTTTACGGATCTTTAAAGCCGTCTCGTCGTCAACAGTTGAGCTGTGACCTTTTATATCATAGCCAAGCTCAATCAACTTTTCTGCCAAAGCCTTGCTGGCCATTCCGGCCTCTTTAGCCAACTCATAAATCCTAACCCTGCTCATTCCCTACTCCTGTCTGTCCATTCCCAGTTTCGTTAACTACTCAAAAAAGATCAAATAAACTTAATTCAGCCGAAAGGCCCGTTTCCATCTCTGTCTGCCGGTTAAAAACATCTGCTCACATTTTTCATCCATGCAACAGTATGCGCCTCTTCCAGCCATATTCTGTCTGCTGTCTAACACAACATTTTCTGTATCAAAATTCCAGACATATCTTTGCAGTTTCTCTTTCACAAATTGCCTGCGACATACGATACAGGTTCGTACCGGTTGAATCTTACTGATTTTCCCCGTTTCCTTCTTCAGCCTTTTCTGCATTTTCTACCGGGACATCAGTTTTTTCATCAGTTGAACTTTCATCAGTTGAACTTTCATCCGCTGACTGTTCAGTTTCGGTTTCCTGCTCCACAGCAACATTGCCACCAGCATCACGTTCAGCTCCGCCATCCTGCTCTGAATCATCTGAAAAAGATACAGTGCCTACACCTTCTTCAATCATTTTTGTCGCTGTATCGATAAAACGCTGTGCTTGCTCTTCATCGATTGAACGAATAACAATGAGATCTTCAACAGCTGCTTCAGCCAGTTTTTCAATGGAAAACACACCACGGGCAAGAAGCTGATCCGCCAGAGGTTCTTCAATTCCGTCGATGGCCAAAAGTGACTGGTAACCTGGATCTTCAAGATTTGCATAACGCTGTTCACTTTTCACATCAATTCGCCAGCCAAGAAGTCTTGAGGCCAGGCGGACATTCTGCCCCTGACGCCCGATTGCCAGTGACAGCTGGTCATTGGGGACAACAACCAGAAGTGTCTGTGCCTCTTCGTCAGCCATAACCATGGAGACATGGGCAGGAGCAAGAGCATTATACACGTATTTGGCCGGATCCGGGCTCCAGGGAACAATATCAATTCTTTCACCCTGAAGTTCCTGAACGACATTTTGTACACGGGATCCTTTCATTCCAACACAGGCACCAACAGGATCAACATCGGTCTCGAGTGAACTCACAGCAATTTTAGCTCTGAATCCAGGCTCCCGGCTGACACCCATGATTTCAACTATTCCTTCTGCAATTTCCGGTACTTCCATGGTGAACAACTTGGCAAGAAAATCATTACATGTCCTGGAAAGAATCAACTGGGAGTCCCGGCCGCTCTGGCGTACATCATCAAGATAGGCCCTGATGCGGTCACCCTGTTTAAATAAACGTTTAGGAATCTGCTGGTCACGGGGCAGGATAGCATCGGTCCGACCAAGGTTTATAATCATATTACCACGTTCAAAACGCTGGACAATGCCACTTACAATTTCTCCCTTGCGGTCTTTGAACATTTCATAGATAACATCACGCTCAGCATCCTTCATTTTATGAATGATGACCTGTTTGGCGGACTGGGCTGCGATACGCCCCAAATCCTCAATATGCTCCATCTTCTCGCCAAGTTCATCTTCAAGTTGTACTTCGGGGTCGAGTTTTACTGCCTCTTCAAGGGAAATTTCTGTCTGCTCATCTTCAACTTCGTTCACAACAGTACGAAACTGAAACACTTCAACTTCACCATACTCCTCATTGAAGCGCACCTCTATATCACGTCTGGCACCGAGTTTCTTTTTGGCTGCTGATTCCACTGCTTCTTCAATGGCTTCAATGAGAAGTTTCTTATCAAAGCCCCGGTCTCTGCAGATTTGATCAATGATGCGTTTTAAATCCGATAGCATGTCGTCATTCCCCACAAAAAACAATTATTTCCATTGTCTTTTTCATTTCTATAAAAAGTGAAATAAACTTTCTTAACTCTCTTATTACAGGCTTACAGGGTCAACCTGGCTTTCCTGACCTGATCCATTAAAAAACGATTATTTGTTCCATCTTCAAAAAGCAACTCAAATCCATTTTCATCCGAATCCCCGATCAAACCTATAAACACCTTCTGATCACCAATGGGATGCCGAACTTTTACACGTGCTTTTTTCCCTTTAAAACGTTTAAAATCAGCAGGGTTCCGTAGTGGCCGTTCAAGACCTGGAGAAGAGACCTCCAGGTTAAACGCGTGTGGAATCAAATCCTCAACATCAAGAAAAAAACTGACTTCACGGCTTACCTTGGCACATTGGTCAATACCAATACCATCCGGTCCGTCCAGAAATAGACGGAGCACCCATCCATTATTCTCCTGACGATACTGTATTTCCACCAGCTCAAGATCCATGGAAGGAAGAAGGCTTTCCACAAATTCCTGTATCTTTTCTATTACATAATCACTCATACAGCCCTACCCTGTCTTCTGCCTGTGTCTCTGGAACAGGCATAAAAAAAGCGGGCATAGCCCACTTTCATAGCCACCTCCCCCGCAGGGTTATGATGGTATGGCATCAATGGGAAAAGAAAAAAATCCCATGGACACTGGAGCGGGCGACGAGGTTTGAACTCGCGACCCCAAGCTTGGGAAGCTTGTACTCTACCAACTGAGCTACACCCGCACACATCCCGTTCCAATTTGACAGTAAAACATAAAAATTACCAAGTGTCAAGAAATTGCGCTGGAGTTACCGCACGATTCTTTTTGTGGAAACAGGCCATACTCCCTTTCCAAAAACCCCTCTCATCAGGGAATTAACGACACAATTCCAACAGACTAACTGTGAATCTTTTTCAAATAGGAATCATATCCTATTGACAACAAGAACATGAAAATCAACAAATAGCGATTGACAAACCGATGAGGGGTTAATACAACATCTGCAAATCCTGCAGCAGAAAAATAAAATTCAATAAGAAACTTTATTATGCAATCAATAGAAACTAAAACAGTTATTGTGGATGGTTCTCCCATCAATACCCTGCAGGCAGGAGATTTTGCCACCCCGCCAATCCTCTTCCTTCACGGTAAAGCCTTTCAGGCCAAAACCTGGCAGGAACTGGGCACACTTGCAGCAGTTATTAATGCCGGTTATTCAACACTGGCACTTGATCTGCCCGGATTTGGCAATAGTCCTGAAGCTGCAATCGGACCTGAAAAAGTAATCATTGAAGTGATGAACGCTGCAGGAATAGAACGGGCCATCATAGTTGGTCCTTCCATGGGTGGTAAAATTGCACTTGAATTGGCCCTGAACAATCCGGATAAAATAGCTGGTCTCGTTCTTATCGGCGCAGTGGGAGTGAAAGAAAACCAGGCCCGCTTAAGTGAACTGCCTTCAGGCAGTCTGATTATATGGGGTGAGAATGATCAAATTTCTGACCCTGAAAATGGAAAAATTCTCAACAGGGAAATCTCAGATTCCAGGCTTGTTGTTTTTAAAGATGCGGGGCATCCCTGCTATCTGGAGCAGCCCGAACTCTTGCACAAGACATTAGTTGATTTTGTAAACACAATGGTGCGATAACAGTAAAAATGACAGCAAAAACCCTCATTATTGCAGAAAAGCCAAGCGTTGCCGGTGATCTGACAAAGGTTCTGCCTGGGAAATTCAAAAAGACCAAAACCCATTTTGAAAGCGACTCCCACATAGTTTCCTATGCAATCGGACATCTGGTTGCCATCCAGTATCCTGAAGAGATCGACCCTAAATACAAAAGCTGGTCTCTCAGCAATCTGCCGATTATTCCCGATGGATTCCCCTTAAAAGGACTTCAGGGCACAAAAGGACAGCTCAATGCGCTGCAAAAGCTTATCCGACGTAAAGATGTTACAGAAATCATAAATGCCTGTGATGCCGGACGTGAAGGAGAGCTGATTTTTAAATATATTATACGTTATGTGTGGAATAAATCAGTTGCCAGAAAAAGCTTTAAGCGATTGTGGCTGCAATCCATGACCCGTGACGCCATTAAAGAAGCCTTTGCCAATCTGCGTGACAATGAAGAGATGCATGCCTTGGAAGATGCTGCCCTTTGCCGCTCAGAATCTGACTGGCTCATCGGCCTCAATGCCACCCGGGCCCTGACCGGTTTTAATTCCAGAAAAGGTGGTTTTTTCCTTACGCCATGCGGCAGAGTGCAGACTCCGACGCTCTCTCTTCTAGTGAAACGTGAACAGTTCCGCCTGGCTTTTGAACCACGGGATTATTACAAACTGCAGGCAACATTCTCCTTTGCAGACAGCAGTTACACTGGTAAATGGATAAACCCGGATTTCAGAAAAGATCCCGATAATGAACACGCCCGTAATGACAGAATATGGGAAGAGGCAAAAGCAAGTGAGCTTGTTGCAAAATGTACTGATAAGCCGGCGATTGTCACAGAGACGAGCAAAAAATCAAGCCAGCGCGCGCCCGCTCTTTATGATCTGACATCCCTGCAGCGCGAAGCAAATGGACGATTCGGTTTTTCGGCGAAAAACACATTATCCATTGCTCAGGCCCTGTATGAACGTCACAAAGTCCTTACCTATCCCCGTACCGACAGTCGTCATCTGCCGGAAGATTACCTGGCAAATGTGAAAAAAACGATAAAGCTGCAGCAGGACTGGCAAATGGGAGTCCACGCCCGTACAGCCCTTGAAAAAGGATACGTAAAAAAAGAAAAACGTATCTTTGATAACAAGAAAATCTCAGACCACCATGCCATTATTCCAACCAACAAACTGCCCGGAAACCTCAGTGAAGCTGAATTAAAAATTTACACCATGGTGGTACAGCGTTTTCTTGCTGTTTTCTTTCCACCGGCAAGATATCTCAACACCAAAAGACTTTCAGTGGTAAGTAAGGAAACATTTCTCACTGAAGGAAAAATTCAGACTGATCCGGGCTGGAAGATCATTTATCAGGGCAACACAAATCAGGAAACCGATAAATTGCTGGTGGAGATCCCGAAGGGCACAGATGTTCACTGTAAAAAAGTTGCAAAAGAGAAGTTAGAGACAAAACCGCCTCCACGGTTTAACGAAGCAACTCTCCTCTCAGCCATGGAACATTCCGGAAAATTTGTGGATGACGAAGAGCTTGCTGAAGCCATGAAGGAAAGGGGTCTTGGGACACCTGCGACCCGAGCTGCAATAATCGAAAAATTACTCAAAGAAAAATATATTGTCAGGGAAGGTAAAGAACTCACCCCAACCGGAAAGGCATTTGAGCTCCTCTCTTTGCTGGAAGCTCTGAAAATTGAAGTGTTGGCCTCTCCCCAATTGACCGGAGAGTGGGAGTTCAAGCTCAATCAGATTCTGCATGGAAAACTCACCCGAGACAAATTCATGGGTGAAATCCGCGAGCTGACCCGGCATATCATTTCCCAGATTCGCAACTTTGAACAATCGCCCACTCAAGTGGAAGCGCCATTCAGCCCGGTTGATGGTGTGCGTTTCTTCGAAACACCCACAGCTTACATTTCAGAAGATGAAAA
>DQTH01000037.1 GCA_015662865.1 Desulfocapsa sulfexigens
CTATCTGCTGATTGCATATCTCAACTTCAAAGCCAAATTGGGTGCATCCATGCAGCAAATACTAAGAGTTTTACAACTTAACCTGTTTGAAAGGCGTGTTCTGACTGATCTTTTTAGGCCGCCAGACAGACAACAACCTGTTTCTTCGCAGCTTTTATTGTGGAGTCAACTATGAGACAGCACTGTTTCTTTATTTCTTCTTTATTACTACTCAGGTATTTACAGAAAAAAAACAAAAAGCATAAATAGCAACAGGAAAGAATAAATGAACAACACATTGAAAGGAATATTATTTTCCGCCCTGATTTTCCCAGGTACCGGACAGATTATGCTGGGAAAATATCTGCGCGGTGCCATATTTTTTGCAATTTCTTTTGTGAGTGGAATACTCTGTGTCACTGGCATCGTTCGTCAAGCAGTGGTTGTGCTTCAGGAGTTTGTTGCCAAAGGTGAAGTGATCACTGTCCCGAGAGTCATGTCAATCATGGCAGACCTTTCAACCTATGCATCTTCTGTTTTTCTGAAAATTTCTTTTCTGATCTTTTTCTGCTGCTGGCTTGCCTCGGTTTTGGATGCCTGGCGGATAGGCAGGCAGCTTGATAGACAGCCACCCGTCGAAAAAAAGTAATCATTTGTTCAATAACGCTCTTCTCCTGTCACCAAGTGTTTCCAGTTCCTTTATCGCTTTATGATAACGGACACTTCGCTGGCACTCACCAAGGAGTATAAAGGCAATGAACACATGACCAATAGTAAGGATGCCCGCAAACGGTGGAGGTGTGGAAAAGAATTTGTAGAGCAGGTGGAATGCAAGACTGGCAATGATCAGGACACGAACAGGCAGTACCCAGTTCAGGCAGAAGACGCCTCTGTTCGAAGTAGAATAGCGATGGATGATTTTTTTACAGCAGCCCATTAATTTTCCTGGTTTACGCCAGGTCCTTTTATAACACTTGTCCCTCCTCTCTGCGGAGTGATTCTGATTTGTAGAGGAATTCGTTCTTTTAATGCTCCCACGTGGGAAATGATGCCGATGAGCTTGTTATCTTCACGCAGCTGACCAAGCGTTTCAAGAGCCGATTCCAGAGTGTCCTCATCAAGTGTTCCAAAACCTTCATCGAGAAAAAGAGAATCAACCCGCACATTTCTGGATGCCATGCGGGAAAGACCGAGAGCCAGTGCAAGACTTACGAGAAATGATTCTCCGCCTGAGAGATTTCTGGTGGAACGGATTTCATCAGCCTGATAGGTATCAATGACATTGAGGTCAAGTGGTTGCTGCTTATCGCGAACAAGAATGTAGCGATCACTCATCCCGGCAAGATGTGTATTGGCATGATGAATCATCATTTCAAAAGTGAGACCTTGAGCAAAATTTCTGAATTTTTTACCATCTGCCGAACCTATCAGCATATGCAGTCTGTTCCATCTTCGAACAATCTGTTTCTGTGATTCAATTACCTTTAACTGTTTTGCTGCCCTGGATTTATCCCGGTCATTTCTCTTGAGCTGCTCGGTGGCTGCAACTATCTGTGCCTGAATGATTTCCAGTTGTTTCTCCTGCTCCTCCAACTGGCTTTTCAGTTTTTCCGGCGTGTCTTTGCAGAGTTGCTTTTTCTTTTCAACATGTAAAGTTTTTGTTTTTTCCTTGAGAAGGGCCTGCAGCCCGGTCTCCTGTTTCTGCAGCGTGTCGTGAATGTCCTGTGTTTTTGCCAGGTTTTCAGGTGTCAGCAGTGAGGCAAGCAATTCTTCCAGAGTTGAAAATATTGATTTGTCGATGCTGAGTTGTAACTCTTTTTTCTGTGCATGGATTTTTTTAGTCAGGCTTTTCAGGTCTGCTCCAAGACGTTTTTGTAAGGTCATGGAAGCAGTAACGGCTTTGATGATTTCTTCACTTTCTGCCTGCAATGATGCCTGCAGTTTTCCTGCACGTTTAACATTCTGTTCCAGCTGCCTGGATGCACTTACTGTTTCTTTTGTACCAAAGAGTTTTTCCCTTTCTTCTTCAATGGCCTCGAGGTTTTTTTGAATCTGTCTGCACTCCTCTTCTACAGCTGCAATATGATTTATGAGATTTTTGTTGCTTGTCTGTTTATGTTCAAGGTTTGAGCTTAGGTTGAGCAGACTGATGCTGTTTTTCTTTTCTTCTTCTTTCTTCTCTTTCCATTCTCCGACTCTCCTGTTCAATTTGTCAAGGACATTCACAAGCTCTGTCGCCGCTGTTTTGGAAATTGCATAAGCTTCAAGCTTCTTAAATAGTTTTGTTGCCTGCCTTTCATACTCCCTGTCCAATTGTACTTTCTGTTCGTTGAGTCTCTTGCGATCTTTTTCGATTGAAGATTGTTGAAACAGTGTCTCTGAGAGTTCTTTTTCAAGTTGTTGTTTTTTTGTTTCGATACTGTTTTTTATCTTTTCACTGGCGGTTAGCTTATCTCTTAATGTTTCCAGACAATCAATTGTTTTTTGCAGAGTGTCTTTTTGTTTTTTCAGCTGCTGCTCTTCCGTACGCAATAGTTTCGGGGCAATGCTCTCAAAAGGAGGAAAATCCAGATCGGAAAGCAGCTGCTCTGCCAGTTTTTTTGTTTCATTCAAAGATTGTTCTGTCTCTTCCTGCTGCCTGAGCAGGTTGTTTTGTTTTTCTCCTTCAATAATTACCCGAGCCGTAAGTTTTGTTCTTGTCTTTTCAAGATCTGCCAACTCAGCTTTTGCCAGCAAAAGATGTTCATCTTCTTTTGACGGCTCAGGCATATTGCCATCCCTGTAAGGGTGGTCAGTTGCTCCGCAGAGAGGGCAGGGTGTACCATCCCTGAGCTGATTCCTGTCCTCCTCAAGCGTTTGGATCTTTGCCAGAAGAAGAATGTTTTTATTGAGGAGTTCAATTTCCTGCTGTTTATGTGTCAGTTCTTTACAGATTAGCTCTGATTGTTGTTCAATTTCTTTTTTCTGCTCACCAGTGGTGCTGTATTGTTTCTGAAGCTTTTCGGACAGTTTTGTTTTGTTGCTGTGCTCTTCGAGAAGGAGCAGAAGGTCCTTCACCTTTCTTTGCCGGTTATGTATTTGAAAAAGCGCCTGTTGTATTTCACTTTCCGGTTTATTCTGGAGTATTTCTCTGATTTCATGCTGAAGGTCCAGGTAGCTTTTAACGGCCGCAGTGAATTCTGTCTGCAAACTGTTTTGTTCTTTGGAAAGCCTTGTAACAGCCTGCTTGTTTGTCGCTGCTTCCTGCTCTGCTCTCAAGCAATCATCATTAGTAGCGAGTTGTTGTGCCGAGATCTCAATAAATGAATTGATCATAATCTCTATTGCTGACAGCTCTTCAGTAAGCGTCTCGTCACTGGCTCGTTCTTTAAAAAAAATATCCAGCTTTTGTTTTTGCTCCTTGGCTTGGTCCAGGCTTTTCTGCAGAGTTTTTATTGTGGATTTTTCTTCTTTTTTTTGTTTGAGGTTGTTTGTAAGGATCTCTTTTTGTTCGCGAAGTTTTTCTTTTGTGGTTCTAATCCTGTGGTCCAGTTCCTGAACTCTGGCGATGAGTGCCAGACCTGTTTCTCTCTCTGCTTCAGCTTTTTTTACTGCAGTTGTTGCATCTGCTGTTTTTGTCTGCAGGCCCTTTTTTTGTGTCTCAATTGTTTTCTGTTCATTCTTAAGAGCTTCCAGTTCCAGTGTACATTTGTCCTGCTGTTGACAGAGGTTTTCATACTTAAGAAGGATCGGTTCAATTTCTTTTGCTGCAAGAGCCGGTTGCAGTCTGTCCAATTCTTCTGAATGTTGTTCCCTGGTTTCTGCAAGTTCCAGAAGTTTTTGTTTGTAGCTGTTTTTTTCAATTGTCAGCCTGGTAACAGTATCAATCCAGGTCTTTTGTTTCCTCAGATCTGCGATAATAGTTTTTAGCTGCCCGGTTTCACGATTTCTTTCAGCTATGGTCTTCTGCAATTCTTTTTCTTCTTCAGAAGAGAGAAGACTGATGTGGGAGAGATTCTGCTCCAGATCCGCTAGATTCTTCTGTTCAGCACTACGCAGCTCATGTATTTTTATGGAAAGTCGGGAGTAGATTTCCGTACCGGTGATCTGTTCAAGAATCGGAGCACGCTTGTCCGCTGATGCCTGGAGAAATGCAGCAAAACCGCCCTGGGCAAGGAGAGTGGAGCGGGTAAAACGGTCAAAATCCATTCCTGTAACTTCTTCAACTCTGTTTGCGACATTACGCATTCGGCTTTCAAGGATATCATTGCTGGCAGCATCGACAATTTCATGTTTGGGCTGCTGCAGCTCGCCATTTGCTTTTTGCCTGGAGCGATGCTGCGACCAGTGGCAGCGATACGATCCTTTAATTGTTGTAAATTCTACTTCGGCAAAGCAGACACCTGTATGCCTGCTCATGATTTCATTTGATGATTTTGTTATTTTGGCAAGTCGTGGAGTCTGGCCGTACAGTGCCAGACATATTGCATCAAGAAGGGTGGATTTTCCTGCTCCGGTCGGACCGGTGATGGCAAAAAGGCTGTTCTCAGCATATGATGGATCTCTGAAATCTATATTCCAGGTACCTTGAAGAGAATTGAGGTTTTGAAAACGAATATTCAATATTTTCATTCTTGGCTACTCGTCATTCTGCATGGTATGCATTGCGGTCTCAAAATCCAGCATCATTTCCTGCTGTTGACAGTCAGGGATTTCATGAAGATCAAGACACTGTTGAAAAACCTGACGCGGCGAGAGTTCTTCCAGGGTTTTGATTTCGGAGCTTTGTTGTAAAATGTGGTCATATCTTCTTTTATTGCTGATACGCAGCACTTCAAGGGCAGTATTTTCTACTGCTTCATGGATCTGCTCTTGCAGTTCATCAACCAGAGTTGTTCCCTGGTAGTTGATTTCAAGAAGTATAGATTCATTACATTTTGCAAGCTCACTGATCGTTTTTAAAATGTGCTCAAGGTTTCCACTTATCTGTTCCAGTTTTTGGAAACAGGGAACCGGGATTTCCTGCACCCGCTGTCTTTTATTAAAATCAACCAGAAACACACTTTTCTGTTCTCTGGCTTCGGAGAAACTCATGGCAAGAGGAGCACCAGAGTAACGCCTGTTTTCCTGCTCGGCAACCATTTGAGGAAGGTGCAGGTGACCAAGGGCCAAATAGTCAATTTCTGTAGGAAATGTGTCGAGACCAACCTGTACCAATGTGCCGACATACAGCTCACGCACTCCATCTCCCTGCCTTGTCTGTCCTCCTCTGCAAAACAGGTGGCCGGTTGCAAGTAGCGGAATTTCTATTGATAGCTGTTTCTGCTTTTCAAGCGCTCTTTCTGTGAGTTGAAGGTAATGATTCTGGATTCCTCGAAGAAATTTGTCCTGTTTGTCACTGATACTTTCGCCAGCCTCCGAAGATCTGATGTCCCTGTCCCGCAGATAAGGTACGGCAAGGACCATGAGGGCAGGATTCCCGGAAATATCATCGAGTACAATGATCTGCTCGTCAATATCATCAGGAACTCTGCCAATAACGTGTATGTTTAAAAATCTGAGTAGTTCACCAGGCGCATTCAGCAGGGCGGGTGAGTCGTGGTTCCCTCCAACAATGATCACATGGCGGCAACTGGAATGGGAGATGGTGGAAAGAAAACGGTAATATAGTTTTAGAATGCGGTTGGAAGGGGTTTGGCTGTCAAAGATGTCTCCTGCAATGACAAGTGCATCTGCGCCATTCTTCCGGATTGTTGTTGCAAGCCACTCAAGAAGCTTCGAAAATTCATGATAACGATGGGTTCCGTATAATTTGTGACCAAGGTGTAAATCTGAAGTGTGAAGGATTCTCATTGGCGGGATGGTAAAAACAGAGAGGGGAAACAAAAACAGGAGATGGATACCTTAATTGATATCCATCTCCTGAACAGGTTTATCGATTCCTGAGAAAATCTATTCAGGAAGGTAAAATGCTGCCTAGTGCTTGTCCATAAATGGCCTTTTTTTCCTAACTCTTCGTTGTGGAATGAATTTTATCATCTGAATATCAAACATATGCCTACGGTAAAATTTATTCTACGCCTCGATTTAAAAGGAAAAATTTCATTTCTGGACAGACACTATCTAAGGATAACATGGTTAAAACGGAGTCATTTCAGTTCACCGGGTGAGTGCCTTATCGGAATATAGTCTGAAAAATAAGAAAATATTCACAAGACACTACTGTTAACCTTCTGGCAGGTTCTAGTTTTTGATTAATCTTCTATATCGCAGTCGTTACCCTCGCATTCGATATTTGCAACCAGATAGAACGCTTTATATCCGTTCTTTTTCAGTTCCTGGGCAGCCATATCAGCACGGGCACCAGTGGTGCAGTGGACATAGATTTTTTTGTCTTTAGGAATCTCGGCAAGACGTGAACCAACCTGATCCAGTGGTACGGCAATGGCATTTTTAAAGCCACCTGCGCTGGCTTCGTCTTTGGTTCGAACATCAAGAATCACGGCACTGGTGTCAGCACCGCTGGCAACTTTCAGAAAATCAGCTTTGCCAACTTCACCTTTGCCGAGTTTTCTTTTCCAGTTAATGTCTGTGACAACAGGGCCTTTAACTGTCTTACCACCTGCTTTTACCCAACCTGCGTAATTCCCGGAGACGAGAGCAACTTTTTTGTAGCCTTCATCACGGAGGTCTTCCACTGCTTCGTTTGCCTCTTCAGCAGAATCACTATAGAGAACAACGGGAGCCTTTATAGGAATATCGTCAAGGCGGTCATCAAGGGTGTCATACGGGATAGTAACAGAGCGGGGAATGCGTCCTGCTGCTGATTTCTTTTTGGAACGCAGATCGATGAGAACAATATTACCTTTTGCTATGTTTCCTTTGCTGGCATAAACAAGATTGCCGGCTTTAATCCATGCAGGCTGTCCCTGAAGATATACTCTAACATTTTTGTAGCCATCTTTAATCGCCGAACCGGCGACTTTAGTTGACATGCCTCATGTGGGCCCTCCGCAATACATGATCAGTAATTTGTTTTTATCTTTCGGCAGTATTGATGGAGCTTTTTTCTTATACTCTTTTGTGCCAATGTTTTTTGCACCAGGCAAATGGGCAGCGGCATAACGCTTTCCGGGGCGGGCATCAATCAGTGTGAAGTCAGCTTTTGCATCAATCATTGATTTCAGCTCTGCTGTCTCGATTGCTGTAACACCTTTTGGCAGTTTAGCCAGTTTTGGTTTTACAACCGTTGCCCAGGGCTGGCCATCACGCATTTCATAATAGATGATTGAAGCATGACCTTTGGCTGCATGTTCTACTCCTTTGGTCTTGTCATCAAACTTGACCATGACGGTCTTGGCTTTATCCCCTTTGCCAACAACAATGGAGATACTTTTTGCCTTGTTTGACTTTCCAACCACCTTCCCTTTATATACCATGCCTTCCGGTTTTTTTGCCTTGGTGCTCATGGCAGGCTTGGTGGCAGTGGTGGTCGAACTTGTGTCCTGATTACATCCGGTCACCAAAAATGATGCCATGATGATAAAAGGAATAAACTTGGTTAATGTTTTCTTCATGCTTCCTCCTAAGTTAAAGAAATGTGTTTGAATAAAGACAGAAAATTCTTTGCATAATTCCTGACTATCCCTGGGGCCGGGCACATGAGAAGCCACCAATGAACTGGATCTCTGTGCCTTGAAATGTGTTCTAAGCGACTCGAATTCATTCCATTAACACACAAAAAATGAATGCTACTTCATTTTTTTTACCAAGTATAGGAGAAAAAGTATAGCGGCTGCTGTTAAGTATTTAATTTATTTATTTAATTTTTGTGGTTTCAATCCGTTGAAAGTGAAGAGAGAATTTCTATCAGGAAAAATTTTTGGATAATTTTAAATTTGTATTGTTAGGCAAAGGCAATGAAGCTATTGAATCTATTGATTTGTGCGACGGTGTGGTATTGGCGTTGCAGCAATATTGTTATTGTCGATAAAGGAGTTTCAGTATTAGGTCTCGCCCATTCTTCCGCTGGTTCAGAAGAATAACAAACGGGTTGGTTTTACCTTTTTTCGTGAAGTATCCGGCATAACAGAAAACACCAGATTTGCTGAGTGTGCCGGACTTCATCTTCACCCCATATTTTACCGGCATGAGTTCAATATATGGTTTGAATTTTTCCAGAACAAGAATCATAGCCTCAGGGCTGAGACGGTTTTTTGTGGAAAGCCCTGAGCCTTCAATCATGCGTATTTGTGTCTCTGTAAGATTCAGCGAATTTTGAATGAAGTTATTCATTGCTTTTCGGCTTTTCTCCCAGGTTGCCGGAAGTCCGAATCTGGCCACTCCCACAGCAAGATAAAGCTGGTTTGCCATAAAGTTGCTTGAGGAAAAGAGACAGGATTCAACAAGATCGCTTATGCTTTCGTCTGCAACAAAGTCAAGAAAAAGTGGAGTATCAGTCGGGACAGTTCCGTGTTGAATCTCACCATTTACTCTGATACCCTGTTTTGCAAAAAGAGTCTGGAAAAGCTGGCCGGTATGGAGAAGTGTGTTGGAGATAGAAGCACCATCCGGAAAAGCATTAATGTTAACCCGGTGGTATCCGGTTGAAAGATTCCTGCCAATTTGTCCCATAATCGGAAGATAAGGTGTCTGGGGCTCGGCAGATTTTACTTTTGCCCCATGAATGACCTGCAGGGGGAGAGTATTAAAATTAGCTCCCAGGGCCGAACATTGGGCGTCATATGGGTTTTTTGAGTTTTCCGACCCATCGGTTTTTCCTTCAAGGGCAAAGGCGAAATCGTCAAGGATGATATTGTGTATCTCTGTGATACCACGTTCGGCAATGATTTGTGAGATTCTGTCAATTTTTTCTGAGACAAAAAACGGGTCACCGAATCCCTGGATATAGAGATTGTTCTGCCTATCAAGATAAAAACGGGTACGGAAGTGATAGTCAGGGCCCAGTATCTCAAGGGCGGCAAGACTGGTAATGAGTTTGATGGTAGACGCTGGGATGAATGTTTTTTTCAGGTTCCCAGAATAAACAATTTGTCCGTTTTTTGAAAGTGCATAACCGCCATTGCTAATGTGTTTTTGAACAGCGGGAAGCTCCTCTGTCTGAACAGACAGAGGCAGGATCAAAGAAATGATAAAGAGAAAAACAAAAACTGCCCCGGATGCAGTATAAGCTCCATTCCGGGGCAGTTTTGGCAGAGAAATTGCCGTCACAGGCAAAAGCGAAAACAGAAGCAAAAATTAAATCTTAGGTAGTTTTGCCATGGACGCTTCAATGGCCTCCTGCGGGTAATCATAGTTATGCAGATCACCAGAGAAGTACTTATCATAAGATGCCATGTCAATGAGGCCATGGCCTGAGAAGTTAAAAAGAATCGTCTTCGGATCATCTTTGTCGCGGGTTGCCTCCATGATTGCGCCGCGAATGGCGTGGCAGGTCTCAGGGGCAGGGATGATACCTTCAGTTCTGGCAAAAAGTACACCAGCCTCAAAGCATTCGAGCTGATGAACTTTAACCGGATCGATTATTTTTTCACGAACCATTGCGGAAACTATGGGAGCCATACCGTGATAGCGCAGTCCGCCTGCATGAATTCCCGGAGGAATAAAATCATGTCCCAGGGTGTACATATTTAGAAGCGGAGTTGTCTGGGCAACATCACCAAAATCATAAGCAAGCTTACCCATGGTGAGCGATGGACAGGAAGCAGGTTCAACACCCACGAAACGGATTTTTTTGCCGTCAAGATAGTCAGGCACAAAAGGAGCAGCAAGACCTGCAAAGTTAGATCCGCCACCACAGCAGCCAACAACAACATCAGGATAGTCACCGGCAATTTCCATCTGTTTTTTTGCCTCAAGGCCGATGATGGTCTGATGCAGAATAACATGGTTGAGGACTGAGCCAAGTGCATAGTTTGTGTCATCACGACCTGCAGCATCTTCAATGGCTTCCGAGATCGCAATACCCAGTGATCCGGCAGTATCCGGATACTGTTCACGAATCTGGCGCCCAATGTTTGTCTCTTCACTGGGGCTTGCCACAATGGAGGCACCAAAGGTGTGCATCATTGATTTTCGGTATGGTTTCTGGTCAAAAGAGACGCGAACCATATATACCTTGCAGTCAAGGCCAAATTTCTGGGAGGCAAAGGAAAGGGCACTGCCCCACTGTCCGGCACCAGTTTCAGTGGCCAGACGTGTTATCCCTTCTTTGGCATTATAATAAGCTTGGGGAACAGCAGAGTTTGGCTTATGTGAACCGACCGGGGAAACACCTTCATTTTTAAAATAAATTTTTGCTTTTGTATCCAGTGCTTTCTCGAGATTTCTGGCACGAACCAGGGGAGAAGGGCGCCAGATTTTCAGGACATCGAGAACTTCCTCAGGAATGTCTATGAATCGTTCTCCAGACATTTCCTGCTCAAGAAGGGACATGGGAAAGATAACTCCAAGTTTTTCAGGACCCATGGGTTCCTTGGTTTCAGGATCCAGCGGCGGCAGCAGACCATTTGGAATATCAGGGGCCACATTATACCATTGGGTGGGCATCTCATCGTCACGAAGCACGATTTTTTTTGTCGTCATTGAGTCTCTCCTTTGTAAAGAACTTGCAAATGTCTATTATTATCTAGATACTATTTCAAAACCAGTGCTACATCTCTACCATAGAGGTGCAGGTAGAAGCAACAGGATTTCCTACAACTCTTTCCAGCCTGTTTTCATGACAACTGATGCAAGGAATTCCTGTTGATTTCTCTTAAGAATAGCTGCAACTGCTTCCAGGGGTTTTACCCCGGCTTCGCTGGCTTTGGAGATCAGATCCATGGATATTGTTCCGTCATCATTGATCGTAAGCCCTGTTACCAGTGGACGGATGTCAATTTGTTTGACTTTTCTTTTTCGGGTTCGTTCAACATGGAAATGATCTGTTTGCAAGAATTGTTTGAAAAGAAGGTGGTCCTCTGGTTTCAATGCAGGATACAAAGTAATACGATAAGAGCTGATGACCTTTTGTGGAACGGCTCCACTACAGAGGGCAATATCCTGCACTTCAAGCCCTGGAGGCATCTGTTTGTTCAGTTTTGATTTTGTTTCCTGCAGGTTGTTTAAGGTGGCTGGCAGATCCATGACAAAATATTCTGCCAGACTCTGGGTACCGACCGGCATTGCAGGGCCAAAAGAGATCTTTGGCGAAGGATTAAAACCCTTGGAAAAGTTTGTTCGGATTCCCGCACGCCGCAGGACACGAAAAACAATCTGCAGGATTTCCAGATGACCAAGGTAACAGATATCTCCTGTTCGGGAATATGTTACTGTGTAGCGAAAGTGGCGATCCTCGTTGTTTCGGGAATTGTAGTCAGACGCTTCATGATCAGATTGTTTATCGTTTTTGTCGTTTGTTTCCAGCGTTCTTTTTCTGTTTACCACCACAGGTTGAATAGTTTTAAAATCACACAATCCGCATTTCTGACAGGCATGATAACGGCAGTCAGGTGTGTAGGCTTCGGCTAGCGCTTTCTCCAGTTCCTGTTTTAGAAAGCTTTCATCAACTCCGCTTGTCAGGTGCTGCCAGGGAAGTACTTCATCAAGATTTCTACCTCTCAGATAGTTGTTCAGCTCCAGTGAACACTCTTCGGCACTCTCTTTCCAGCGTTTCAGGTCAAAGTAATCAGACCAGCCGTCCAGGCGTGCTCCTTTTTTCCAGGCAGTTTCAAGAAGACGGGAAATGCGCCTGTCGCCGCGTGAGAAAACTCCTTCCAGAAAGCTCTGTTCCGGGTCGTGCCATTTCAGGTTGATACCCTTTCGCGGAAGGCATTTTTTAAGATGGTTTATTTTTCCCCTGCTCTCCTCCATGGGGATTTGGGCTTCCCACTGGAAGGGTGTGTGTGGTTTGGGGACAAAAGTACCAACACTGACATTGATCTGCTGACGTCCTCTTGCCGCCTGATTTCCAATCTGTTTAGTCATTTTGGCAAGATCGGCAATGGCATCGATGTCTTCTGCTGTTTCTGTGGGCAGGCCGATCATGAAATAGAGTTTCATCACTTTCCAGCCAAGACCAAAGGCATCTCGCGAAGTTTTGAGGAGGTCATCTTCACTAATTCCTTTATTGATGACCCGGCGCAAACGTTCGCTTCCCGCTTCAGGGGCAAGGGTGAAGCCTGTTTTACGCACCCGTTTGATCTGATCCATGAGCTCCTGGGTCAATGTACCGACGCGCATAGAAGGCATGGAAACTGATATTGCCTCTGAGGCAAAACGATCCATGAGTTGGGGAAGAGAACTCGCCAGACAGGAATAGTCACCTGTGGAAAGTGAGAGTAGGGCAAGTTCGTTAAAACCTGAGTTTTTAATACCCTTATTTGCCAGATCGAAAATCTGTTCCGGAGTTCGTTCCCTCACTGGTCGGTAAATGATTCCGGCCTGACAGAAACGACATCCTCTGGTACATCCGCGGGCCACTTCTATTCCCAGCCGATCATGAACAATTTTGGAATTTGGAACAAGAGGGTGGAGCAGATGGTCAAGTTTGGAAAGGTCAGCCAGAACCCGTCTCTTAACCAGAGGAAATTTTGGACTTAGGTTCCGGATTTCTGTTATACTCCCATCATCATTGTATATGGGACAATAGAATGAAGGGATATATACCCCGGGGATTGCTGCAAGCTGTTCAAGGATCTCCGTTCTTGGCAGGCTATTCTCTTTTGCAAGTTGTATACATTCCGCAATCTCAAGTATTGCCTCTTCGCCGTCTCCAAGGAGAATGGCATCAAAGAAGTCGGCAACCGGTTCCGGATTGAGGCTGCATGATCCGCCTCCAAGGATTATGGGCATACTGTCGTCACGTTCTTCAGAACGTAGCGGAATACCGGCCAGGTCAAGGATGGTGAGAATATTGGTATAGCAGAGTTCGTATGGAAGGGTGATACCAATGAGATCGAAGTCCTGCAGAGGTCGATTGTTTTCAAGGGAACAGAGCGGGAGGTGTCGTTCGCGAAGGAGTTCTTCCATATCTTTTGCCGGACAGTAGCAGCGTTCGGCAAGAATCTGTTTCTGTCCATTCAGGATATGATAGAGGATCTGTAAACCCTGGTGGGACATGCCTATTTCATAGAGATCCGGAAAAATCAGGGCACAGTGGAACGCTGTTTTTTCCCAGTCTTTGAAACTGGCATTGTATTCATGGCCAAGGTATCGGCCTGGCTTACTAACAAACGGAAGAGTTTCTCTTTGTTCAAAATTTTGCTTCATGTGTGAGATTATTTTATTGTTGATGGATTCGTAAAAACCTAATTTCTTTGCCATTCCGTCATTCCCGCGCAGGCGGGAATCTAGTCAATTCAATATATTCTGGATTCACGCCTACACGGGAATGACGGCACAAAAGACTTTTTACAAATCCATCATAGATTTTAACTTTCTACGAGTTTATTGTTGTTAACACAATAATAAACAGTATAAGACTGCTGTGAAATCTGCATCTATCAGAATTCTCTGCTAGTCATTTACTGAAAATAAGTTGACTTTACAAGAGTGGATGATGTATGCAAGAAAGTATATGATTTGTTCCTTTAAAAATAATAGGTTATCTGGGTATTCTTTTATGAAAAGTTGCAGGATTATTTTTTCCCTGACTGTTTTGATTGTTTTTTCTCTGTTTTCCGGATCGTTACATGCGGCAGACGGATTGATCGAGAAAGTAATATTTCACGGGAAAGATGGAAACCGCGAATCAGTAGTTTTTCATTTGAATGGTCCCTGGTTGCCAAAAGCATTTGCCTTAAAAGGTGACAATCCCCGTGTTGTCTTTGATTTTATGGGTACAAAGCTCGGTCGATCTGTACCTTCAGCCATTGATACCCAAGGTACCATGATACGTAAAATTCGCACAGGGCGCCATAGCAATAAATCAAGGGTCGTACTTGATCTTGTTACAGACGGGGTGTTCAGTTTTGATCAGCAGTTTGATGAAACCAGTAATGTATTAACAATACAGCTTTTTTCAGCAGATGTACCTGAAAAGAGGAACGAAAAAATTGTTGAAGAAGCCATTGTGGAAGAGAGCAGTGTTGTAATTATCGAAGATAAAAAGCCGACAGAGCAGGAAGTTGTTGCTCCGTCACCTCTTGTGGTGCAGGAGCAGGAAAAAAAAGTTGTAGAGACTGTGGTCGTTGAAGAATCTCCGCTGCCTGCTGAAAAAGAAAAACTAACTCTGTCTGACCCTTTACTGGTTGATGTTTCTTTTGAAAATACCTCCAGTAAGGGAGAGATGATTCTTTTTAAGCTTAATGGCTTCTATCCTCCCACAGTCAAGGGCAAAGAAGATGGAACACCTCATGTTGTCTGCACTTTTACCGGGACCAGGCTTGGAAAAAATGTGGTTAAAGAGCAGTTGATTCAGGGTGAATATATTCAACGGGTGAGCATTCAGCAGATGAAAGATCCTGATTTGATTGAGGTGACACTGGAACTTATGCCCGATAATAACTATGACCTGCAGCAGGTTTTCTTTAAAGAAGATAATCTTTTTGTTGTCATAGTAAATACCTACGATAACGAGGAAAAGTTGAAAGAGTAGGCTTTGCCATGATTTTTTACAGGCACGTCCGGACGCTATAGCGCCTCTATGCGAGCGGGCTTGACCGTGAAAAGATGAGGTGCCTGTGGAGGCTTGTCTTTAAGGTTGTAACTGCTTTCTATATCCGTTTGGAACCGGTAGAGTAAAATCGGTTTTCGAAAATTTTATGTCCGTTTGAATATCTTTCAGTTCAACTATGATTTCCGTTCCCCATGGAAGATTTGTGATTGTTGTCTTTTCGTTTGGAGTGCAGTAATCAACGCTATCCTCGGAATTTTCATAGAGTATCTCAGCAAGTGTTTTTCCCTCTCTGTCCAGAAACAGGTACCCCAGTACTTTTCTTTTCTCAGGATCCAGATGCAGCCAGGTTTTTTCCAGAGTCTTATTTGTTTCTATTGGAGAGAGAAGCAGCCAGACGGTTTTATTTGATACGTCACGCTGGACCTGGAGTATTGTTAACGGTTGAGAAGGGAGGTGACCGGTGAGAAGGGCAAACCATTCACTCTTGACGAGAACCTGTGGTATTTCTTTTCGAACAGCAAGTGATTGTACGCTTCCCCTGATGTGCAGCTGCTGTCTGGTATAGAGCGATTGAAACGTATCGCCGT
Organism: Desulfocapsa sulfexigens; assembly: GCA_015662865.1. GTDB lineage: Bacteria > Desulfobacterota > Desulfobulbia > Desulfobulbales > Desulfocapsaceae > Desulfocapsa > Desulfocapsa sulfexigens_B. The sequence goes on from DQTH01000037.1 coordinate 15,166, forward strand.
TACTGGCAAATGCATAAATCGGCTGTCCCAGAGGGTTGCTGACTATAAACTTAATAAACGAAGGGGAGAGCAGTTGCAGGTAGCCGGTAACTGCTGCATTATCAAGCGGGCTTTTCCAGAAAATCAGGGCTTCACTGTCAAAACTTTCAGGACATGTTGTATCTGTAGCCTGCATGGTTGCAATAATTTCTGCAATTTCAGAATGTTCTTCCTCTGTTACGGGTTCAGCCCAGCGATGGGTGGCGCAAGCGGAAAGCAGCAAGCAGAACAGTGCAGCAGGAAGAAAAAAGTGTGATAACACTGTAGCTGTATTATCTGGTGCCATCGATTTTTTCCTGCATGCGTTTTTTATCAGCTTGATTTTTGAATAGTTTTCTGGATTTTTTATAGGCCTGCACAGCTTTTTCCGAATTACCCTGTTCAAGGTAAATATCACCGAGGTGTTCATATATATGCGGGTCAGAAGGTTCAAGCTTTAGCGCTTTGAGTATCTCCTGAACGGCCTGATCAAGCTTTCCCATCCGGAAATAGACCCATCCCAGGCTATCCTGAATATAGCCATTATCCGGTTTGAGGCGCATGGATCTTTGAACATATTCTAATGCTTTTTCAAGGTTTATATTATTATCAGCCCAAGTGTAACCTAGGTAGTTTAATGCCTCAGCGTGGTCCGGTTCCAGTTGCAGAACTTTTTCCATACGTGCTATTGCCTGCTTCTGAGCACCATCCTGTTCCAGAAGAAGTCCGTACTCAAAGTAGATCTGGGCATTGTCCGGGTATCTTTTAAGGGCTTTATCAAGGATTGCGTACCCTTTTTTGATTTGTTGCTGGTCCATGTAGAGGGATGCCAGAAGAGTATAAAAACCCGGGTGATTGAGCTCTTTGTCATCGATGGTTTGCTTGAGCAGTTCGATGGCACCTGTGACCTGCTGTTCCTCCATAAGGATTCTTACCTGAAGATAGATGCTGTCTTCAAAGTTTCTGGATTCCGGTTTTATGGTTTGCAGCAGTTCCATGGCCTGTTCATGCTTTTTCTGCTGATAGTATATAACAGACAGCATATAGACAGCTTCCGTTGAACGTCCCTGTGCTGCCAGTGGTTCCAAAAGTTCCACAGCCTTGTCAAGCTTCCCTGATCGGAGGTAAAGTCTTGAGGTTATAATATCAATCTGGTCAGGATCATCACTGTTCATTTTTAATTGATGGAGAACCTGTAACGCTTCCGTTTCGTTGTCCTGCTGGAGCAGCGCTTGTACAAGTCCCAGGCCGGCCCGGCTTTCTTCCGGGTGTTTTTTCAGTATTGAGCGATACTGCAGCTCAACATCAGCGTACTTTTTCAGGATACCGTAAAATTCAGCCAGCTCAAGTGCCAGATCCACTGACCAGTTGATCTGCAAAGCTTTTTCATACCAGTTAAGAGCCTGCTCCATATCATTTATCTGGATAGCAAGACGGGCAAGATAAAGGTGTGCAAAAAGTGAGTCTTTATTCACGGAAAGAGCTTGTTTAAAGGCTTTTTCAGCTTCATCAAAACGATTTTGGCGGGAGTAAAGGAACCCTAGGCGGAGAAGAACGCCCTCATCATCCGGGCTGATGGTCATTATTTCCTTGTAGAGCTCGATGGCCTCTTCGACTTTTTGATCATGAATATACAGACGGGCAAGGAGCATCCTGTCTTGGAGATCAGAAGGATATTTTTTTATGGACTCACGCAACCATTTTTCAGCATCAGGCTGTCTTCCCATTCTGATGAGAAGAATGGGGAGTTTACGTAAAACGTAACGGGAATCAGGATCACATATGAGTGCCTTTTCAAATGCTTCTTCCGCTTCGCTGAAACGTTTATTGTTTTCTGCGTGAACGCCCCAGAGAAAATAGAAGTAGGAGCAGGCACTGTCTGTTTGTTCCACTTCTGCAATATCTTCACCTTCGATGTGATTTTCGGGTGGCGAAACATCTTCCGGTGAAAGAATGCTGCAACCACTACAGCAAAACAGAAGAATGAAAATCAGAGAGGCTGGCAGGAGAGGAAATCTATGCTTTCTCATAGGCTTTCTAGAAGTGGTTGAATCAGGTTAAGGATATCCTGATGGATAGTATGAATACTCCTGGATGCATCGATTCTATGAATAAAAGGGAAGTTCATCTGTTCAAACTGCAGGGCTACTTTTTGCAGGTATTCTTCCTTTTCAAAATCATTCAGTGTTTCACCCCGGTTTTCGGTGATGCGTTTCACCCCGGTTTGAACAGGAGCATGAAAGAGCAAGGCAAGATCCGGCTCTGGAGCAAAAGAATTGCGGCTAAGGATATAGGCAGGGTCAAGTCCTGCCGCACCCTGGTAGGCAATGGTGGAGAGATAGTAGCGGTCGCAGAGAATTGTTTTTCCATTGGCAAGAGCAGGTTTGAGGATGGTTTCAACATGTTCTTTTCTATCTGCAATGAAGAGATCCAGCTCTTCCTCAAGACTTACTTTTTTTCGATCTGTGTAAAGTGCTCTGATTTCCTGACCGTACCTTCCATTTGTTGGTTCACATGTACTGATAACAGGTATTCCTCTGTCTTGAAGAACATTTGTCAGAAGATTCAGCTGAGTGGACTTGCCGGTTCCGTCTGTTCCTTCAAAAACAATCAGCAGGCCTTTTTTTCTCTTTGACATCATGCGCCTCCGGAAATATTACGATTTTGAATAATTGTGTTTGCAAGATCAACAGCAGCAGCAAGGCTTGCTGTGTCAGCCACACCTTTTCCGGCAATATCGTAGGCTGTACCATGATCAACCGAAGTTCTGACAATGGGCAGACCAATGGTGATATTGACTCCATCTTTGAAGTGGAGCAGTTTTAGGGGAATGAGTCCCTGGTCGTGATACATGCAGATCACCGCATCGAAATCTCCCCTTGATGCTTGAAGAAAGACTGTATCAGGCGGAAATGGGCCATGTAAAATAATGGACTCCTCTCTGGCTTTTTCCATGGAAGGAATAATTATTTCCTCTTCTTCATTGCCAAACATTCCATTTTCACCTGCATGGGGATTTAATGCTGCAACTGCAATTCTCGGTTCAGGTATAGCAAAATCGATGAGGAGACTGTTGTAGGTTGTCCGGTAGAGTTTGAGCAGGGATTTCTGATTGAGCAGGCCCGGCACCTGAGCAATTCCGCAATGAATAGTCGCAAGGGTTACACGAAGTGAGGTACCAGCCAGCATCATCACATGATTTGATGAAGATGTCAGCTCGGCGAGCATCTCTGTATGTCCAGGGAAATGATGCCCGCTTTTTTGAAGTGCTTCTTTGGAAATCGGGCAGGTACAGATGCCGGAAAAATAGGATTCTTGTACCCCTCTGACTGCAGAGATGATGGCATCTGCCATTGCTATTGCCGTTTCTTTACAGAATTTTCCGGGTTGGATAGAGCCGGCAGATAAAACAGATGTTTCAAAAACAGGAATTACATTATTTTCGGCAGGTACTGTGTCACCCGGAGACCAGGAAACAATGGAACACTCAATTTGCAGTTTTTTTGCGTAAAATTCCAGGACATTTTTATCGCCTACAATGATTGCAGGTGATTGGTGGTTGTCATGGGAATGAGTAAAAAGTTTAAGGATAATCTCAGGCCCAATACCTCCAGGACAACCCATTGTAATGGCAAGTGGAAGCATAATAATTACATAGAATAAAAAGGTTTTACAAATGGCATACGGGAATAGTTCTTTTCATATGAGAGAGGTTGTTTAAGGATAGCATCAACCATACCATCATGTAGATCAGTAGAAACCTGCGTTCAGCTCAAAACAGTTGGGAAGGTGTTCGATATCGGCTCCTCCCTCCCCTTTAAATAGAATGGATATAACATCAAAGCGGACAGGTTGATCAAGTAGTTTATTACGGGTCATAAAGTCAAGAGCAACCCGGCAAATCTGCGCCTGTTTGTTCTGTGTCACAGCTTCAAATGGCTGGCCAAAACGAATACTCTTTCTGGCTTTCACTTCGATAAAAACAAGCCATTCATTCTGTCTGGCGATAATATCAATTTCCCCGATTTTTTGCCTGTAATTTCGTTGAATGATCTGAAAACCATTTTTTTTTAGAAAGGAGGCAGCAAGATCTTCACCTTTTTTGCCAAGGCTGATGCGATTATCAGACAAATTCTTTTACTCCCCTGAAACTCAAACGGTGATCGGGACAAATTCCATGATCTTTGATGGCCTGGCGATGTTCTCTTGTGGGATAGCCTTTGTTTTGTTTGAAATTATAACAGGGGTACAGCTCATGCAGCCTGTCCATGATTTTGTCCCGAGTAACTTTGGCAATAATTGATGCAGCTGCAATGGAAGCCGAACGATTTTCACCTTTTATCAGCGGTTGTTGAGGAGTACTCATGGGGACTGGGAATTTGCCATCTACAAGAAGAAAATCTGGCGAATGTTTTTGTTTTCCAAGTTCCTCAACGCCATGTTTCATTGCAAGCAGAGAAGCCTGGAGAATATTAATATCATCAACGATTTTATGAGAGACAATACCAATACCAATGTGGGCTGGTATCTCGTAAAGATGATCAAAGAGGATCTGGCGCTTTTTCGGAGTAAGTTTTTTTGAGTCCAGAAAAAGAGCGTGCTGACATGAGGGGGGAAGTATGACTGCAGCGGCAACAACAGGTCCGGCAAGGGGGCCCCGTCCAACTTCGTCGAGACCTGCAACAACAGGATAGCCCTGTTGTTGCAGATTTCGTTCGATAAAAAAGTTGTCCTCAGGTGGAGGCTCAAACAGCGCCAGAAGTTTTTTCGGATGCTGTTTGTTTAAAGATTTTGTTTTTGCAGCTTTTTTAGCGCACAAGACCACGCTCGCGGATACGTGCCGCTTTACCACGTCTCTTACGTAAGTAGTAGAGGCGGGAACGACGGACGCGGCCACGGGTGACAACTTCAATTTTTTCAATACGTGGATTGTGAAGAGCAAATGTTTTTTCAACACCTACGCCATGGGAAATCTTACGTACGGTGTAAGAGGCTCCCATGTTTGCTTTTTTTCTTTTAATGACCACGCCCTGAAAAATCTGGACACGCTCTTTTGCTCCCTCAATGATACGAATATAAACTTTCACAGTGTCACCTGGACGAAAGTCAGGATGATCCTGGCGCATCTGCTCCATTTCTAGTCTGTCAATAATTGTGCTCATGATATTTTCCGTTGTTTATCAGTTATGCTACCTGTGTAGCAGAATGTATTTCATGCTTAGCTTTCAGACTCCCAGGAGCCGATCGAGGATGATCGAGACTGCCGAGCGTACTGAAAGATGATTGTAATCCGTATTTCCCCCAACAGGTGGCAGACTATATTCTGTCATTTCCATAACCTGTGGCGCGAGTCCGTGGGCAGTGCCAAAGAGAAGAAGTATAGGTTCTTTCCCTTTAACTTTAGCACGAACATCAGAATAACTTAAAGTTTTCTCCTGATTTTTTGCACTCGTTGTCAGCAGCAGGGGCTTTTCACCACGTTTTTCAGTAATCTGGCTGATAACCTCTTCGAGGCTGTCTGCCAGTTGTACAAGTTCAAGAGCTTCTTTACGGGCCGGATTATAACGTGCCCCGTGGCCTTTTTGCCAGTGCTCAAGAATTTCAGTGACCAGTTTCTGCTGATCTTCATAGGGCGTCACTATATAGTAATTGTCAACGCCATATGTTTTTCCAGCCCTTGCAATATCATGGAGATCAAGGTTGGTAACAGCCGACCCGATAATCTCTCCAATTTTGTTTACGACAGGGTAATGAACAAGGACTATGTCTATGTTGCTCTGACCTGTCATGCCTGTTCCTGGAACAATTCTTTAATCCTGTCGTAAAGCTGATGTTTTTTCAGCAGCTTTATTTCAGCCTTACTGAAAGCGACCGATTCTTGTCGTAAAAGATCAGGCCTTCGCTTCATTGTTCTGCGAACAGATTCCAGAAAGCGGTACTGCTCAATCTTTGCGTGATCTCCTGAAAACAGAACTTCAGGGACATCCTGCCCACCAAATGTTCTGGGCCTTGTGTACTGTGGGTGTTTAAGCAACTGCCTGCTGAATGTATCTTTTTCAGCAGAGTCTGAACAGCCAAGTACTCCCGGCAGCAGTCTGGTCACAGAATCGATAATCACCATGGCTGCCAGTTCTCCTCCGGTTAGAATGTAATCACCGATGGAAATCTCATCTTCAACAGATTCGGCTATGAAGCGTTCATCAACACCTTCATAGCGCCCGCAGATCAGGATGAGATGTTGCTGCGTGCTCAGCTCTTTGGCAACTTTCTGGTTATATTGTCGTCCCTGCGGACTTAACAGGACAACCCGTCCTGAGCCATTTTTTTTTTTGACCGATTCCAGAGCTGCTGTCAAAGGCTCTGGTTTCATGACCATTCCCTCTCCACCTCCAAAAGGTCTGTCATCTGTCATGGAATGTTTATCCGTTGCAAAATCACGGATATTGGTAACTCCAATCTGGACCTGCCCACCTTCACGCGCCCTGCGAATAATTGATTCATTCAGAGGCGAATCAAGAAGATCCGGAAAAATGGTCAATATGTCAAATATCATGGGGATCTTCCCCTTCAGCACTGTCACCTGTATTAATATCCAGAAGCCCTGGTGGTGGTGCAATGATCATCCTGCTCTCATTCCTTTCACGTATCAATCCGGGAATAAGAGGTATCAAAAATTCTTTTTTTCCGTCCCTGACAACCAGGATATCCTGCATCCCATTGCTGAAAAAGGATTCCACATTGCCAATGACTTCTTTTTCTTCGGTTAAAACCTGCAGCCCTTCAAGCTCATAAAGATAAAATTCATCATCCCCAAGAGCCGGCAGGTCTTTTTTATGTAAAAGTACTCCATACCCACTGAGTTTTTCAGCATCGTTTCGATTGCTGACTCCCTCAAACTGGACAATCACGTTTCTGTTACCGGCACGGGATCTGACAACATTAAGTGCTGGTGTAAGCTGCCCCTGCCTGGAAACCAGAATAAGAGCTTCGTGCCGGGTAATACTTTCCGGTTGGCCTGAAAAAGCAATGAGCTTCAGTTCACCTTTGATACCATGTGCTTTGGTAACTTTTCCGATCAGTATAAATTCGTCCGTCGGATAGGAAAAACCGTCTGTCATTTTACCGGAAGTTATTCGACGATATTCAGGCGAGATTTCTTATCTTCCTTTCCGGCAGCAGCAGAAAGCAGAGAGCGCATGGCTCTAGCAGTTCTACCCTGTTTTCCAATCACTTTCCCGAGATCGTTCTTGGCAACAGCCAGATCCACCAGAATAGTATCGTCTTCTTCTGTGACAGTTACCTGCACATCATCCGGATTATCCACCAGAGATCTGGCAATGAAAGTGATCAGTTCCTGCATGATAAATTATTCAGCAGCCGGAGCTTTTTTAAGAAGACTCTTTACGGTTGTAGTGGGTAATGCACCACGTCCAAGCCAGTCCTGCAGTTTGCTGTTGTCAACTTTAATCACAACGGGATCCTGAAGCGGATCATAGGTTCCAATAACATCAAGGAATTTTCCGTCACGTTTGCATTCAGCATCAGCTACAACAATGCGGTAAAACGGTTTTTTCTTTCTGCCAAGTCTTGTTAAACGAATTCGAACTGCCATTCCAGATATATCCTTTTGTTTTATTGGAGCATTCAGTTTGCTCCATGAATCAGGCATTATGCCTCAGCTTTAAATAAAAAAAGAAAGCTGTATGTGTAGTATTAAATAAATTTTACCTTCGCATGCCCTTGGGCATCTTTCTTCGCTTCTTGCCGGTAATTAGACCAGGCTTTCCGCGCATTTTTTTCATCATCTTCAGCATTGCAGAGTAGCTTTTTATTACCCGGTTGACTTCAGTTACTGAAGTTCCGGATCCTGCTGCAATGCGTTGGCGACGACTCGCATTGATGATCTTATAGTTTTTACGTTCCTTCCTGGTCATTGAGCGGATAATGGCTTCGGTTTTAGCCAGTTCCTTTTCATCAGGTTTAGGAGCATCTTTTAACTGCTTCAGTTTATTGATTCCGGGAATCATCCCCATGATTTGATCAAGGGAGCCCATTTTTTTGATCTGTTGGATCTGATCCAGAAAATCTTCAAGGCTAAATGTAGACTGGCGCAGCTTTTTGGCTAGTTTGTCAGCCTTTTTCTTATCAACTACGGCTTCAGCTTTTTCAATAAGAGTGAGAATATCACCCATGCCAAGAATTCTTGAAGCTATACGATCAGGATGAAAAATCTCGAGAGCGTCAAGACTTTCACCAATACCCACAAATTTGATCGGTTTGCCGGTAACATTTTTAATGGAGAGAGCAGCACCGCCACGGGCATCACCTTCCATTTTAGTCAGGACAACACCACTGATTTCCAGGTCCTGATTGAATTTGTCGGCAACTGTGACTGCATCCTGACCGGTCATGGCGTCTGCAACAAAGAGAACCTCTGAAAGCGGTACAGCTTTCTGAATCTCTTTCAGCTCACCCATCAAATCTTCATCCACATGCAGACGACCGGCGGTATCAAATATCAGGGTGTCATAGCCGTTCTTTTCTGCGGCACCCATTGCCTGCCGACAGATTTCAACCGGTTTTAAATCAGTGGTTGAAGGATGGACAGGAATGTTCAGCTTTTCACCCAGCACCTGGAGCTGATCAATGGCCGCAGGTCTGTAGATATCTGCAGGGACAAGGTATGGCTTTCTGCCCTTGGCTTTGAGCATTCCGGCAAGTTTTCCGGAGGTAGTTGTTTTACCTGAACCCTGAAGACCTGCCATCATGATGGTAACAGGTTGGCGGCCATCTAAGCGAATCTGTTCTGTGGTACCGCCAAGAAGTTCAACCAGCTGCTCATGAACAATTTTAATAACCTGCTGTCCTGGAGAAAGAGTTTTGGTGACTTCCAGGCCAACAGCTTTTTCCGAGACTTTGGCAATAAAATCTTTAACAACCTGAAAATTGACATCTGCCTCAAGAAGCGCCATGCGTACTTCACGCATGGATTCCTTGATATTCTCTTCAGTGAGTTTTCCGGTGCCTCGAAGTTTTTTGAATACTCCTTCGAGCCGGTCTGTCAGATTGTCAAACATATCAGTTGCTTGTCTTTGTTATTTGTCTTTTGTTAACGAGTTTGCTGTACGGAAACACGAATATATTTATTTTTCTGTGACATGATATTGAAATCAACACAGAAAAACCTAGTCGAAAAACATAGAAAAATACTTAAAAAAAAATATTATGTCAAGCTGTGAAGGGGTACGAAGGAAAAAAAAGTAAAATCAGGAGAGCACCAGCTGCTAATTGCACTAGGAAGGTTGATCATTTTTACAGAAAGGACAGTGTGTAGCCTTTTTTGGGATTTTCTTGTTACAGATCGAACATTTTTTCAATTGCGGAACAAGGTTGAAAACAGCGATCAGTATAACCAGCCCGCCAAGAATGATCGGAAGTGGTGATGAAGCAACCTCGCTATCATAGTTTCTAATACCTGAAACTACGGCGATTAATCCCACAAGAAAGGAAATTCCTCTGAAAAACATATCATTACCCCCTGGTTATTATAGAAAATAATGCCTGGCGACTCTTTTCAGGATGCATTGCCAGCGTGCGCTCACGGATTCAGGCCATAACCAAAAAAGCACTTAGAGTTTCAACTCCAAGTGGTTAAATTCTGGTCGGAACGAGAGGATTTGAACCTCCGACTACTTGTCCCCAGAGACTATTGATATCGTTAGGTTGTTCTCGTAACGTGCTGTTATTGTAGTGTTTAAAATAGTTAGCTTCTGGTGCCTTTTTGATTTACCACTTCATGCTTATGCGATAAATATTCAGTGTGTGCTTCTTCCTTGATCTCGTCCCAATAGAATTTAAGTTTCAACCCCTAACCCGGACAAGCCGGAACCAAAAGGTGAAAAATATTAACTCATGATTAAATTTTATCCAAGGAAACAGCATTTATTTGGAGGTTTGATCATGTCTCTTGTAAA
>DQTH01000266.1 GCA_015662865.1 Desulfocapsa sulfexigens
TGATGGTATCAGTTTCAAGGAAGCGGTGGTACAGCTCACTGGTAAAGAATCACCAAAACTTCAAAAGAAGCCGGTTAAAAAGAAAAGAGAATCCGAAGCACCTCCACTCACTCCGGCTCACTACAAACTCCTGAAACGAGTAGCAGACTTCTACCATACCGCTTTCAATGAAGATCCAAGGGCCATGGATTACCTTAATGATCGTGGAATCATCAACAAACAACTCTTCTCTGATTATCAGACAGGCTTTGCCAACGGCACTCTGCTCAACGTACTGCCTTCGGATGGAGAAACTATCATTCAGCTAAAAGAACTCGGTATCCTGAATACAAAAGGCAAAGAACACTTCTACGGCTGTGCCACCTTTCCGCTTTATGACTCAAACAACAATCCTGTGGGCATGTATGGCAGAAAGCTTCCTGAATTTAATGGAGCCGATCACCTCTATCTACCGGGCAAGCGATGCGGAATCTTCAACCGGCAGGGAATAACCAACGAATCAGCGGTTCATCTCACAGAATCCATCCTGGACAGCTTAACTCTTATCAATGCAGGCACCAGAAACACCATTCCCTGCTACGGTACAAACGGTTTTACCGATGATATCACTCAACACCTGAAACAATCCGGGATTACAACTGCCTACATCGTCTTTGATGCAGACAAAGCAGGAAAAGAAGGGAGTAAAAAACTCGCCGACATCCTTACAGAAGAAAAAATCAAAGCTTACCCGGTGAATCTGCCGGAAGATTTAGACCTGAACGACTTCTTCAATTCCACAGAAACGGGAACCAACCCCCAATCAGCCTACAACGACCTGATATTAATTGCTGCCGGTTTGGAACCAGCTCCCAGGGCGCCCCAAAGCGAGTACAAACCCAATGCAACCGGCTTTCTCTTCACAAGCTCCGAGCGGCAGTATGAAGTAAAAGGAATTAACCGTAAAAACAACAAACTAAAGGCTACAGTCAAGGGAATAGCAGATACCAGAAAACAGAAGACAGAAGTCAGAAGCCAGAAAAGGACAAAGAGATTCCACGTGGATACCGTGGACTTCTATTCTGCAAGATCAAGGGCATTTTTAACCCGTGGTCTGGCAGATCTCTTCGGCGTTCCTGAAAAGATCATCAGCAAAGACCTGGAAAAGCTCCTCGAATACACAGAAAACTACCAGGCACCTGTTGAAACAGATCAAGCCCAATCAGAGGAAATAACAGAAAAAGATAAAGCAGCCGCCCTACAATTCCTGAAAAGCCCCAATCTTCTGAGTCGTATAACAGAAGACCTGGAAACCATCGGCTTCACTGGCGAAGATATGAATAAACTCCTCTGTTATCTGGCAGCAGTTTCAAGAAAGATGTCTGATCCGCTCTCCGTTATGATCCAGTCCCGTTCAGCAGCCGGCAAGTCCTGCCTGCAGGATACCATCCTCTCCCTGATCCCCGAAGAAGACTTTATAAAATACACCAGACTCACGGACCAGGCACTGTTCTACAAAGAATCCAACGCCCTGAAACATAAGATCCTGGCCATTGAAGAGCTGGACGGCATGAACGGAGCCATATATTCCATACGAACCATCCAAAGCTCTAAAAAGATCACCGTGGCCTATACTGGCAAAGATCCAATGACAGGTGAAATGAAAACCGGAGAAAACACCGTGGAAGGCCCGCTGATGGTTTTTATCACCACCACGCAAGTGGAAATAGACGGAGAAACAGCCTCCCGCTTTGTCTTTATTTCAATCGATGAATCACAGGAGATGACAGAAAAGATTCTCTGTAAGCAGAGACAAAGCCACACCATGGAAGGGATGATGTCCAGGCTGAAATCAAAACAGGTTATCAGCAAACATCTGGCAGCCCAACGAATGTTACAACCCATCAGAGTTATAAATCCCTTTGCAGGTCTCCTCAGCTTTCACTCCAAATCTCTAAGAGCCAGAAGGGATCACATGAAATACCTCAACCTGATCCTGACCATTACCTTTCTCTTCCAGTACCAGCGTCCCCATCTCACCATGGACTATGACGGGGAACAGGAAGAGTATATCGAAGTAACACTCGATGATATTGAAAAAGCCAATGAAATTGCAGCGGAAGTCCTCGGCAGATCCCTTGATGAACTTTCCCCATCCTCCAGAAAACTTCTAATTCTGATCAGAAAAATGGCAGATCAAAAAACAGAAGCAGAAGAAAGGGAACCGGAAGATAAAGAACAGATAAGCTTTACCCGTCGAGATATCCGTGAATACTCCGGCTGGAGTGACTTTCAGGTAAAAACTCATATTAAACAATTGGAAGAGCTTGAATATATTTATTCCTTAACCGGCAGAAAGGGTAAGGAATACATTTATGAACTGATCTACCGGGAAGACAGTGAAGATGGCAGCAGGAAGAAATTTCTTATTGGCCTGACCGACATATCGGAGATCAAAAAGCAATTGGCAGAAAAAGGTTGATCCCATGAAAGACACGAATAACAAACTCCTCTGCAGGTTCACGGAAAATCTCAAGATACTCAATCGTAGCGAAGGCACCATCAAAGCATACACAATGCAGATCAAGCTCTTTTTAGACCAGCAGAACCCCTCAGACTTGAAGGCAATAACCCGCACCAATATGGAATCCTGGGTTGCATCCCTGTTTGACCATACAAAAGAAGATGGCAAAAGCTACACCACCGGCACCATCTGCCTGAAAGTCAGATCGCTAAAACGGTTCTTCGAGTTTCTTGAGCATTCCAATATCATTTTTATTAATCCCATGGAAGAGATCAGAGAACCAAAGCAGGATAAAACCATTCCCCGTGACATCCTCACCAAACCGGAAATAACAAAGCTTCTCGATCAACCCAATCTCAGCACCAGAATAGGAATTCGCGACCGCACAGTGCTGGAGCTTTTTTATTCAACCGGCATCCGTTTACAGGAACTTTGCAAGCTCTCCATCTTTGATATTGATCTTCAAGGGAAAATGGTGCGCATCAACCAGGGCAAAGGAAGAAAAGACAGAGTTGTCCCCATGGGGAGACACGCAGTTCGTTTCCTGCGGGAATATATCACCAAAATCAGACCAAAGTTCAGTAAAAAGAACCGGAAAAGCAGAGTCCTGTTTCTCAATCAACTGGGGAATCCACTCAGCAAACAGGTAGTGAGCATCATGATCCGCAGTTGTGTTAAACGTTCCGGATTAACAAACAAAAATATTTCCGCCCATACCTTCCGCCACACCTTTGCCAGTGTTCTGGTAAAAAACGGGGCTGACGTTGTTGCCGTACAAAAAATGCTTGGCCATACAGATCTGAGCACCACCCAGGGCTATATCAGAACCCTTGGAGTAAATCTAAAAAAAATCCATAGCAAAAGCCACCCCAGGGAAAAGGATAAGGTAAGCCGAAAGAGCATCAAGCCTGACATCAAAAGCATGAGGGCGGAATATGCGACGAGAAAATAAAAATAAAAACCTGAAGCAACTGGCAGACGAGTTTATCAACTCTCTGAAAGTTCGTAATATGGCAAAAAGAACGATTAAATTCCAACGTTGGAAACTCGGTAAATTCCTCATCTTTGTGGATCAAAGAAGTATCGAAAAGCCAGATCAGATCAGCAAGGTAATCATCTTTGATTATCAAACAGAACTCTACCATGCCATCAATAACCGTGGCCGTCCCAACAGTGTCTCCAGCCAGAACAATATGCTCGCTACAGCAAAGAGCTTCACAGCATTCCTCAAACAAAGGGATTATATTATCTCAGATCCGGCCCTTGAGGTGCAATACGCTAAAACACCCAAAACCTTACCCCGTGGAATCCTCACAAACTCAGAAGCCCGGAGGATAATCAACGCCCCGAACACACGCTGCACCCTTGGATACCGTGACAAAACCATCATGGAAGTGCTCTATACCACCGGGATCAGAAAAGAAGAGCTGAACAATCTAACCCTAAACGATGTGGATTACAACGATGGCTTCTTGCGGATCATCCAGGGCAAGGGCAACAAAGATCGAATAACACCCCTTGGCCGGATCTCCTGCAGGTACCTTGAAAATTACATCAATTCAGTCCGTCCGGATCTGATAAAAGATCCCTATAACAACCATCTCTTTCTGTCATCCCGTGGCAACAGACTTTCTGCAAACGTTGTCTGGGAACTGGTGAAGAAGTACGCAAAAAAGGCAAAAGTGAAAAAGAACGTTTCCCCTCATACCTTCCGGCATACCTGCGCTACGGCCATGTTGAAAAACAAAGCGGACATCAGAGCTGTCCAGGAACTCCTCGGCCATGAGTCCCTTGATACCACCCAGGTTTATACCCGTGTCACCATCAATGATTTAAAGGAAGTCCACGCCAGATGCCATCCCAGAGAAAAGGATAAGGAGTAAAAAGGGCAAAGCGCCTGGAGGGGTGAAAACCCGACTTAGAGGGGGAAATATTTAAGTTGGAGGGTACTTGGCGGAACAAAAAACACCAAGTTAGATCCTTATTCACAGAGGGTTTGAGTACAAAATAGGCTAACTTGGTGCCTTAAAACGAAGAGCGACACCCCATACAGCCCTTAACCTTGAAAATCAGACGATCATAGTCGTACCATTCCCGGACAAAGAACAAAATACTCCTGCTCCCAAAGGCCGGTTAAAAAGAAAAACCCTTCCACCCGGAGTCTTCGCTTACCCGGAGTCTTCGCTTACCTGGAGGGGCAGAATCCATACTTAGAGGGGTAGAAACAAAACTTGAAGGGTACCTGGTGGGGAGCAAATCACCAAGTCAAATCCATTCTGACAGTGGGTCTTAGTCGGGAAATAAGCTACCTGGCGGCTAAAAATGAAGAGAAACACCCCATACACCCTTTACCCCTGAAAATCCGCCCTCCATACTCATATGATTCCTCTGATCAATCTCCATTTTTTTATTTAACCGGCCAAATAACTGGTCGGATCACTCCTACTGATGTACACTAAAACAGAGTCAGATTTAGCTGGAACTATGGTTATGATTTTACGGTTTTTACTTTTTAAAAGATCATTTTTACAAAATTGTAAGGCGGTTAAACGTGTGTTTTAATGTAGATTTGCTCTTGAAGGCCAAAGATCACGACCGGATCATTGTCAGCAATGATCCGGTTAATTATTTTGACCCTTGGGGGTTGAA
>DQTH01000307.1 GCA_015662865.1 Desulfocapsa sulfexigens
AAATATTGGCTAAATTTACGGACTGGCTCATGCCAGTAAAATCCATTCAGCTTGTAGCTGGATGACTTATTGAGGAAGCTCTAACTGGATTATTAAATGCTACTTGAAATAGATCGCCTGAATCTCAGCTTTTATCTTGATACCGGAAAAAAACAGCAGGAGCAGAAACAGGTCCTTTTTGATGTCTCTCTTGCTGTGGACAACAGGGAAACAGTTGCTCTTGTCGGAGAATCCGGTTCCGGGAAATCCGTCACTGCTCTATCCGTGCTGAGGCTCCTTGAAGACTCTTCCCAAGTCAGCAGCAGCGGCACTATCCATTTTGAAAACAGGGATGTTTTTCAGCTCTCACCAGATGAAATAAGGAAGATTCGCGGCAATCGTATTTCAATGATCTTCCAGGAGCCCATGACCTCCCTGAACCCTGTGTACTCCATCGGCAACCAGCTCATGGAGCCCCTGCTCCTCCATCGGGGGCTTAACAAATCTGATGCATACAAGGAGGCCATCAGGCTTCTTGAACGTACAGGAATCAAAGAAGCCCCAGCCAGAATGAAGGTGTATCCCCATCAACTTTCAGGCGGCCAACGCCAGAGAGTCATGATTGCCATGGCTCTGGCCTGCAGACCATCATTGCTCATTGCCGATGAACCAACCACAGCCCTTGATGTAACCATTCAGGCACAGATACTTGATCTGATAAAAGATCTGCAGGATGAATTTGGAATGGCACTGCTCCTTATCACCCATGATCTTGCCATGGTAAGAGAGATTGCTGATTATGTCCATATCATGAAGGAAGGCAGAATTGTGGAACATGGCAAAACAGAGTCCATTTTTGAAAATCCTCAAAATGATTACACCATTCACCTTATGAACTCTGTACCAAGTGATCATCATGTACCCATAAAAGCCGACAAGGTGCTTATCGATCTTCAGGATCTAAACTGTCATTTTCAATTAAAGGACGGCTGGAAGGGGTTCCTGCAGCGTCGTCATAAAACAATAAAAGCTGTAGATCATGTGGACCTTGTCATTCATCGCGGTACAACATGCGGTCTGGTTGGAGAATCAGGATCTGGAAAAACCACCCTTGCCAACGCACTGTTAAAGCTCACAAAAACCAAAACAACCGGCAAAATAATCTTTAACGGGGAAGATCTGCAGAAGCTTTCGACACGAACCATGCGCCCCTTGCGCAGGAATTTACAGATTGTCTTTCAGGATCCGTTTTCCTCACTGTCTCCAAGGCTCACCATTGGACAAATCGTTTCAGAAGGAATGCAGGTCCATGGTATCGGCACAACGCGTGATGAACGGCTCGACATAGTGAAAGACACACTCATTGAGGTTGGTCTGAATCCAGATATGATCCACCGCTATCCCCATGAATTTTCTGGCGGGCAGCGGCAACGAATAGCCATTGCACGGTCAATAGTCCTGAAGCCCGATTTTCTCGTGCTGGATGAGCCCACTTCTGCCCTTGATATGACCATTCAGAAACAGATCATAGATCTCCTGAAGGAACTGCAGAAACGCTATAAAATCACCTACCTCTTCATTTCCCATGATTTACGCGTTGTAAGGGCACTGGCTGACCAGGTAGCAGTGATGCAGAACGGTGTGATCGTGGAGTCAGGACCTGCTGATGAAATTTTTCAGGCACCAAAACACACATACACCAAACGTTTATTCAGCGCAGCCCTGGGGAGTCACTGAAAAATGCCACCCGGATTAATTCCCTGAAATTTCCATTTTCGCATCTGAAAATGAAAATGGCTGTAGGACAAGAGGTGTATCCTTGATCCCTGGAATCTTTTCTTCAAAACTTTTCTTGTCTTTTCTGTAAAAAATGCCTGTGGGAATTGTATCACCCCATTCCAGGGACTTCTGAAAAGCGGAGATACGATCATATGGATCGTGATCATCAGGCAGTTCATAGGTTCTATCCTTATACCAGTGAAATGTATTCACCTTATTGAAGGAAATACAGTTCTGCAGGATATCAACCAGGGCAAAACCTTTATGCCTGATTGCTTCTTTCATTATTTCTTTGAGAAACGGCAGGCCAGAGGCTCCGGCAAATCCTCTGGCCACGAAACCGCAATCCAGTGATATGGCCATGGCCAGCGGGTTTAGCTGTGAAGAGAGACTGCCAAAAGGCTGGGTTTTTGTGATGGTTCCCTCTGTAGTGGTTGGCGAAGCCTGGCCCTTGGTCAGGCCGTAGATCTGGTTATTATGGACAAAGAGTTTTACATTCACGTTCCTTCTGATGGCATGCAGCAAATGATTTCCACCTTCACCGTAACAATCGCCATCACCTGCGATTGCGATGACCAGCATATCATGATTAGCCATTCTCAGACCGGTGGCCACCGGAAGAGTCCTGCCATGCAAGCCATTAAAAGTGTTGCATTTCATATAGTGTGGCATTTTTGCACCCTGTCCAATGCCAGATACAATTGTCAGCTGATGGGGTGCGATTTCAAGTTCTGTCAGGGCTCGTTTTATGATATTTAAAATTGCAAAATTCCCACAACCAGGGCACCAGGCAGGTTCCTGACCTTTATAATCCTCTAAGGTAACCATCGATTTCTCCAAGCAGGTAGTCAAGTCCGAAAGGTCGGCCATCAAATTTATTTATTCTGGCATCAAATTCAAACCCGGTTTCCATTCGCATGAGTTGGGCAAATTGACCAGAGACATTATTTTCGACACAAAGAGTTGTTTTTGCAGTGTTAAGCATGTCCACATAGTCAAAAATGTCACGCAGTGGAAATGGATAGACCTCGCTGAAATGAAGCATGGCAATTTTGTATTTAGCACCAAGACGCTCAACCGCCTCTTTTGTAACACCAAATGTTGAGCCATAGCAGGTTACGACAATATCCGGTTTCTGGTAGCCATGCAGAATGGGAGGAGCTATCTCCCGGTTAATAAGGGGGAGTTTTTTATGATATCTTTTCTCCACCATCATGTTACGAGTATGTGCATCTTCTATAATATGCCCATCCTGATCGTGTTCATCACTGTCAACCACCACCAGATGTTTTGAAGCACCTGGAATGGCTAGTGGTGAAACACCATTTTCGGAAAGGCTGTAACGCTGGTAAAAATCGGTATTTGACAATTCTGAACCCCGTAAACGAAAATCTTCATACTGGAGGGATTCAGTGTCTAAATCTTCCAGAGTCCACTGGGAATCAGCCAGGTACTGATCAGATTGGATAAAAACTGGTATCTGGTATTTCTCTGCTAAATGAAAGGCTTTGTTGGTGAGAGACAGCGCCTGCTCCGGAGTACCAGGTGTGAATACAACCCTTGGAAACTCACCATGACCTCCAAAAATCACAAAAAACAGATCGCTCTGTTCAGTCCTTGTTGGTAGCCCGGTTGCAGGTCCCGGCCGTTGAACTTCTGCAATCACAATGGGTGTTTCTGTTATTCCAGCAAGGGAAACTCCTTCGGTCATCAGGGCAAATCCTCCGCCGGAAGTTCCTGTCATCGCACGCACACCACCGTAGGAGGCTCCCAGGGCCATATTTATGGCTGAGATCTCATCTTCTGCCTGTTCGACGATTATTCCATACTTTTCGGCTTTGGAAATCAGGTAGAGCATTATGGATGTGGCAGGGGTCATTGGATATGCGGAATAAAATTTACAACCGCTGACCAGCGCTCCAAGCCCAATGGCATGGTTACCGTTGATAAAGAGAAAATCCTTGTCTTTCTCTGGTTGCCCAATCGGCAGAAGGCGCCTGGAAGGCTCAAGGGCTTTAGTAATATAATCAAGACCAGCCTGGCCTGCCTTTACCTGTGAAGCGATGACACCTTCGGTTGTTACGGGAATGAAATTTGAAATGATAGTTTCAAAACCTAAAAGACTTTCAAACCCTGCACATCCAAGGACAGCCCCTAAGGCCACAGAGGTGCTCATGACTTTGTCAAGATCAAGTTGTCTTATGATATCTGTGAATGGAACATGGAAAAATTCTTCTTGAGAATAATCGTGTTTTATTATTTCGGAATCATACAGAATCAGTCCACTCTTGTTGATCTCCGGTGCATGGATTTCAATGGTTTCCCGGTTTAAGGCAAGCAGGATGTCAAAAGTGTTTCGGGAAGAGCTGATGGGATGATTGGAGATACGAATCTGATAGAAATTATGCCCTCCCTTAATTCTGGACATATAGTCTTGATGGGTGAAGGTGTAGAACCCAGCGTCACTGAAACCTCTCACCAGGAGACCGCCTATAAATTGCATTCCCTGGCCGGCAGCGCCTCCTATCCTGATCGTGTATTCGCTTGCCATAAAAGACATCCTCGTGTTTTTAAAATTATTCCAACTATAAGGAAAATCTAAGCTTCTTTCAAATAAGACAACCTCTTTGTTTCTTAGCGAAAATTTCTATTGCATATGGAAAGCCAGTACTGTTTCAGATCGGTTCCCAGAATTCCTCTGAATCCAGAAATACTTTTATAGATACACTATTCCATACGATATGACTGATTTAACTTTTTACAATACCCCTGTTCTTGCTAGATAAGATGAAATGTTGAAATTGAATTGTTTTTCGAATGTTCCAAAATATCCATAGCATCCTCAGCCCATGGCTTTCTGACAGAAGCCCCCCACTTGTAATACCACATTGCGGTATTACTTTATTGATAGAGGAAGTGATTTATTCTCATTCATTTTATTGAGATTAAAGCACTAATCCAACGCTAAAATTGATTTTAGCGCGCAATCTGTTGGTAGATTGAAAAGAAATACCAAAAATTTCAAGGTTGTAATGAACAAGTAGCCAACAGATGGCATAAAATTAAAACGAATGACTATTCGTACACTATAGAGGTAACTATTATGAAGAGACAAGATGAAATGGTAGATTCATTCTTAATAGCACACCGTAAATTCATGACAAATCTGGATGATTCTCTTGCATTGATTGAAGAAGAACTCAATGAAGCTGCAGAAATCGATAAAATATGCACTGGCGAATGGTGCACTGCAACAGAAGAAACCCTTGATGAGCTTTCAAAATTCATTTTCGCTATCAGTGAGCCCCGTTGGGTTTCGAACGAGGATTCAAAAACTCTTAAAGATTTAAGGCGTAAAGTTCACGATCTTTACGCGAAACACAAAGGAGTCAGCCACTGACTTGTCAGTTAATTCTGTTAAAACTGGGAAAACGGAAATTACTCTGTTTTCAACAGGGAGGGGCAAAATGTCTGTTATAGAAAGTGGTGGTAAAACAATAGAACTTAATGATGACGGCTTCCTTTCGAACCTTGAAGATTGGAATGAAAATGTCGCCCAGGTACTGGCAACTCGTGAAGGTGTTGAAAAATTATCCCACGAGCAGATGGAAATTATAACTTTTATGCGGAATTATTACCTTAAATTCGAAGTATTCCCCATTCTGAGGCAATTATGTAAAGTTGTTCATCAATCAAGACAATGCGTTAATGAACAGTTCATAAATCCTGAAAAGGCCTGGAAGATAGCTGGTCTCCCAAAACTCAGTGGCATTCATTGGATTACCATGGATGGCGAGAACTACAAAATGGAGGAATGTTGTTAGCTGAGAAACTCCGTGAGGGTTGCTGAACCAGGTTTAGCGTAAACCTTGGAGCAGAAAAATGAACACACCAAAACATTGTCCAGGATTTGAACGATTCAGAAACCTAAATTCATTCATCTGCAAATGTTCAGGTTGTGGTGAAGAACAAGAGATATTTTCTGATGAATTCAACAACCCTCGTAAATGTAAAAAATGTCATACATCAATTGATTTCACAAAATGTGCATTTTACGCTGGCACCAAGGATGCGATATCCGGTTGAGCCATTGAACAGCATTTGTGGGAAATAAAACTGAAAGGTGCTGTGATACGTTCAGCTAATCAATATACTGCGCGGCACTTTGTTATTCGGTTCTGTCAACAGGGCATATATGTATGAAAAAAAAGTTTAACCGGCACTGCTGGTTGCCGACAGCACCGATTATTGATTGCAAGGTTTTGAGTATAATTACATCTCCTGCAGAAGGGATAGGAGTTTTTCAAGTCTTGGGAGCTGCTCTGTGGCGACTGTTAAGGAACCATCGCGACAATCAGCTTCCATTGCTTCGGTCACTTCTCTGATAGTGTCAAATCCCAAACTTGCTGCTGCACCTTTTATGGAATGTGCACTTCCTCTGCCCATACCGGGATCTCCCTTTGCAATACTCTGTTTCAGGTTTGCAAAATCTGACATTGATGAATCTTTAAAAATATCAATTAACTCCTGTAACAGCTCTTCATCGTCTGCCGCCTGCTCAAGAGCAAAGCTTCTGTTCCACTGCAATTCGCTCATCTCAGCTCCTTCTCTAAACTTATAAGAAATATTTCGATCAAATATTGTTTATTAATAAAATGTGGATCTATGGAAAAGTCAGTAAAAGATGTTTTTTGTTACTGACAGCTTTGTAGAAACTGGATTCCAGTCCTCACGGGAATGACCTATAGCCAATCCCCGTTTCTCCCATGGAGCGGGAGTCTCTGATATTGCCAGCTGAGTTTCGTTCACAGCCACTAAATAAAATAATATCTACCACCCCACAAGGTACTAAAATGCTACCACATCGGCCTCATGATTTGCAAATAATATCATATAATGGCAATACTTGAGATATGCTCTTTGCAGAGATTACTCCAGGTCGTAAGATACGACATTTCTTTTCTTTTTCTGAACAGTGGACAATAGTTGAACCCTTCCCCCCCGGCACCTCACCTCCATCGAGAATACAACCAAGCTGGTTCCCCCAAAGATCCTGAACTTCTCCTGCGGTCACAAAAGGTTTTTCCCCGCTTCTGTTGGCACTTGTTGAAGTGAGAGATTTCCCCCATAATTCACAAAGATGCCTGGCAACAGGATTTGAAGAGATGCGCATTGCAAGAGTATCACCACCAGCTGTCAACATAGAAGATACCGATGCATGGGCCGGAAACACAAGAGTGAGTGGACCTGGCCAGAACTGAGAAAAAAGTTTCTCATAGGGTGGAGGAATGTAACGGACAGCTGTAGAAAGCACTTCAAGATTTGGAACAAGAAGAGAAATGGGTTTTCCAGCCTCCCTTCTTTTAAGCTCATAAAGAGAATTAATGGCCTGGTCATTTTCAGGATCAACGGCCAGGCCATAAAAAGTCTCAGTGGGATAGGCAACTATTTCCCCGCGTTTTAAAGCGGAAAGTGCCTGCTGAAAATCATGTTCGCAGGGAAAAGTGGAATGAGACAAAATAAAGTATCAGCCTATTTTTTTTGCTTTTTCCTCAACTTCTTTTGCCATGCTGATTTTGAATTCTGCCACCTTTTGAGCAAGTTTTTTATCACCAAGAGCCAGAATTCGTGCAGCGAGAACAGCAGCGTTCTTTGCACCGGGTTTGCCTATTCCCATTGTCGCAACCGGGATACCAGGAGGCATCTGAACCGTTGCCAAAAGTGCGTCCATACCATTTAGCGGAGAGGCATCCAAAGGAACACCAATAACCGGCAGATCAGTATGTGCAGCAAGCACTCCGGCAAGATGAGCAGCCATTCCTGCTCCTGCAATAATCAGTTTCATCCCGCGTTTTTGTGCAGTTGATGCAAATTTTGCGGCACGTTCTGGAGTACGGTGTGCCGAGGCTACAGTCATCTCATACGGAATATTCATTGATTTTAGGAAATCAGCTGCTGCTCGCATTACCGGGAGGTCAGAATCGCTTCCCATCACAATACCAACAACAGGTTTTGCATCTATTTCCTGTCGTTTGGACAAGGCTTTTGCACCAATATCTGTCCTGAAAAAGGAACCTGTCCATGAAACAAGGGCAACAGCTTTATAGGCGTTGGCTATCGCTTTTTTCAAATCTTTACCAACAGCTGTGACCCCAAGCACCCTGCCTCCAGCTGAAGCTACCCGCCCGTTTCGAATCTGTGTTCCAGCGTGGAAAACCACGACGCCTGGTATATCTGAGGCTTTCTTTAAACCACGAATCATCTTGCCTTTTTCATAGGATCCAGGATAGCCACCTGAAGCCATAACAACACAAACTGTTGGTCGTGGATCTATCTTCATTTCAATCTGATCCAGACGCTCATCAATGGCAGCGTCAAAAATATCAACAACATCACTTTTCAGTCGCATGAGAAGAGGTTGGGCTTCCGGATCACCAAAGCGGCAATTAAACTCAAGAACATTTACTTTAGAATCTTCAATCATCAATCCGGCATATAGCATACCCTTGTATGGTCGTCCTTCTGCTTCCATGCCCTTGATTGTTGGCAGCATGACTTTTTCCATTACGAAATCAGTGATTTCTTCCGTAACGACAGGAGCAGGAGAATAGGCACCCATTCCACCTGTGTTGGGTCCCTTGTCACCATCAAATGCAGCCTTATGATCCTGTGAAGTAGGCAGAGGAAGAATGGTTTTGCCATCAGTAAAGGCAATAAATGATGCCTCCTCACCCTGCAAACACTCTTCAACGATGAGCTTATTTCCAGCATCACCAAAAGCCTTGTCACGCATTATGAGATCAACTGCCTGTTTTGCCTCTTTTACTGTGGCAGCGACAATGACACCTTTACCCGCTGCAAGGCCGTCTGCCTTAACAACAAGAGGAGCACCTTTTTTCTCGATATATTTTTTTGCCTTTTTCCGATCTTTGAATACTTTGAAAGCTGCAGTGGGAATTTTATACTTTTCCAAAAATTCTTTTGTGTACACTTTACTGCCCTCAAGTATGGCAGCATCCTGTGTAGGACCAAATATACGTAGGCCCTCATGCTCAAAGGCATCCACAATTCCGGCAGTGAGCGAAAGCTCCGGTCCAACCACAGTGAGATCAATCTTTTCCTCTTTTGCAAAGCTGACAAGTGCATCAACATCTGTAGCACTAAGGTCAACACATTCTGCCATGCATTTAATACCTGCGTTACCTGGTGCACAATAGATCTTTTTCACACGTGAACTCTGATGAATTTTCCAGACAAGTGCGTGTTCGCGACCTCCTGAACCAACAACCAGAACTTTCATTTTTTACTCCTGATAATAGTTAACAGTAATTTCAGCAATTCCCGAAGCAAGCCTCGTTGTAGTTTGAAAACGGGTATATAGGCCATTTGATTTAGCAATATAC
>DQTH01000213.1 GCA_015662865.1 Desulfocapsa sulfexigens
GATCAGAACCCGGACGGGCGCAAGCCTGGAAGAACTCTGCTCGACTGAGGCTGCAAACAGTGACATTCGTCTGCTTTCCGGCTCCGTACTCAACGGAAGGCAGTGCAGTGACGCACATGCATATCTCGGTAGATACCACCATCAGGTCTGTGCCCTCAGGGAGGGCGACGGGCGCCAGCTATTCAGCTGGATGCTGCCCGGACGTGATCGTTTTTCCACAAAAAGGCTCTTTTTCTCAGGATTTATGAACATAAAAACCTTTGATATGACAACAGCTGCCTGGGGTGGACGGCGGGTGATCTTTCCGCTTGGTGTTTATGAAGAAGTGATGCCACTGGATTTTGTTATCACTTCCCTGCTGAAAAGCCTGGCCACTGATGACCTTGAAAAGGCCATAGAACTTGGTGTTCTGGAACTGGTTGAGGAAGATCTGGCTCTCTGTTCCTTTGTCTGCCCGGGCAAGAATGATTTTGGCCCCATGCTGCGTGCCATGCTGACCCGCATTGACCGTGAATGCTGATAACCACATGCTTTTAATATCAATAAGAAAATAATCAATGAAACAGCTTGAAAAATTCTTTGATCGGATAGCGCCTCAATTCAAACCCGGTGGACGCCTGCATCGTTGGTATCCGATATTTGAGGCCACCGATTCCTTTCTGTTGGGTAGCGGAGAGCGGGCAACAACCGCCCCGCATGTCCGCGATGCCATGGATCTGAAACGAATCATGATTTCAGTAATGGTGGCTTTGCTCCCCTGCGTTATCATGGCTATCTGGAATACCGGTTACCAGGCCAACATCGCCCTTCAAGCACTGGGACTTGATGTTCCTGCCGGATGGCGTGGCTACCTGATGGGCCCAGTGGGATGTGACCCTGCCAGCCTTGTTTCCAACGTGTACCACGGCATGCTTTATTTCCTGCCGATTTACTTTGTCATTGTACTGGCCGGCGGCTTCTGGGAATGTGTTTTTAATCTGATTCGCGGTCATGAAATGTCTGAGGCATTTCTGGTGACCAGTCTTCTCTTTGCCCTGATCCTCCCGCCCAACATTCCGTTGTGGCAGGCTGCACTGGGCATCAGCTTTGGGGTAATCTTTGCCAAGGAAGTTTTTGGCGGGGTTGGCCTAAATTTTATGAACCCGGCTCTTGCTGCCCGGGCTTTTGTATTTTTTGCCTATCCTGCACAAATGAGTGGTGATCAGGTGTGGACAGCAGTGGACGGGCTGAGCAGTGCAACAGCACTTACAACTCTTGCATCTGCAAGCCCTGGGCAAACTGTCGCCTCCCTTGATATTACCTGGTGGCAGGCATTTGTCGGCACCATTCCCGGTTCCATGGGAGAGACTTCAACCCTTGCCTGTCTGATCGGGGCTGTTGCTCTGTTGGTCACAGGTATTGCTTCCTGGCGGGTGATGCTTGGTATGCTGGCCGGTGGCCTTGCCTGCTCCCTGCTTTTTATCACAATCGGCAGTACTATAAATCCCATGTTTTCAGTGCCGCCACACTGGCATCTTGTGCTGGGCGGATTTGCCTTTGGCCTTGTCTTCATGGCCACTGACCCGGTAACCGCACCACATACCACAACCGGCCGCTGGATGTACGGAGTGTTGATCGGGGTGCTGTCCATTCTAATCAGGGTTGCCAACCCCGGCTTTCCCGAAGGCGTAATGCTGGCAATACTTCTTGGTAATGTCTTTGCCCCGCTGTTTGACTACTTTGTTGAGCAGGCCAATATTAAAAGAAGGATGCTCCGCCATGGCTAAAGAATCCTTTTTCAAACCCTTTTATTCGGTTCTTGTCCTGGCTTTTGTCTGTTCTTTTCTGGTCTCTCTTGCCTCTGTTGGATTGCGCCCCAGACAGGAGGCCAATCGCACACTGGACCGAAAGAAAAATATACTCCTTGCTGCAGGACTCTTTCAACAGGATAAAGACATCAACACGCTCTTCTCGGTGATCGAGTCCAGAATCATCAATCTTGCCACTGGTGAATTTGTACCGGAAACAGAGATGTCGGTGCAGGACTTTGATCAGCTCGCATCAACAAATGACAAAAAGCTCAGCAGATCACTCTCCAAAGATGAAGACACTGCCGGCCTGCGGCGACTTGAAAAATACTCGCTGGTTTATCTGGTGACAGACAACTCCAGGCTGAGCCAGGTAGTTCTGCCCGTTCGCGGCAAAGGTCTCTGGTCCACCATGTATGGATATGTGGCTCTTGACAGTGACTTGCGAAGTATCAAAGGCCTTGCCTTTTACGAACATGGGGAGACTCCCGGGCTCGGTGGTGAAATTGAAAATCCTACCTGGCTTGCCGGCTGGCATGGAAAAAAGATATTTGATGACCAGGGCAACATGGCTCTAAAGGTGGTCAAGGGACGCAGCAAAGCCAAAGGTGAGGCTGCATCCTATGAAATTGATGGTCTGTCCGGAGCAACACTCACCGGAAACGGCGTTGAGCTGCTTTTTCATTTCTGGTTTGATAAGCAGGGTTTCAAACCATTCCTGGACCGACTTGCACAGGAGGAGAGAACAAATGGCTGAAACAAAACGGGACCTGTTACTCCGTCCCATTCTGAATCGAAATCCCATTGCACTTCTGGTGCTTGGAATATGTTCGGCACTGGCTGTCACCGGCAAGATGTCCACGGCATTTGTCATGTCCATCTGCGTAACAGTGGTTGTGGCCTTTTCCAGTCTGACTATCAGTCTGGTACGCCACCATATTCCCAATTCTGTACGAATCGGCATCCAGATCACCGTTATTGCCACCATGGTCATCATGGTTGATCAGATCTTGAAAGCCTTTTATTATGATCTCTCCAAACAGTTATCCATCTATGTCGGGCTGATCATCACAAACTGTATTGTCATGGGCCGCGCTGAAGGCTTTGCCATGAACAACACGCCAAAAGCCAGTTTCATTGACGGCCTGGGCAACGGCCTCGGTTACGGTTTTATACTGATGGCTGTGGCCTTTTTCCGGGAGCTGCTGGGCTCGGGCTCTCTGTTTGGCTTCGAAATTCTCAAGCTGACATCCAATGGCGGCTGGTACGTTCGAAATGGTCTTTTGCTGCTGCCGGCCAGTGCCTTTTTCCTTATCGCTTTGATCATCTGGCTGCTGCGAACTCTGGATCCCGATCAACAGGAGAACAACTGATGGGTCATTATTTAAATATAATTCTCACCTCTCTTTTTATTGAGAATCTGCCTCTTAGTTTTTTTCTGGGGATGTGCACCTTTCTTGCCATCTCAAAAAAGGTCAAGACGGCAACCGGTCTTGGTATTGCGGTAGTGACTCTGACAGTTATCACTGTGCCTATCAATAATCTTATCCTTAATCATCTGCTCAAAGCCGGCGCCCTTGGCTGGGCCGGACAGGCTGATATCGATCTGCTTTTCCTTGGTTTTCTGATTTATATCGGAGTTATTGCTGCTGTTGTGCAGATAATGGAAATGGTCATGGACCGATTCATGCCCGGACTCTACAATACCCTTGGTATCTTCCTGCCGCTACTCACTGTAAACTGTGCAATATTTGGTGCCACCCTTTTCATGGTTGAACGGGACTACACCTTTGCTGAGAGCGTAGCCTACGGCATTGGTTCAGGAGGTGGTTTTCTGCTGGCAGTTGTAGCCCTTGCCGGCATCCGTGAAAAACTCGAATATGCAGACCCACCTGCCGGGCTGAGAGGCCTGGGCCTGACCTTTATCACTACC
This sequence comes from Desulfocapsa sulfexigens, assembly GCA_015662865.1. Lineage (GTDB taxonomy): Bacteria > Desulfobacterota > Desulfobulbia > Desulfobulbales > Desulfocapsaceae > Desulfocapsa > Desulfocapsa sulfexigens_B. The sequence continues at coordinate 3,721 of DQTH01000213.1, forward strand.
GGACTGATGGCCATGGCATTCATGGGCCTTGGCGGGCTGAAACTCGGGTAACCCTGAAAATATTTTTTTTGTATGTTGAGAATTGCTGATTAAGATCTGGAGTAACAAGTATGAATGAAATATATGTCGGGGTCATCGTATTTCTGATAATCCAATTCATCATGGTGACACTGATCACTGTCACCCGGAAACTGGTGTTGCCCGGCGGTATGGTAAAGCTCTTGATTAATGAAAACAAAACACTCACTGCCGATACCGGCGGAAAACTGCTGACAACTCTTGCCGACCAGGACATCATCCTGCCTTCGGCATGTGGTGGCGGAGGCAGTTGCGGCCAGTGCAAAGTGATTGTGAACAGCGGCGGCGGTACCATTCTGCCCACAGAACGTTCCCATGTCTCTTTGCGGGAAGTCAATACCGGAGTGCGTCTTGCCTGTCAGGTGCAGGTCAAACGTGATATGGACCTGACTGTTCCTCCTGAAATGCTTGATGCCAGGAAATGGCAGTGTACGGTTCTGTCAAACAACAATGTTGCCACCTTTATTAAGGAACTGGTTCTTGAACTCCCTGCCGGAGAAGAAGTGGATTTCAAGGCAGGCGGTTATATTCAGGTTGAAGTTCCCCCGTATTCAGTGGCCTATGCGGATTTTGACATTGATGAACGGTTTTATTCCGACTGGACCCATTTCAAAATGTTCCAGTATGAATCCCACGTTTTCGTCCCGGTTACCCGTGCCTATTCCATGGCCAATTATCCAGGCGAAAAAGGCATCATCAAACTCAATGTCCGTATCGCAAGCCCGCCTCCGGGCAGCCCTCCTGATATTCCTCCGGGCCAGGCATCATCATATATCTTTAAACTGGTACCCGGTGACACTGTGACTATCTCCGGTCCCTTTGGTGAATTTTTTATTGACGACAGTGATTCAGAGATGGTGTACATCGGAGGTGGCGCAGGAATGGCGCCCATGCGCAGCCATATTTTTGAGCTGTTCAGAGGACAGAAAACAACTCGCAAAGTTTCATACTGGTATGGCGGCCGCAGCATGAAGGAAGTGTTTTACGCGGATGAATTCAAGGCTCTTGAAGATGAATTTCCAAACTTCACATACAATCTGGCCCTTTCAGACCCTCAGCCTGAGGACAACTGGAAAGGATATGTCGGATTTATCCATCAGGTTCTCCTTGATAACTACCTGAAAGACCATCCAGCTCCTGAGGATGTAAATTACTTCATGTGTGGCCCCCCGATGATGACCAATGCACTGCTTGATATGCTGGAGAATCTTGGTGTTGAACGGGAAAATATTCACTTTGATGATTTCGGTAGCTGATGCTGACAAAAGAATTCTTTTTCTATCACCTCATAACATTTTTCACCCTTGCAGGAATTGCCCTGTTCATTAATTTCTGCCGCAGACGCTTAAGTAAAACGAAACACGGCCTCACCGGGATGTGCCACAAGGACGGTGGTGCCATGTGCTGTTCCTGCTCGGAGAAGATGGTGTAGAGCAGCAAGAAGCGATCACCCCGGACACTCTGATACAGGCAATCTCTTTTCACAGAACCCATGCTAATGCTCAACACATTGACATGGGTTCTGTTTTTTACAGGCTGCTTATTAGGCTAGCCCCAATCCTTTGCGCTTCATGGTTATTCTTTCATCAATGAGTTCAGCGGCTTTAAAGGGATCGGGTTCTATAACGAAACAGCCGCCGACGAGATCATCGAGTCCTTCCAGGGCAAGATTTGTAACAAGTGGGGACCCTGTGATATTTGGAGGATGACCCAGGTGAGTGTAAATACCGGAAGCAACTGCATAGGTGCCAATGGTAGCAGCTTTTTCAGAATACCACTCAGGCGACGATGCAGCCAGCGGCAGGTCAGAGATGGATACTCCGATTTCATTGGCAAGTAAGGCTGCGAGCTGCAGAATTCTGGCATTATCCACGCAGCTTCCCATGTGCAGGACAGGCGGAATGCCAAGAGCGCCACATATTTCCTGCAGCCCTGGCCCTGCCTGTTCAATGGCCTCAGGGACAAGAAGACCCGCCTTTCCGGCAGCTGTTGTGACACAACCGGTAACAATCACCAGGATATCTTTTTTAATGAGTTCCCGGGTAAGATTCACATTGCAGTAATCGTGCTTGTATTTCGGATTATTGCACCCCACTATTCCCACAGCACCTCTAACCTTACCGGCTTTTATCGCATCAATGAGCGGTGTCAGTGATCCGCCAAGAGCATCGAGCAGTGCCTCATTGGAAAACCCTGTCATGATGTCCACCGGTTTGGCAGGAATCTCAACCCTGTCCTCATTTCGCATGGAGTAGCGTTCAATAGCCATTCGTACAACTTTTCGCGCCTGCTCCATGCCGTTGTGCATTTCAAATTTTACATGCTCGGCCCCCGTGAATCTGGCTTTATCTGCCGTTGTTATCATTTTGGTATGATAGCAGTTACCAACCTGGACAAGGCTTGGCATGATACACTGGTAATCAACCACTATCAGCTCAACTGCCCCTGTGACTATTGCAAGTTCCGTCATGAGGTGGTTGCCGGCCATGGGAATACCCTGGCGCATCATGAGTTCATTTCCCGTACAGCAAAGACCTGCCAGGTTAATTCCTGCGGCCCCCTTCTCTTTTGCCAGATCAATGAGTTCCTGCTCATTAACAGCTTCCAGAATTTTTTCGGAAACAATCGGATTATGGCCGTGCACAAGAATATTGACCTGATCTTTCTTTAACACACCAAGATTAACCTGGGCTTTGCGCGGGGAAGGAGTGCCAAACAGAATATCCGAGATTTCAGTGGCAATCATTGATCCGGCCCAGCCATCACCCAGACACATCCGCGCTCCCTGCAGCATTGTGTTGGCTGCATCATTATCACAGCCCATGTGGGTACGGTGCATCATCTCTGTTATCTCACGGTCAACACCTCGTGGCATAATTGAGAGTTTTTTCCAGAGTTCACGCTGTTTCTTAGGTACACGGCCGACAAAGCCAACTTCTTCGCGCCTGCTGCCAAAACTCTCAAAAAACTCATCCGCCAGATCCTTTGCAACATCCATCAGTTCCCGACCTTCAGTGGCCACCCCGAGCTCATCTGCAATGCGTAGCATCTTGGCTTCATCTTTAATATGGTAATCCTCTGTCTTACCGTAAGCGACTGCGTGAAAGGCTTCTATACAGTCACGACCATGATCCGAATGCCCGGCCGCGCCACCTGCCAGAAAACGTCCGAAGTTTCTGGCAACAATTACATCCGCGTCAGCTCCGCATACTCCCAGAGGCGCTTTTTTACTTACTCGGCAGGGCCCCATGGTACAGATCCGGCAACAGACGCCAGATTCGCCGAACTTGCAATGAGGAGTCTGCTGTTCCAGCCTGTCCCATACGGTTTCTATACCGTCACGTTCAGCCTTTCGCAGCATCTGCCTGGCATCTTCCCACATACTCATCTCATCAATATTTATTTTTTTTTCGCTCATGAGGTTCCTCCTATTTGATTTTAGCATCCATCATGGATGATTCTTCAACCTGTCACAAAAATATAGAATACCTGTAGTGGCTGCACCACGCTGTCAGCTATCTGACAAAATGTGTCTTTAGTGGGAAAAAAAACAGGAAAGGCAAAAATAGAAATGGAATAAACAGACTGGGATGCCTGCTACGGCTTTTCGTGTGGATCAGGTGTGGGCATAGTTCCTGAACAGATCAATATTGGGAATCAGATAGACATTCCGATCCTTTTTCTCCAATACTCCGTCTTTAAGCATGGTGCTGACAATCGTTGAAACCGTCTGTCGTGACGCCCCGACAATGGCTGCCAGTTGTGTGCTTGTCAGATCCAGTCTGACAGTTACCCCTTCGTCGCCAGACATACCATTGTGGGTGGCTTCATATATAAAAAAATCTGTCAGCCTCTGTTTGATATCTTTAAAAACCAGACTGTCTATAATGGAAAACGACTGTTTCAGCAGTTTACCAAGAATGGAGATGATCGTTTTGGAAAGTGCAGGGTGGGTGGTCATGTAAGAATGAAGTTTACTTGTAGGCATGACCATGAGAATCACGTCGTCCAGTGTTTCAACGTGGGCACGGGTATGGGTTACGTAGATATCACCGGGTTCGAGGATGGCAAGAGAAAAATCTTTATCTTCAACAGCAAGGTAAAGACGCAGTCGCCCTTTCTTTACAATAAAAACGAAATCCTTATCATAACCGGGTGAATAGATAAGGTTGTTTTTGGGAAAGTGAATATCGATGAACTCTGCCAGAAACTCAGCATTTTCTATCTTTTTGAGCTCTGTCAGCAGATTGATGGAAGAAAATTTAGTTTTCATTTTTAATCCAGAAGACACCTCTACCTGCCAGAAAATAACTGATCATGGCAGTATCATTTCCAATCCGGGGTAGAACAAAAGTAAGACAACAATACAAATCCTCCATCATTATAACTTGCCTGGTCTTTTTGTAAACGTTGCAACCAACAGCTGCATTTTCACTCTAAAATAACTGACTACTGCTGCACCGCTGTGAGCTTCGCTTCCACTCTCCATTGATTTTTCGGGCAAAAAGTGCTATCCCGACTATAGGGATACTGAATAAATCCAGACTGAATTGAAAGAATAAGCCTGCTGTATCGTTGTGATACATAAGGATTGTTCTTTAACACCCTCAAAAGGAGACTGCTGAAATGAGGACAAAAGTGTTTTGCAGTGCTGTGACCTTGGGAATAGTCATAAGTTTTGGTCTTACATCTACGAGTATGGCAAAAACAGTGACTGTTGATGAAGATATTCTGAAGGCCATGCAAAAGCAGCTTGCCGAACAGGCAAAGGCGATTGCAAAATTGCAGGCCTCGCTTCAGGAGCAGCAGGCCAAGCTGGAGAAAATTCCAAAGATTGGTGAAACTGAGCATGTTGCAGTGATCTCCCATCCCGGTAAATCCCAAATACAGGTCTCACTGTATGGCCAGGTGAACAAAGC
>DQTH01000078.1 GCA_015662865.1 Desulfocapsa sulfexigens
AAAGAGTGTTTAATATTGCAAGGTTATGAGAGGAATACTACCATATGCTTGCAACTTCAGCACTACTATTTTGAGATATTTTCTTTTTATATCAGTATCTTGGTCCTTTTCTCAGGGCCGACTAAGTAATTATTTTTTCATCTATAACAAGCATACCACAAGGAAAAAATGATGCCAAAGGGATAATAAAGTCATTGTGTTTGTTACATGGATTGCAGAATAACTGCTGCCATGGCCTTGATCTGAACCTTGTCACCACCATCCTGTTTTATGGCCTTGTCTGGAGCAGGGAAATCAAAAGGAGCAATGCGGGCTGTGTCAACAATTCGTTTCCACATACTCTTTTTGCCGGGGACCGGAGGAATGATAAAATCTGCGGATTCTGAGCGGTGACCGTTGAGCATGATGAAAAAATCATCACCTTTTCCTTTTCCCTGGAGGAGAAAAGCCAGCGTGTGGCAGTCTGACGACCAGTTTTCAATACCGGGTACCAGGGATTGCCAGGTAATTTCTTGTTCCAGGCCATTTGTGAAGAAACTACGACGACGAAAAATAAGGTTGTTTTTTCGCAGCGCAAAACATTTTTTGAAAAATCGAAGCAGACCTTTATTGTTGTCCGCCAGATCCCAGTCGATCCAGCTGGTGCTGTTGTCCTGACACCAGCAGTTGTTATTTCCTTTCTGGCTCCGGCCGAATTCATCCCCAGCAGTAATCATGGGAACCCCCTGGGAAAGGATGAGGATCAGGGCAAGGCTGCGTATACGTCTGTAGCGCAGGTTCAGAATTTCTTCCTGATCAGTGTCTCCTTCCACGCCGCTGTTCCAGCTGATATTGTGGTTGTCTCCATCCTGGTTGTCCTCACCGTTTCGCAGGTTGTGTTTCTGCTCATAGCTGACCAGATCGTACAGGGTAAATCCATCATGACTGGTGATGAAATTGACAGAGTTACAGGGGGTACGTGCACTTGTCTGATACAGGTCGGAACTGCCGCTGATGCGTGTTGCCAGGTTGGCGACACTGTTTGTGTGGCCTGCCATAAATGCGCGCACATCATCCCGGAATTTACCGTTCCACTCTGCCCAGCGGCTGTCTTGTGAGAAACTGCCAACCTGGTACAGTCCTGCGGCATCCCAGGCTTCAGCAATGATTTTGGTATCCCGAAGGATGGGGTCCTGGGCAATTATTTCGATCATGGGTGGATTTGCAAGGACGTGCCCCTTCCTGTCACGACCAAGAATTGAGGCAAGATCAAAACGAAATCCATCAACATGCATTTCCATGACCCAGTAACGCAGGGAGTCTCGAATCATTTCTCTCACAACGGGATGATTGCAGTTGCACGTGTTGCCGCATCCTGAAAAATTCAGGTATTCATGATTGTTTTCATCCAGAAGATAATAGATGGGATTGTCGATGCCGCGAAAACTTGAAGTGCTTCCCTTATAGTCACCCTCTCCGGTATGGTTGAAGACCATATCAAGGATGACCTCGATGCCGGCCTGATGCAAACTGCGCACCATGGTCTTGAATTCATTGATGTGATTATCAGGGTCTGATGCAAAGCCGGACTTGAGCGCAAAGAAAGACAGCGGATTATAGCCCCAGTAGTTTTTCAGTTTTTTTCCAGTTTCCGGATCAATAAAGACATTGTCATTTTCATCCCATTCCATGACCGGCATAAGTTCCACCGCAGTCACTCCCAGGTCTTTCAGGTAGGGTATCTTTTCAATGATGCCAAGGTATGTTCCGGGATGTTTTACGCCTGAGCTTGCATCCTGTGTGAAACCGCGAACGTGCAGTTCGTATATGACGGAGTCCACCATGGATGTTTTCAGCGGCCTGTCATTTTCCCAGTCAAAATTATTGATTGTCAGTCGGCAGAGTGGAGTATTGGCAAGCGGATGCTCAGCTCCCCACCTGCGGCCTGTAATATTCTGGCAGAGCGGGTCTATAAGGGTTTGGTCACTGTTGTAGATTAAACCCTGATCCTTGATGTCTATTTCTCCATCCAGGCGGTACCCATACGAAAAATCCCGGTCATCAGTAGCCAGAAAGATATGCCAGACATCACCGGTTCGATTAAGTTCCGGGTCAAGTTCAATTTCCAGTGTGTTTTTTGTCTTACCTGTACTTTCTATGATAAGAGTCACAGCTGTGGCATGTCTGGCAAAAAGTGCAAAGTTGATGCCGTGGTCAAGTATGGTCGTTCCGTGGGGCAGTGGGTGACCGCGTTGAGGGGCAGGGGAGCTTTTTTGCTTGATCATTTTAGGAATGGTAATTATAATTATTTTTTAATGGAGTTATGAATTGTCTGTAAGCTCTTATTTGACAATACACCAGCAGGAATAAAAGTAGAATTGTTTTGTGAAAAGAAGAATATCGCAAGGCAGGGTTATACGTTATTCGAGCCACATTAAGGAGAATCTTTTATGGGTTTGTTTCAAAAATTGAAAATTGGCGATACTGTTACTCCTGCGATTGATTGGGAAATGACACCGGAAATGACCTTTGGAACATTTGAGTCCTGGGGTGGGCGTGAACAGACACGCAGCAGAATTTCCGGTAATGAGCGTGTCTATTACTTTTTTATCGATAACTGGGAAGACGAAATCAAGCTCTGTCTCATGGAACGCGGGGTCAAACATGCGAGAGTACTCGCAGAGATTAAAGCTCCGGAGCAGATGCTGAGAGATTGTGTGGCAAAACAGGGAACCTCTTCTCTGTTTGAAAAAAGTTATGCCATCAACGAAAGTGTCAAAGAGTGGCTGGTTGCCAATGTTGTGGAATGCAAAGATACTTCCTGTGTAATCCCCATACTGGAAGAGCAGTTGATTGAAGATATGGGACCCGCCCTGCCATCCCTTGCGGATTCAGACTTTCAGGGTGAAGTGCTTGTGTTACCTGCAGAGCATGGAATTATCAATGATGATGAAATTGCGGCTGTCATGAAAAAATGGAATTTTTTCGATACGGAACATAACCCCGGGGGACGCTTTGAGAACCATCTTGCTGATACCGGCGACGGATCGACGGTTGTCGATCAGCGCACCGGGATCATGTGGCAACGTACAGGGCTTGATATCACTGCAATCCGTACGATGCAGCGTAATGTTGAAAAACTGAATAAGGAAAATTTTGCAGGTCATAATGACTGGCGGCTGCCAACTATGGAAGAAGCCATGTCTCTTATGGAGACAGAACAGAACAGCAAGGGCACATATCTGAGCCTCTGTTTTTCCAAGGAACAACCATTTATTTTTGTCGCAGCTCAACGCAAACCAGGCGGATACTGGTTTGTAGATTATAAACAGGGTCGTGCTTTCTGGTCTTCAGGCACTATTCCCGGTGGTTTTGGAAGACTTTGCCGTAACGTATAGTTTTCTCCTCCTCCTGATACCCGAAAGAGATGTTTTCTTTCGGGTATTTTTTTGTCCCGGATAAATGTACATTGACATTCGTTTGCAATTTGTTGTACTAAGAGAATGTAAATGTACATTTTGTGTTTGAGGACAAAATATGACTTTAACAAATAAACAACAGCAGTTTTTTGATTATCTGCAGGGACATATTGAAGAGGAAGGGCGATCCCCAAGCCTGCGTCAGGCCGCAGATGGCATGGGAGTCAGTCATAATGCCGTGGCCCAGCTGATTGTTCAGCTAGAGCGAAAGGGGATGATTGAACGTGAAGGGCGTTACAGCCGTTCAATCCGTATTTTACCACAACATGTTCCAGTAAAAGAAAACCAGCGGATGCGGGAATTGCCGGTGGTGGGGCAAATCACAGCAGGTTTACCCATGTATGCCCAGCAGGAATGGGATGGCTCTGTTGTGGTGGATGGAGCCCTGTTTCCAGGCAGTAATCTTTTCTGCCTGCGTATACAGGGAGATTCCATGCAGGGGGCAGGAATACTCGATGGAGACCTGGTGATCTGCGAACCGAGACAGTATGCGGAAAATGGCGAGATTGTGGCCGTGCTCATTCAAGGGGAAGAAGCCACTGTGAAACGATTTTTTTTAGGTGAAAATCATATTGAGTTACGTCCTGAAAATGAAAAGTTTTTACCTGTGCAATATCCTTTTTCCGATATTCTGGTGCAGGGAAAAGTGGTGGGTGTGGTGAGGAGTTATGACCAGAGATGAACAGCAGACATTGCATGTTCAGGGAAATGAACTCTGTCCGGTACTCATAGGGACCAGTGGATACTCCTATACCGAGTGGGTGGACAGTGGTTTTTATCCGCAGGGTACCAGGACGCCGGATATGCTGCCCTTGTACGCCTGTTCATTTCCCATCGTTGAGTTGAATTACACCTGGTATCAGATGGTTCGCGCAGAGGCGATCAGTCGCATGATTGCCAGAGCACCGGAAAGTTTTCGTTTCGCGGCAAAGCTCACCAGAACACTCACCCACGAACGGGAGCGTGACTGGCGGCAGGAACTTAAACTGTACAGGGAAGGAATTAAACCCCTGCAGAAACAACTGGCGGCCATTCTGATTCAATTACCGCCAGGTTTCAACTGGAGCAGAAACAATCGATATTATCTGGCCCATCTCCTCGATAGTCTGCATGGTTTTCCGCTGGCTGTCGAATTTCGTCATGTTTCCTGGGCAAGGGATTCTGTGTTTGCGGAGCTTGTACAGCGCAAAGTGACACTGGTCACCGTGGATGCTCCTCCAGTGCCGGGGCTTTTTCCCTGCCTGGATATAGTCACAAATCCTGAACTTTTTTTCGTCCGTTTCCATGGCCGTAACATGCAGGGCTGGCAATCGGGAAATATGCAGAAAAAATTTGATTATTGCTATTCAGAAGAAGAGTTGAAGGAATGGAATCAGCGCTACCTGCAGTCCCTGCGTTCCCGTTCCAGGCGGGGAATTGTGTTTTTCAATAACCATGTGCGCGCCCAGGCTCCCGGTAATGCAAAAACACTGCAAAAACTTTTGCAGCAATAAGAAAAAAATGCAGGACCGAGCCATTATTCATCTGAATGTCACTGATTTTGCGGTGGCGGTGGAGCGGATTCAGGACAGTTCCCTGAAACGGGTTCCGTTGATTGTTGCTCCTGCCCGAGCTGCAAGGGCCCTTGTCTATGACATGAGTGAAGAGGCATACAGGGATGGAGTTCGCAAGGGCATGCGTCTGAATCTCGCACGTAAATACTGCAGACAGGCGCAGGTGGTTCATCCTCAGCCCGCTCTGTACCGCAGAGCCATGACAGCCCTTGTGAAACGGGTTGTCCATTATACGCCACTGGTGGAACAGGGAGAAGAAGACGGACATCTTTTTCTGGATGTTACTGGAACCCATCGGCTTTTCGGACCTGCCCCGGATATTGCCTGGCGTCTGCGCAAGCAGTTACTGAATGATCTGGGGCTTGATCCTGTCTGGAGCCTGGCCTCCAATAAACTGGTTTCCAAGGTCGCATCAAGAATAGTTCGACCTTTTGGGGAATATATTGTGGGTTCAGGAGAAGAACATTCGTTTCTGGCCCCACTGCCGTTGGCCATGCTGCCGGGTTTGAAACCAGAAGAGATGAAAATCCTGGCTGATTTTAACCTGCAACGGATCGGGCAGTTGGCAAAGCTGAGCCGGCAGCAGTTACATGTTCCTTTTCAGAAGCGATCCACATATCTGTATGATGCCAGCCGGGGACGGGACAGGACAGCTGTGTTACCGGGAAGGACAGGAAATGCCCGGATTGTACGCGAACATGTCTTTGAAGAAGACACCGGGACATACAGCGAAATACAGTCTGTCCTCACCATGCTTGTCCATGAAACGGGAAGAGATCTGCGTAATAAAAAAATGCTTGGCCGGCGTATCGGAGTCAGCCTGACCTACAGCGATGGCAAAAATATCATACGGCAGGCAACCCGGAAAAACGGCTGTGATAACGATTTCCTGCTGCGAACTCTTGCTTTCACTGCCCTTGGCCGGGCATGGCAGCGGCGTGTTCGTATTCGCAGGTGTATCCTGATCTGTGATCGTCTTGTTCCCCGCCCGCAACAGCAGACTCTTTTTGTCATGCAGACCAGGCGGGAGCAACAGCAGGAAAAAATAATATGCGCCATGGACACGGTCTGTAACCGCTTTGGTAATGGCACTATTTATCTGGGTTAAATCGTGTTTCCTCTGGCTGTTCGTTCCTATTATTCGCTGATGCGTGGCAGCAGTTCTCCTGCCAGTCTCTGCGCCCGGGCACAAAAGCTTGGTTACACAGGTCTTGCCCTGACTGATTATAATTCCATGGCCGGGCTCTGGCCTTTTCTTGCAGCCTGCAAAAAATATGGCCTTCGTGCTCTGGTGGGTGCCGAAATATCAGATCCACATTCTCCTGCAACAGTTATCTGTCTGGTTAACCATTCTATTGGTTATACTAATTTATGCAATTTAATAAGCAGGAGAAAAATTAATGAGAAATTTTCCCTGCAAAGAGAAGTTATAGAACATAACGCCGGCCTTATTTTTCTCATTCCTTCAATTTCTCTTCTTCACAACCTGCGAAAATATAACATCGAGCTTGCTGCGGATCTCGGCAGCAGACCCACAGAACGATCAGGCAAACTTCGGAAGTGGGCCCGGGCTAATAGTGTACCTGCGGTGGCAACTCCTGGCGCTGTTATGGCCCAACAGAGTGAAAAAGATCTTTTTCAACTTATGCAGGCGATCAGAACAAACAGCCGGCTTGATGAACAGCAGGAGGAGAACGATGATTTTCCTGCCTGTCTGGAATCACCCGTCATATATCAGGACCGTTTTGCTGTATGGCCGGAAGTGTTGGCAGCCACTGACACTCTTGCTGCACGCTGTACATTTTCCGGTCCTGATTTTGGCATTGTCATGCCTCCCTGGGCAGGAAATGAGTTTGGGGCAGCAGATTCCTTGCGCAAAGCAGCCTATCGGGGAGCCTGTCATCGTTATGGCACAGATCTTTCGGAAGCTGTGGTGGAGCGCCTGGAGCATGAACTGCGGGTCATAGATTCAATGGGCTTTTCTTCCTATTTTCTTGTGGTTCGGGATATTGTGCACCAGGCCTGCATAAAAGCTGACGGGGGAACTACCAGAATATGCGGGCGGGGATCAGGTGCTGCCTCGCTTGTTGCCTATTGTCTTGAGATAACCAATGTTTGCCCGGTGAAGCATAATTTATATTTTGAACGATTTTTAAATCCCGGGCGCAGCGATCCGCCGGATATTGATATTGATTTTTCCTGGGATGAGAGGGACGCAATACTTGCAAATGTTCTCAAAAATCATGGCAGACATGCAGCCATGGTTTCCACTATCATACGTTTTCAGCCGCGCATGGCCATCCGCGAAACTGCCAAGGCATTCGGGCTTCCACCAGGTGAAGTCTCAAGGATGAGTAAACGTCTTGGCGGGATACGCGGACGCTCCAGTGAACCTCTTTTGTCTTCTTTGCAGAAAATGCCGGCTCTTAAAAAAGAAGAACTGGCAGATCCCTGGCCGGAGATTGTCCGGCTTGCCTCCGGATTAATCGGCATCCCTCGTCATATGTCTGTTCATCCAGGAGGTGTGATTATCACACCTGATCCAGTCAGTAACTATGTGCCCGTGGAGTTTGCTGCCAAGGGTGTCCCTATTATTCAGTGGGACAAAGATGGTGCTGAAGAGGCTGGGCTTGTGAAAATTGATTTACTCGGAAACCGCAGCCTTGGAGTAATCAGAGATTGCATAGCATCCATTGAAAACAGTGGACGCTGTTTTGACGAAGAGTACTGGCAGCCTGATGAAGATCTGCAAACCAGGCAGGCAGTGGCTGCCGGAAAAACCATGGGTTGTTTTTATATTGAAAGCCCGGCAATGCGTCTGCTGCAGAAAAGAGCAGGAAGTGGCGATTTTGAACAGCTTGTTCTGCAGTCCTCAATAATCCGTCCTGCAGCCAATGAGTTTGTCCGTGAATATGTGCGCCGGTTGCATGGCGGTCATTGGCAGCATCTTCATCCGCGCCTGGCAGATGTGCTCGATGATACATTCGGCCTCATGGTGTATCAGGAAGATGTGTCACGGGTGGCAGTGGCACTGGCTGGTTTCAGTCACGCAAGGGCTGATGGGCTGCGTAAGGTGATGTCCAAAAAAGATAAGGAACTGCGTTTGAAAGATTATTACCGTGAGTTTGATAAAGGATGTGCTGCAAAAGGAGTGGATGAGGAAACTCGTGAAAAATTGTGGCAAATGATGATGAGTTTTGACGGCTATTCATTCTGTAAACCGCACTCTGCTTCCTATGCCAGGGTTTCGTATCAGGCAGCGTATCTGAAGACACATTTTCCGGCAGAATTTATGGCTGCCGTGATTTCTAATCAGGGTGGCTATTATTCCACCTTTGCCTATGTTTCTGAAGCAAAGCGCCTTGGGCTGCATATCCTGCATCCTTGCGTCAACACGAGTAAAAGAAAATGGAATGGCAGGGGAGATGACAACAGCATTCGGGTCGGCCTGATGGCAATAAAGGGCTTGTCCGTTGACACAATAAACCGGATTTTAACCTGCAGAAAAAAGAACAAATTTGCATCAAGCATTGATTTCTGGCAGCGCGTCCAGCCGCAAAAAGATGAAAGCAGATCCCTGATTCAGGCAGGGGCGCTGGACAGCCTGGACACAGAGAAAAACAGAAGCAGGTTGTTCTGGGAACTCTTCCAGTTCCGCTGTCTTGCAAAATCGCAGAAGAGCAACCCTCTGTTTGGAATACAGCTGCCTCCTGCTCCGGTTCTTGAGCCTGCCACACCAAAGGAATTGCTGCGGCAGGAATATCAGGTCCTGGGATTCCTCTGTAAGGGGCATCCGCTTCTGTTTTACAGAAACAGGCTGCAGAACAGTACCAGGGCCTGCGAGTTTGCACAATACATCGGCAGACGCGTACGATTTGCAGGCTGGCTACTCAGCGGGAAACTGGTTTCAACAAAAACAGGTGAGGTTATGGAGTTTTTAACCTTTGAAGATGAAACAGGACTGGTGGAAACAACGTTTTTTCCGCGGGTGTATCGTCGTCATGCACCCATTTTGGCCACGGGACGCGCTTATATACTGCAGGGAATAGTGGAGGAGGAATATGGTGCGACGACGTTGACGGTGGAAAATGTGAAAAAATTATAACTGAATCCGTGAGAATTTGATGATCGCGAGTGATCGACCATCAAAGTTCAGCCACCAGTTTAATATCAGCACCCAGTGCTTCAAGCTCCTGAGACAGAGCAACTTTTTTATTAAACCCGTATGTCACAAGACGTTTAATGTCTGACCACATGGTTTCACTTCCCATGATGGCCACGATAATTTCATCTTTGCCACGCTTGAATTTTCCCACATAGGTTTGTCTGGCAGCATTGGTATATCCGGTTTTACCACCGAGAGTTCCATTGACCTGCCACAACGCTTTATTGTGGTTACGCAGAAGTTTTCCTTCAGAAGTGCGAACTTTAACTTTCTTCATTTTAGAAGAAAATTCCGGATTCTTCATGGCGTGTCGAAAAATAATTGCCAGATCACGGGCAGTGGATTTTTGTCCTTTGGCCGTGAGTCCTGTGGCAGTCTTGCAAACAGTGTTATTCGCGCCCCAGAGTTTTGCCCGAAGAGTCATCATTTTTGCGAATTTTTTTTCACTGCCTGCAATTTTTTCCGCCAGGGCAACACTTGCATCATTGGCAGAGGCGAGGAGAACAGCATTTATCAGATCATTTGCTTTGTATTTCTTTTTTCGATCAAGGTACACTTTTGATCGGGGTTGTCTGGCAGCTTTGCTGCTCACAGAGACCTTTTCTGTTCTGGAAAGTGATTTGAGGGCAATCATCCCGGTGAGCACCTTAATGGTTGATGCCGGTTGTCTCTGGCTGTCAGGATTTTTGGAGTAAAGGGTTTTTCCGCTTACCGCATCAATGATGATCGCACTTCGTGAGGAGATTTTTTTGTTGAGTCTTCTGGTAGTTGCCGCTGTTACAATAGGGCCGATTCGTTTTTTTACATCAGTAATGCTCCCGGATCTGCCAAGCGTCACCAAGGTGGTTTTAGCAGGTGGAGGAGATGTCGCTTGCTTCGGTGCCTCTGGAACAGAAGCTTGCTTTGGCTGTTGCTGATCTGTTTTGACAGTTTGCCATTTACCTGCGTCAGTAAAAACAGGAATAGTTGAGCTATAGACAGAGCTGACTGAAAAAAGAAGAGTAATGACAACAAGCAGAAGAGAAGCTGAAAAAGAGTGTGTCTTATACATATATAATAAACTCGAGAATTGCAGAATTAAGGCCTGATAACCAATTTAAAGGCACTCTAAAGCCTTGGAGTATACCTAATTTTTATAAGTTGTCCATTTTCCTGTCAAGAAAATTCTGTTATCTTGTGGAGAATTTGGTGTTTTTGCTATAAAAAATCCATTTTCCATTCTTAATTGACCAAAAAACAACTTTTAGTTAGTATGCACCCCATTTAATAAAATAATCACGCAATCAATTTTGCTTAATTACGAGGTGTTTATGCCGGAATCGAACGATGTACGGATGACCTTAAATTATATACTCGATACCAGTGTTGTACGATATGGGGATCTTCCTGCCATTGGTATGGCTGCCGAAACTGCTCTGACATATCGCCAGTTTTATGATCGTATCATTGCCCTGGCAGGCAAGCTGGCTGCTGAAGGAGTAAAAAAAGGTGATCATGTTGCCATTTTAGCCGAAAATTCTCCAGCCTGGGGAACCGCCTATTTTGCGATTATTCGCCTTGGTGCCATTGCCGTACCTGTGCTACCGGATCTTCCGGAAGCTGATGTCCATCATATCTTAAATGAAATGGAGGTTCCTGTCCTCTTTATTTCACAGCGTCAACTGGAGAAGATTTATGAGTTGAAACAGAAGAAGCTACGAAAAATTATAACGCTGGATGATTCTGAAGCCACTCAGGATGTAGTGGAAGTGATCCATTTTTCCGACTATCTTGAAGAGGCTCTTGCAGCGGAAGGAACTCCCGACGATGAAAAGAAAAATTCTTTTCCGGAAATTGCAGAGGACGATATAGCCTCGATTCTCTATACCTCCGGAACCTCAGGATATTCCAAGGCTGTAATGCTCAGTCATAAAAACCTGACTGCCAATGCTTTTTCGGCAGCCAACCTGCTGGATGTGGAAGAGAGGGCTGTTGTTCTGTCGGTCTTGCCAATGTCTCATACCTATGAGTTCACCCTTGGATTTATCACACCACTGATCAAGGGATGTAAAATAGCCTATGCCGGAAAAACGCCAACACCCGCTATCCTTCAGCGTTTATGCAGGCATGAAAAACCAAAGCTCATGTTCGCAGTGCCGTTGATAATGGAGAAAATTTATAAAAAACGCGTTCTGCCACAGATAGAAAAAAGTTTTTTTCTTTCTCTACTCTGTCGTTTCTCCGTTGGGCGCAAATTTGTTTACAGAAAGATTGGAGCCAAACTGATATCTTTTTTTGGCGGTGACCTGGAACTGATGGGGATTGGAGGAGCAGCTCTCAATCCGGAAGTGGAATGCTTTTTAAGAGAAGCAGAGTTTCCTTATCTCATTGGATACGGTCTTACTGAATCTGCTCCTATGTTAGCCGGAGGCCCGCCTGGAGACGATACCATTGCACTGGGTTCAACCGGCAGGCCTTTTCCCGGAGTCCGGATAAAAATTGTTGATCCTGACCCTGATACCGGCGTGGGAGAGATCTACGGCTGCGGTCCGAATGTGATGGTCGGGTATTATGGTGACCCTGATGCCACTGCTGAAGCTATCACCAAGGATGGCTGGTTGATCACAGGAGATCTGGGGTTCATTGATGAAGTTGGAAACCTCCATATTTGTGGGCGTTCAAAAAATGTTATTGTCATGGCGAACGGAGAAAACGTTTACCCGGAACCCATCGAACATAAAATTAATGCGTATTCATGGGTTGTTGAATCGCTGGTTGTGGAAAATAACGGTAAACTTGATGCTTGGGTATACCCGGATTATGAGTTTATTGATGAGGAAACCCTTGGACAGTCACGGGTTGAACGACGTGACTATATTAAAAAGCTTAGTGCCACCATGCGCAAAGAGGTCAATGCACAGCTTTCTTCAGCTTCCCGTCTGGTGAGGATTGTAGAGAGGCGTGAACCTTTTATTAAAACAGCAACACATAAGATTAAACGTTATTTGTATAGCGAAACCTGATGGTCGATTGCACCTTTTAGGCGAGGTGACAAAGGATTCCATCTGAGATGAAATAAAAAAAGTCTGTGTGTGTTACAAATTCGTTAGCCCACCATGGGATAACCTGATTAATATTTTTTCAAAGGAGAGGGAGAGAAGAATGAAAAAGAGAATTTCAGTACTTGTATTAAGTTCCATAGTGATTGCTGGATCTGCCTGGGCATCCGGTTTTCGTATTCCTGAACAATCTGTGGATTCAGTTGCAAAAGCAGGGGCAAATGTGGCTTCGGCTACAAATGCGAGCACCAGTTATTATAACCCGGCTAAAATGGTCCAGACAAAAGATGCATGGCAGTTTGAAGGCGCTTTGACCTATATTAATCTCCCAGCAATCAGTTATGACGATAATCGTACTCCACTGTTTAACGGAGAGTCAAAAGCTGAAAATTTTCTGCTGCCGACGTTTTTCTTTGTTTCTCCTGACATGAATAATTTCCGTTTCGGTCTTTCTGCAACGGCTCCATTCGGATTATCAAAAAGATGGGAACAGCCATTCCCACGAAGCACTGCCCAGGAGTATAGCCTTCATGTGTACGAAATAAACCCCACTGTTGCCTATAAGACCTGTGATTATCTTTCACTGGCTGGTGGTGTTCGTCTGTTATATGCTTCTGCAGATGTATCCAGTCTTGCTATAAGATCCGATGGCCTGATGGCCAGTCGTTACATGGATGGCGATGCCTACGAGTTTGGCTGGAATCTTGCCGCAAATGTTCGTCCTGCAAAAGACGTGAATATTGCCATTACCTATCGTTCAAATGTGGATATGGATCTGGATGGAGATGTGACTCTTGCTACTAACACTCCGGCTTCATTTGAGATGAACACTGGAGGAAATGTTACCCTTCCGGCGCCCGCTGTATTGAGTGTTTCTCTTGCTTATACTTTTGGCCCTGCAACCATTGACTTCACCTGGGACAGAACGTTTTGGTCGGAATACGAGAGCATTGATTTTCATTATGACAACCCAGTTCTGCATCCTGTCCTTCAGGTCTTTACTGCTTCAATACCAAAAAACTGGGATGACACCAGTGGATATCGAATTGGCCTTGATTACGTCCTGAATGATTCTGTGACCCTGATGGCAGGTTTTGCTTATGATGAGTCTCCCATTCCTGAAGATACTCTTGGCTTTGAACTCCCGGGCAGTGACGCGTGGCTCTACTCTCTGGGCTTCAGTTATAAGGTAAATGAGAAGATTGAAATTGGATTGGCTTATCTTTATGATTATAAAGAAGACCGTACTGTGACCAACAGTACGATAAACGGTGAGTTTACCGATGCGGCGGCTCATCTGGTGAGTGCGGGATTAAAGTATGACTTTTAAGTTGAATTTATCTTGCCGATAAGAACAAAAATAAAAATCCCCTTGCTGAGTAGTATCGGCAAGGGGATTTTTTTATATTAAGAACCTGAAATGTCATTTTAGCCATGCGCATTGCTAAAACAGCTATCATTTTGTCACTGCTTTCCATTCTGTTTTTGATTGCGGTGCGCTTTTTGCTGCTGGATCAGTTTATATCATATGGGCTTCAAAAAGCAGGGGCAGCAGACATAACAGTTCATGTCTCAGATGTTGGTTTTAAACAGCTCCAGTTTGATGTGCTGGATGCAACATTTCATTTGCCTGGCAATGATACACTTCCGGTCAGGCTCCGCAATATTTCCTTCCATTATAATCTGCAGAAGCTTTTTGCGACAGGCAAGTGTTCCCGCATAACTGTTGAAGAAATGCGACTTGAACGGGTTCAGAAATCGCAGCGTTCCAGCACCAGTCTGCAGTTTCCGGAACAGGTCACTCTGCTCAGGGATGAGCTGCGTTCACGTCTTCCTTTTGAAAATTTAACAATTGAACAGCTCCAACTCCGTGGTGATCTGCCACCTCAGCTTACGAAGAGGCCCATCCGTGTAAGTGCTGATTTTAAAGACAAGGCCATGACTGTAAATGTCGTCATGCAGGAAGACTTTAGCACCATGCTGACCGTGGATCTGCAGAGCCCTGATGCCTCTCACGCCACTGCCCGTATTGTCGGGCAACAACCGCATGCAGAAATACTTTTTGCCAACATTGTATTGCAGCCGGAGGGGTTGTCTGGAAAAATCAGTCTGCTGTTGAAGCCGGTTCGGGAACTTCTGCTGCATAATGCCAATATTCCGGAACTGCCGGAAGTCAGTGGCAGTATGGATGGAACCTTCAGGCTGCCTCTGCCGCTGCAGAATGACTCAGAAATTGAAACTGAAATAATAGTAAAGGATACAGCAGGGTATACATTTACTGTTAACGCAACAGGTAATCCAGGTACACAACAAGCCAGCATGACCCTCATCGGCCAGCTGAATGAACAGGAGATTATAAGAACCAGAGCAATTCTTGCAAAACAGACAGTAAAGGGAACGTATTCATTCCAGGGTTCTCCACTGCTCACTTTTCTTAAACCATATCTGAAAACCACATTACCTGACATCAAAGGTACATTTACCGGCAGTCTGGACCTTCCGCTGGTAACAGAGGACGGTGAAAGATTTTCATTGAGCGGAGAGGTGGACTCTCTGGTTTTTTCATCTTTCAAAAGCGATTCGGCTCAGGTGCATCTGGTCGGGAGCTTTGCAAGAAATATCCTAAACCTTGACCGGAAATCGTGGATACACGCTGAGAAGGTAAGCTTTGGAAAGAATAGTATCCAGAACCTGTCCCTGGATCTGGCCGGCACATTTAAAAAGAAAGACAACCAGTTGCTACTGGATTTTTCAGAACAGCAGATTCTTAGTGTCGCGGGTCTGACAACGGCTAAACTCCATGTGAAAGATTTGCACCTGCAGCCTGATAATCCTCTGCGGCTGTCCATTCACAACAACTCTTTGACAGTGCTTCCCAATACTTTTTCTACCACCGGTCCTGTTCAGATATCGGTTGAAAAAAACAGCTGTGACATAGAAAGTTTCACTTGCAGTGTTTCCCGGTTGAAGAAATCCATTTCCGGTATTGAATTGCTTGCAGATCTCAAAATAGTGGCTGCCATGCTTAAAACAAAAGACAGACAGCTTCCTCTGAAAGACATCTCCGGAGTGTTCCAGCTCAAGGATAAAAAGATCACAGGAAAACTACAGTTATTTCCTGAAACCATTCCCGGGCGAATGAAGGCCTCCTTTGAACATAATATGGCCACCGCAGGCGGAAGCTACACCTTGAAAACAGACAGGCGTTTAGATCTGAGTGAAGAGGGAATAACCCTTGCTAACCTGCTCACTTCCTGGCAATTGCCTTTTAACCTGGAAAGCGGCAAAATCTCGTTTACGGCTGATGGTTCCTGGGGTATGGAAAAAAAATTGCAAATGTCTGCTTTTGTGACGGTTACAGGCGGGAGCGGCTTTTACAAACAGTTTCTGTTTAATGGACTGGATGTACGGCAAGATCTCGCAGTTCTGCCACGACTCCATTCAAAAACAGAAGGCAGCTTTTCTCTGCAGCAGCTAATTGGTGGTATAGATATCCATGATATTCATGCAAAGGTGAATCTTGTAGCGGTGGACAGTGGCAGACTGCCTCTGATAGAACTGAATGATGTCAGTGCCGTTTTATTTCAGGGCAGTGTCAGTTCTACGGGTGTGCGTTATGACCTCAACGAACCTGACAGTAATTTTGTGGTGCATGTAAAGGACGTGAACCTGGAATCCCTGGTAGACCTGGTGAAAATGGATAGCCTGTATGTTAGCGGCAGAATCAGTGGGAGTATTCCTGTTTCCATAAAGGGAAAAGATATTTCTGTGGACTATGGAGAATTACATAGTGAACTGCCGGGTGGTGAAATTCGCTATTCATCTGTAAATATAGAGCATTCAGGTGTCACCGGGTATGCATTGAAGGCAGTGGAAAACCTTCAATATAATTCACTGAAGGTAAGTGCAAAATATCTTCCCTCCGGGCAGCTGGATCTTGATATAGGGTTGAAAGGAACAAGTCCGGCATTGCAGACCAGTCGGCCGGTACATCTGAATATTCATGCGGAACAGAATCTGCCCGCTCTTCTGCAGAGCTTAAGATTCAGTAAAGGCTTGACCGAGGAACTGGACAAACGGATTAAACAGCATTACAACTGATGATAAGTATGAAAAATCTGTCACGGAATATGGAGATACCCATGAGACATAAAGCAGCTCTTCTGGCACTTGTAATAATGGTTTCAGGCAGTTTCGGATGCAGCCCGACTGTTAAGGTTGCAACACCTGAAAAGCCGATTACCATTAATCTCAATGTCAAGATACAGCACGAAATTCTGGTTAAGGTTGATAAAGAACTGGATAGCGTACTGAGTGAAGACAGCGGCCTTTTTTAACCTTTAAGACAAAACCTCCCAAAAGACAGTGTTACCCACTTTTTTTCGGTAAAGGAGATCAATCATGAAAAAAACTATCACACTTTTTCTTTTCGGCCTGCTGTTGATCTGTCAACCTGCTGTGGCCCTGGATTTGCAATCAGCTAAGGCCCAGGGACTGATTGGAGAGACTGCCACCGGCTACCTGGCCCCGGTAAAAGCAACTCCTGAAGTGCAGCAGCTTGTTGCTACAATCAATGCCAAGCGTAAACAGGTATACAGCCAGATTTCCAAGCGTAACAAGACATCATTAAGCGCAGTGGAGAAGCTGGCCGGGAAAAAAGCAATTGCGAAAACTCCGGCTGGTCAGTTTGTTAATATCAATGGTTCCTGGCAAAAGAAATAGCCCCTAAAAGTCTGAAAAAACGAAAGCCCCCTGCTGATTCACTTCAGCAGGGGGCTTTTTGTTTGTATGAAGATTTTTTTCCTGAATCCGTGAGTTATTGAGTTAAGTCAAAGCGCTGTTTTTGGGGAACTCACACAGCTGTCACAGATTTAGTATCTTAATTATTATTTTCGTGTTTTTTATGGCAAGATATTTCTACAATGCCTGTGCAGCAAGGTTTGGGATAATAACCATTT
>DQTH01000114.1 GCA_015662865.1 Desulfocapsa sulfexigens
AACCTCCAAGTAAATGCTGTTTCCTTGGATAAAATTTAATCATGAGTTAATATTTTTCACCTTTTGGTTCCGGCTTGTCCGGGTTAGGTATGATCATGCGAACCTGCAGCATTCAGATTCATTTTTGCTTTTATTAAATTATGACAAAACTTTCTAAAAGCCGGGTTCGAAGTGTAGCTGATTTTCTGGCTCTTAAACGCTCAACCCTTGGTATTCTGGCCATGGTTTGCCTCATTCTCCTTGGTGAACGCATGGCAGAACGCTTCCTGCCTATTTATCTGATGGCACTCGGCGGCGGAGCAATAACCATTGGTCTGCTCAATGGTCTTGATAATTTCCTGTCCGCTGTCTATTCCTTTCTGGGCGGTTATCTTTCAGACCGGTTTGGTACTAAGCGGGCGCTTATGTTCTTCAACTTTGCTGCCATGTTTGGTTTTGGCATTGTTATCCTGATTCCCGCCTGGCAGGCTGTAATTGTCGGTGCGGTTTTTTTTCTTTCATGGAGCGCAATTTCCCTGCCCGCTACCATGAAGCTGATTACAGAAGTTCTTCCTCTGGAAAAGCGAACCATGGGTGTTTCCATGTTGGCTCTTGTGCGTCGTATTCCCATGGCACTTGGGCCACTTTTGGGTGGAGTGTGTATCAGCTTATGGGGCGAAAGGGACGGCGTTCGGGCAGCTTTTGTTGTTGCTCTACTGCTTGCCATTGTTGCAACTGTCATACAGCAGCGCTTTATTGAGGATAATCCCTCGGATTCAGAAAAAAATCGGGACAGACTCGCTGCTGAAAAAAACCCATTTAAGCTTATGCATCACATGGGGTCAGATCTGAAGAGGCTCCTGGTTTCAGATATTCTGATTCGCTATTGTGAGCAGATCCCATATGCTTTTGTGGTTATCTGGTGCATGAAAACCATTACAGAACCGGTATCAGCCGTTCAATTTGGATTTTTAACCAGTATTGAAATGTTTACAGCTCTGCTTGTCTATATTCCTGTGGCTTACCTCGCTGACAAGGGTGGAAAGAAGATATTTGTTTTGATAACATTTATTTTTTTTACGCTTTTTCCTTTAGCGCTCCTTTTCAGCCAGTCTTTTGCCGTACTGGTCCCGGCCTTTATTTTAAGAGGCTTTAAAGAATTTGGTGAGCCCACCAGAAAAGCACTCATTA
Source organism: Desulfocapsa sulfexigens (assembly GCA_015662865.1). GTDB lineage: Bacteria > Desulfobacterota > Desulfobulbia > Desulfobulbales > Desulfocapsaceae > Desulfocapsa > Desulfocapsa sulfexigens_B. The sequence continues at coordinate 1,171 of DQTH01000114.1, forward strand.
TGGATCTGGCCCCTGAGGAGCGCAAGGCAGCCGTGTTTGGTTTGTATTATATGCTGCGTGATATGGTGGTTGCAGTTGCAGCTTTTGGCGGCGCTTTTTTATGGATGATAAGCCCTGCAGCCAACTTTCTGACAGCATTCGTTTTTGGCTTGATTGGTACCATAGGGTATGCAGTTTGGGGTCGTGATGTGTTGCCGGATCAGAAATAATGCCTTAAAAGTCCCACAAGTTCCAGGCTGCACCCGATAAGTAGAGGTTTCGGGTATATCTCAATCCAGCTTGAAATGAATCGGTACCTGCACTTCCATTGAAACCGGCCGGCCGTTTTGTGTGCCGGGAAGAAAATGCCAGGTGAGCACGGTCTTTAGCGCTGAATTGTCAAGAATTTCATGGCCGCTGCTTTTGTGTACTGTAACATTTCCAACAGCTCCATTTGCCAAAACAGTAATTGATAAGATAACAGACCCCTGCAAGTTTCGTTTACGGGCAAGTGTCGGGTATGCAGGCTTGGGATTTCTGTAGTACAGGGGAGTGGCCTTGGATGTTACCTGTACGGCAACAGTGGATTGGGCTGTACTGTTTTTGTGGGCAGGCTGGTTGTGACTGGTGTTTGAACTTATCTCTTTCCGGCTGTCTTGCAGTGAATTTGTTGCTGTTTTTGTTTTCGGCAGTATTGGGACATCCTCTTCGGCAGATTTTTCTTCTTTTTTGATTTCCTTCTCTTCATCCTTCTGTTCAGGAGGAGATTCTTTTTCAGATTCATCCTGTTCTATTTTGGGTATCTCAGCCACAGGATCTATTATGGAAGTGCTGGCAAGATTAATCTGAATTGAATTGTTACCAGCCAACTGAGGGGACAGAGGATTTTCGTCTATAAAAGGAACCAGAATAATCAGGAGATGAATAAAAAGAGCAAAGCAGAATGCAATAAGCAGTCTCTGTGCAGTCATTGGGAGCTGGCCTGCAGGGAAATATTGTTTATGGAGTTTTTATGAAGCTCATCAAGCACGATGTAAAGTTGTTGGTAGGGAAGGTTCCTCTCCGCAAAAATGAGCACTTGAGGGGCTTTGGGGGATTCGTTGGCTGCAGATAACTCTTCCCCGAGTTTTGAAATGGGAACAGCCTGTTTGCCTAGAAAAATCTTTGGCCCAGTCTGACCTTTTTGAATGGAGATTGAAAGAGGTGTCTCTTTGCTGATTTCCGCCTGGGTAGATTCGGGAAGATCAAGCTCCATACCACGGTGCACAGCCATGGAAAGCATGGCATAAATGAAGAATACAAGTAACAGAAAGACAATATCAATGAGTGGCAGCATTTCGATACGTGCCGGCTTACTCTCTCTGTTCTTAATTTTCATTGCTTTTGTTATTTTGGATACGTTTGTTGAAAACAACCTCCAGGCTGGTCGCATATTTTTCCATCACGTGGATGGCTCTGCTTATCCTGGTGTTGAAATAGTTGTAGGGAATTACTGCAATGATAGCAATGCCAAGCCCGGTGGCTGTGGTGATGAGTGCCTGGGCAATTCCACTGGTGACCAGTTTGGGGTCTGCAATACCGCTTGCACCGAGTATTTTGAAGGAGCCGATAATACCGAGCACAGTACCAAAGATACCCAGTAATGGAGTAACTGTGATCATGGTGTCGAGCACCGGCATATATCGGTTCATGCGTTGCAAAGTGTGGTCAGCTTCTGCTTCCATTGCACGGCCCATATCATATTCTCTATGGACGATACCGGTAATCAGCAGTTGGATGATATGATCCTTGCAGTATGCAGTCTTTCTGTGAATGTGCTCCCAGTCGCCATTCTCGGCAAGGGATAGTATTTCATCCATTAGTTGTCGGTTACGGTTTTTTTCAATGGAAACCCAGAAAAGTATCCGTTCAATGATAACAGTCAGTACAGCAACGGAACATGCCAGCAGAGGCCACATGACCGGACCGCCTTGTCGTACAATTTCAAAGAGTCTCATAATATTGTTCCTGTTTCAGGCAGCAGATTGTGTAACCTAATCCTGCAATTGGCAAGTTTGCCGGAGATACGAGGTGTCAATGGCGCAGAGATACATTGCAACGACATGCTGATACGATGTAGGTTTTTTCTCATTTTTCGAAGTGCAGGATTTAGGTGTGATTTAAAGATTTCATGATCAGTAGAGCCTTGCAAGTTCCAGGCTGCGTTGCAGTCGTTCCATGAAAAAGGAGATGATTTTCGGATAGTAGGCAAGACCTTTGAAATAATCTTCGTTTTGATATTGAACCATTGAGCACTCAACTGAAAAACCCATGGACTGCAGTTCGACGCACCAGCTCTTTTTCTTGCCCATAAGATCCTCTTCTGCATGCATTCCCGCCACATACATCATGGGGATTATTTTTATTTCCCGGTACTTTTTACTCAGGTTTTGACTTCTGATGGAAGCAAAGACTGCCTCATGGTCCGGTATGCCTTCTAAGGATACAGCCAGCACATTGGGATAGAGATCAGCCACCAGTTTTTCAAGACCGAGATAGACAATGTTTACCGGGTCGGAGGTTAGCGGTGTACCATGGAGTGCCAGAATATTGAGACCTTCATCCGGAGTGAGAAACTCTGGTTCTATCTCGGCAAGAGTCTTTTTTACAAAATTCCAGCGATGGAGAAGGGTTTCACTCAAAAAAATTCGTAATCCCGGAAAGTATTCACAGGTTTCAGCTAATTGCCGGTATTCGGTTCCTGGAAAGATGTGCAGAGGTTGCACCACAGCCTTGCGAAATCCGGCAGCTTCCACCCGGGCCAGAGTTTCCTGAAGACTGGGCAGGCTTTTTTTTCTGCAGATAATATTTGAGCTGTAAGACCAGAACAATTCATGCTCAGGAAACTGTTTTTCCAGTGCCTTTTGGAATATTTCAAGGGGAGCCTGTGCGCGACTGCTGGTTCCAAATGCGGAAATAACAATGGCAGGTGATTTTTTAAGTTTTGGTACCCGCATTTTGCGGCCAATATATCCGTTCTGGCGCATAAGAATTGCCCCGGTGAGTTTGTTGTGAAACGTTTATTTTTTTCTGATTATGTATGAAACTCAGCCAAATTCAACACGGTGCCTGGTAATATATTGATAAAGCACAAAATTAAAATCTCCATGAGGTGTCATCCCCGCGCAGGCGGGGATCCAGTTTCGTGTCATAGGCTGGCTCGGAGTTTACGCTAACCTCGCACCTGAGCGGGAATGACTAATGAAAACGGCTGAGCTTTATACGGAATCAATGGTTTTTACTACTAAAAACTACTGATCAGCTCAATTCCTGATCAGGGATAGGTAACAGCAACAAGGCTTATTTACATTATGGAAATACATATAACAATGAATCCTGATAATTGCACCACAGGAAATTGTCAGGGGGTTTGTCGCTGGCCTGGTCCGGACCCCCTTACAGTAAGTTTCAAATAGATGCCTCTGTTTTTAATCTGAAGTTCCACCACAAAAACAGTAAACATATCCTGTAATATCAAGAAGATATTTGAAAATGAAAATGCACACTCCTGTCTACATTTTAATATCTTTCA
>DQTH01000094.1 GCA_015662865.1 Desulfocapsa sulfexigens
GGATGACACCGCCACGATCACTTGTAATTCTTTTGTTTTACCAATTCCTTATGTCTTCACCATATGAAGTTGGCTGAGTTTCATACGTAATCAGATAACAAATTATTCCTTCAGGATAATGTTCAGCTCTCCCTCTTTTGTCTCAATTGATTCCACTCCGTCAGAAAAGAGTTTCCAAAAGCCCTCTTCACCGCCAAATTCCTGTATCAGGTCAATGTTCTTCAGGCCACCAAGCCAAGCGTTGGGAATGGGTACACCCATGAGCTTAACACCTTTTAAAATCACAACAGGTTTTTCGCCACGAAAGGCGAGTTCCACACCTGCCGCTGCCCGTAATGTTTTTCCTGCGAATATTGGGAAATCCTCATCGACCGGGATGCGTAACCTAGCACTGATAAGGTTGTCCGCAAGATCAATGGCCACTTTTGTCGCCAGGTCAGTATTTTTGGCAAGCATGGCGTTGAGTTCACGTTCTGTGAACGAGATTTCCCTGGATGCACCTTTTTCGCTGTAAGCTTCAGGCTGCAATGGCCCATTTGGATTTTCATCCTCTGCAGGTTTTTTTTGATTTTGAACACTTGTCGTTCCAGCAGGAGCAGGTGTAGCGGTTGTGTTTTGTGAAAAATCAAACATGCTGAGTTTCTCTGACAGCAGCTGATTTTCCTGTGATGTCAGGACCACCGGTTCAAACTGTGATGGAAAAATATAGGTTTTGGCAAGCCATAAAGTAATGCCAGCTGTTATAAGTACAGTCACCAGCATAATCCCGAAAACCTGCAAACAACCAAATTTTCGCTCATTTTTTTGGCCTGCATAAGCACTGTTATCCAATTCTTTCATGGTGATACCCCAACTATTATAAATGCTTGAAAATATAAACAAACCGCCTTTGGCTAAATTCGAATAGACGTGAAAGAAGAATATTCATTACCAATACATAGCATATCCCTGCATATAGGGCTATTGACTTCCACCTTTTTGCTCAGTAAGAATAGTTATTTTTTAGATAATAAAACATAATAAACTGGAGGGATTATGAAATTGGACAGAAAGCTTATCTTGATATCTGCAATGGGACTCGCTTTTCTTGCTGGAGAGGCACAGGCAGCCACGGAGTGGAACGTTTCCTTGTGGGGCAAGCGTCGGGCATTTACTGAAAATGTTGAAAAGCTGGCTGAACTGGTTGAACAGAAAACCAATGGTGAGTTTAAACTGAAGATTTCATACGGCGGACTATCCAAATCCAAGGAAAACCTTGATGGTATTGCCATTGGCGCTTTTGAGATGGCACAGTTCTGCTCATTTTATCATAAAGATAAAAACCCGACGATCACTGTCACAGAGTTACCCTTTGCTAAAGATGTGTCCCTTGCCAGGGTTGCCGAGATTTATAAACAGGTCTATGAACATCCTGTAGTGGCCAAGGATCTGGCCAGATGGAATGCAACTCTGCTCATGCCCACCCCTTTGCCACAGTATAATATTGTCAGTAAGACTGACCCATTGAAGTCCCTGGCTGATTTTAAGGGAATCAGAGTGCGCGGCCCCGGTGGTATTATGGGTGTTCTTTCTAAACTTGGTGCGGTAAAAACCGGCGTTCCCTTTTCTGAAGTTCGTCAGTCCATGGATTCCGGCGTTATTGATGCAGCCACTTTTGCTCCCCATGCACATCTTGCGACAAAAACATATAAAGTTGGTAAATGGGCCTCCACAAATCTGAATCTTGGTTCTGCAAACTGTCCTGTGGTTGTTAACACCGATGCCTTAAACAGTCTGAGCCCGGAAAATAAAGCAGCCCTGCTTGGATCTGTTGACGAGGCGATTGATTATTATGTTAAGAATTATGATGAAAATACCACCGTTCAATATGAAAAAGCTGTCACTGATCAGAGCCTGGTTCGGGTAACTTTTACCCCTGAGCAAACTGCTGAACTTAATAAACTGGCTGCATCTGTACGTGAAGACTGGATCAAAAAATATTCAGGTAAATTTGATTCCAAGACCTTATTTGAATTTACAGAAGCACTGTTTGCAAAATAAGCTGAGAGTTTTTTTCAACCCCGTATTCCCAGACCGAGTACGGGGTTTCTTTTATTCTTTCCGGAAATTAGGATATTATGGCTGGTTCCCACACTGTTCTTGAAGATGATTCTCTTCTGAGTCGAGCTGATCAATTACTATTTAAGCTGGAATCAGTGCTGACTCTGCTGGGCGGCATTGTGATTTTCTTGCTCGTTTTTCTGGCAACAGCCAATGTGCTTGGACGCTGGATTTTTTCCATGCCCGTGAGTGGCTATATTGACTGGGTGGAACAGGCAATGGCGTTTTTTGCTTTCCTGGGTATTTCCTACACGAAGCGTGAAGGTGGACATATCCGAATGGATATACTGGTGAGCCATCTTCATGGTCGTTTCTTATGGTTTACAGAACTGGTATTGACGCTGCTGATACTTGCTGTGACTCTGGTGCTGATTTACGGCTCATATCTTCATTTTTATCGGGCTTATTCCATTGGCGACTCCTCACTTGATATCAATTTACCTACGTGGCCGGCTAAACTTGTTGTACCGGTTGCCTTGAGTGTCCTTGCTTTGCGCCTGCTATTACAGATTTGGGGATATTTCCGAGCTGCGATTGAAGGAGGAGACAGACCCGTAGCTGTTCCTTTAATCGAAGATGCGGCTGCCGTGGCAGCCGCAGAAGCTGATTCAGTGATGGGTTCTGGCAGTGCCAGCCGGGAGATGGAAAAATCATGAGTCTGTTTAATACAATGGCCCAGATGGATACGGTTACCATTGGCCTGTGGGTAACCGGTCTCATGATGATTCTGGTGATCATTGGTGTACGGGTGGCCTTTGCCGCAGCTCTGACAGGTTTTCTTGGTCTGGTCTGGATTTTTTCCGCTCGCATGGGATTTGAGAAAGGAGTGATGGTCGCCATTAAAATGGCTGGAACTATTCCCCATTCCAAGGTTTCCACACTGGCGCTGTCACTTATTCCAACTTTTATTCTCATCGGTTTTCTGGCTTATCATGCCGGTCTTACCAGGGCCTTGTTTGTGGCTGCTAAACGCTGGGTCGGATGGCTTCCTGGTGGAATGGGAGTGGCAACTGTTTTTTCTGCCGCAGGATTTGCCGCAGTATCCGGGGCTTCTGTTGCGACCTCTGCTGTATTTGCCCGCATTGCAGTGCCGGAAATGCTCAAGCTCGGCTATGACAAACGTTTTGCCTCAGGTGTTGTGGCGGCAAGTGGCACGCTGGCGTCACTTATTCCACCTTCTGCAATTCTTGTTATCTATGCAATTATCGTGGAACAGGACGTGGGGGCTCTGTTGATGGCCGGTTTCTTACCTGGCGGTGTTTCAGCTTTGATCTATGGTGGTCTGGTCGTATTTCTGGCAAAGACACGAAAAGATTTCGGACCACCTGTCAGGGGTTACAGCTGGAAGCAGCGTTTTGAGTCACTGCCCGGTGCAATACCGATTTTTTTCGTAGTTGGTATTATCATGGTCTGCATCTACGGCGGTGTCGGAACCCCCACAGAGGCTGGCTCACTTGGCGCCTTTGTTATTCTCTGCATGGCCATCTACAAAGGTATGCGTCTGAGTGAATTAAAGGATGCATTAATGGAAACCGCCAAACTGACTGTGATGATATTTACCATAATCTGGGGTGTTTTACTTTATGTGCGCTTCCTGGGATTCGCTGATTTGCCCAGTGCTTTTTCAGACTGGATCACCGGATTGGATCAGAGTCCCATGGTCACCCTGATCTTAATTCTGTGCGCCTATGCAGTGCTTGGCATGTTCATGGATGCCATTGGCATGCTGTTGCTCACATTGCCTGTAGTTTACCCGGCTGTGATTGCCTTGAATGGTGGTGATTCTGTTCTTGCCGCAGATTCGGCATTTGGCATATCCGGAGTGGGCTGTTCTATATGGTTTGGAATTATCGTTGTGAAGATGGCGGAACTATGCCTGATTACCCCGCCCATTGGTCTGAATTGCTTTGTGGTTGCGGGTGTAAGACCCGAGTGTACAGTCCAGGATGTATTCCGCGGTGTGACGCCGTTTTTTGTCGCAGATGTCCTGACCATTGCGACCTTGATTGCGGCACCCGGCATTGTCCTGTGGCTTCCGGGTCTCATGGGTTTTACTTGATCCTGCATCACCGGCGTATGCTCACGGATTCAGGTTGATGGCAGACTGTTTTTTCTTTTTTACTAAGCCCAGAATTTTTTTAACAACCAGCGGGAAAAGTCCAAGAATAACAAAGGATCCGATCAGGCCGGGAGAGAGAATCCCCCCAAGTGAATCAATCTTAGCCAGTTCTTTACCGGCATTGACAAATACAGCAGTACCCGCCAGCATACCCAGCTGAGAAACCCAGTAGAAAGTGAAAAGTGGCATTTTGGTGAGTCCCATCACAAGATTAATGACAAAGAAGGGAAAAACCGGAATCAGGCGCAGGGTAAAGAGGTAAAAAGCGCCCTCTTTGGCAATGCCATCGTTGATTGTGGAAAGTTTGTCCCCAAATTTATTCTGCACCCAGTCACGCAGGACGAACCGGGCCACAAAGCACGCCAGGGTGGCACCGATTGAGGAAGCAAAAGAGACAATAATAAAACCCTTGGTAAAACCAAACAGGGCGCCGCCGGCAAGGGTTAGGATAGCTGCTCCTGGCAGGGAGAGGGCGGTAACCAGAACGTAGATAGTCATATAAACACTGATTACCAGAACCGGCTTTTCAGCGTACAAATCCGCAAAGCGGGTCTGGGACTCTTTAAGATAGTCCAGAGTGAGATATTGCTGCAGGTCAAGGGCGAAAAAGATGATCACAAGAATGGTCCCGACAGCCAACATCGCCAATTTTTTCAGGAGATTTTTATTCATCGTTTCTTCCTTCATCCACAGGCAATTGCCGAATAACCATTAATCTTATTTCACTCATGTCTTCCATGGCATAGCGAATTCCTTCCCTGCCCAGACCGGAATCTTTTACACCGCCATAGGGCATCTGATCGGCACGCCAGGAAGGAATGTCTCCAATGACCACTCCACCCACATCCAGCTGATCCCAGGCCAGATGGGCTTTGTGGATATCCCTGGTGAATATTCCAGCCTGAAGGCCAAAACGGCTGTCATTGATTTCGGTAAGAGCGTCTTTGAAACGTGTAAATTTCGAGAGCACAGCCACCGGACCAAAGGCTTCTTCCTGCTGGAGTTTTACATTTCCTGGCACATCTTCCATGAGGGTTGCCTCAAGCATGGCTCCCTGACGTTTGCCTCCGGTGAGGATTTTTCCACCATGTTCGCCGGCTTCCCGGATCCATCCTTCCAGGCGCTGGGCCTCTTTTTCAGAAATCATCGGGCCTATAAAGACCTCTTCCTTTCTCGGGTCTCCCATCTGCAGGGCCGAGGTGGCAAAACAGAGTTTCTCCTTGAATTCATCATAGATATCAGCATGGATTAAAATCCGCTGGACCCCGATGCAGCTCTGGCCGGACTGGTAAAAAGCACCAATAATAATTCTTCCAACAGCATCTGTCAGATCACTGTCTTTGTCGACTATACAGGCAGCATTGCCGCCAAGTTCAAGCACGACTTTTTTCTTGCCGGCTTTAGCCTTGAGTGCCCAGCCGACTTCCGGTGAACCGGTAAAACTGAGTAGCTTTAATCGATCATCTTCGGTGAAGAGACGGGCGCCATCCCGTGTGCAGGGAAGAATGGAAAAAGCTCCTTCCGGCAGGTCGCATTCAGCAAGGGTTTCGCCGATAAGAATGGCACCAATGGGAGTGAGGCTTGCAGGTTTCAGAACAAAGGGACAACCTGCAGCAATGGCAGGAGCAATTTTATGCGCTGCCAGATTTAAAGGAAAATTAAAGGGTGAAATAAAAGAACATGCACCCACCGGGACACGTTTTGTCATGGAGACGTAGCCACTGGTCCTGGCTGACCGATCAAGGGGCATATACTCCCCACCAAAGCGCACAGCTTCTTCTGCGGCAATCTTAAATGTTTCGATGAGCCTGGCAACCTCACCCCGACTGTCATTAATGGGTTTTCCAGCTTCAATGCAGAGGATCTGGGCCAGTTCTTCAGCTCGCTCAGTAAAACGATTCACACAGTGGTTCAGTATTTCCTGACGCCGATATCCCGGCATGGCAGCCATTGCAGCTTCAGCATCCACTGCCATTCCAATGGCGCGGTCGATAGTCTGTTCATCAGCCATTGCAACCTTTGTTGCCACCTTACCACTGAATTTGTTCGTGATATCAATATATTCACCCGCTGAAACCGGTTTGTTGGCAAGGTAATAGGGATACTGTTTTTGAAGCATGATAAGCTCTCGTAAAGTGTTATGTCCGTATGACAATTAGACAACGTCAGGCAATTATTCTATTAGATATATGCCTGAATGTAAATTGTAACTCTTTGTTAAAAGGGCTTGTTTTCCTGTCCCTTGTATGTCGTTTGGGCGTTTAAAACCTTACATATTTATAAAATAAGTGATATTTTTTTATCTGAGATGTGTCTCATTTCACTGTTCTTTAAACTTTTTCCAGTTGAATTAGAAAAAATCACACAGCCGTCACGGATTCAGGGAATAATCAAAAAGAGTTTTGTATGCAGATAGATAAAGGAAGGTTGATACAGGAAGCTGTGGCTCGACTCTCAAAGCTGGGCGAGGGTGAGGGCTTATTGCTGCAACCTTATAAAAAAGATCGATCTGTCTACGTGATACGACGGGAAAATACGTATCTTGTTGTGGAGCGTGGTTTTGCCAGAAAAGAGTTTATTGTTGATACGAAAAAAATAAAAAAACTGCTGAAAACCCTGTGCAGGAAGGAATTTCCCAGAAGTAACAGGATTTGGCTCAATTATGTGTCGCAGGAGAATGCTGTTAAATTTAACAGCTTTTGAATAGATCCGGGTACGTTACTTTGATTTTTTCTTTTTCGGTTCGTGCTGCATAGCCATTTCTGTCCAATCCCAGGGAACATTTTCAATTGCTGCTCCTACCATGGTTGAGAGGCCATCCTTTGCCATCCATTTTTCCTCAACTCTTAACTTGAAATTGAGGTTTTCACTGGACATGACAGCAGTAAAGTAGCCATCTTCCGAATGTATCTTTCTTGGAATGTCGGTAATGCAGAGACCGAATCGTGAAAAATCTTTAAGTGTACCCAGACAGAACCCCGCGCCATCAGAGATGTAGACCTCTGTGCCACTTATTTTTGTTCGAAAATACTGTCTTTGTTCCATTGTTTCTCCGAAGAGTCTTTGACTAAGAGCGGATAGTTGTGTTGAAAACAATCCCTCTTATTCTATTATAGTGCATTAAAGTGGAAATACAATGGTAGTTAAACCTAATTGCGTGTCGGTAATAATACTCAATTGGGTATTCATGGGGGATCTCCCGGCAATAGTGGTAATTTTTATTGATTATTGCTGGTCTCGTATATATCTTTTTTTAATATGGAAAATAAAATATTCAAGATAAGTAGAATAATTTTTTTTATTGCCATTACAGGACTAATTATTCCGATTACCGGAACAGGGCAGGAGCATTTAATGAAAAAGAATAACCGGCTTGACGATATCCAGAATAAACAGGCAAATCATCTGATCCATGAAAGGAGCCCCTATCTGCAACAACACGTCTACAATCCTGTTGACTGGTATCCCTGGGGAGATGAGGCCATTGCCAGGGCCGTTAAAGAGGATAAACCGATTTTTTTGTCCATTGGTTACTCAACCTGCCACTGGTGCCATGTGATGGCCCATGAATCTTTTGAGAACCAGGAAATTGCTGATTTCTTAAATAAGTATTTTATCTCAATCAAAGTGGATCGCGAGGAGCGACCAGATATTGACCAGATCTACATGACAGCAACCCAGGCCATGACAGGCAGTGGTGGCTGGCCCATGTCTGTTTTTCTTTTTCCGGATACAAAACCATTCTATGCCGGCACATACTTCCCGCCGCGCGAAAGCTATGGACGTCCTGGTTTTATCGAGATTTTACAGGCCATTCACGATGCCTGGGGAGGTGATCGGGAAGGACTTCGCCAGTCTGCTGATCAGGTAACAGCCCACATTAAAAGGGCAGATCCAGACAGCGTCAAGTCCCTTGATAGCGCTTGGGTGGACAAAGGTTTTAAGCAGATAAAAGAGAGTTATGAGCCTCAGTATGGTGGTTTCGGGCAGGCCCCTAAATTTCCGAGACCGGTTGTCATGGATTTTTTATTCCGTCACTATAAAACAACAGGAAAAAAAGAAGCACGTGCTATGGCGCTTTTCACTCTGGACCAGATGGCAGCAGGAGGAATGTATGATCATATCGGTGGTGGATTTCACCGCTATTCTGTTGATGGCCAGTGGCGTGTGCCTCATTTTGAAAAAATGCTTTACGATCAGAGTCAGTTAGCCTCAGCATATCTTTCTGCATTTCAGTTAACCGGGAGTGAGAATTACAGGAAGACAGCCTCAGAGATTCTTGATTATGTGCTGCGCGATATGCAGGCACCGGAAGGTGGCTTTTATTCAGCAGAAGATGCTGATTCAGTAAATCCTTATAACCCGAAAGAGCACAGTGAGGGAGCCTACTATCTCTGGACTGAGGAAGAGATTGATTCTCTGTTAACAGCTGAAGAGGCCTCGTTGTTTAAGGTGTACTATGGAGTGAAAAAAGATGGTAATGCCCTTGATGATCCACAGAAGGAATTTACCGGTCGTAATATCCTCTATCAGAAAAAAGATCTGTCAGAAGCAGCAAGGCAGGCAGAATTAAGCAAAACTGATGGGAAGAAACTATTAGACGATGCCAGGTCAAAGCTACTGGCCAGGCGGCAAAGCCGTACTGCGCCACATCTGGATGACAAGATCATTACTGCCTGGAATGGTCTGATGATTTCAGCCCTTGCAAAAGGAGCCATGATTCTTGACGAGGATCGATACCTGCTTGCAGCCAGTCGTGCAGCTGAATTTATCATGAACAGCGTGACAGTGGACGGGAATTTGAAACGGCGTTGGCGGAAAGGTGATGCTCGTTATCCCGCCGCACTGGATGATTACAGTTTTTTAATTCAGGGCCTGCTGGATCTTTATACCGCAAGGCAAGACCCTTCTCTCTTAAAAAGCGCCATTAAACTAATGGAGCAGCAGATCGCGTTTTTCAGCGATGAAAAGGGTGGTTTTTATGATACACCGGAATCCACAGATCTGCTGGCCAGAATGAAATCAGCCTATGATGGAGCAGAACCTTCAGGAAACTCGGTGGCTGCTCTAAACTTGCAGCGCCTGGCCCATTTGGCCGGAAAAAAAGAATGGGATGTACGCGCAAAGAAGAGTATTGAATCTTTTGGCAGGACTCTTGCCGGTTACCCGCCGGCAATGCCCTTGATGCTCAGTGCCATGGATATGCAACTTGATAAGCCCAAACAGGTGGTTGTAGCAGGAGGAAGAGATGACGAAGACACCAGAATGTTACTTCGTGAAGTGCATTCAAGATACCTGCCGAACACAATAATTGTTCTTGCTGATGGTGGTGAAAATCAGTCCTTTTTAAAGGAGCATCTTCCATTTCTGGCCACCACTGAAAAAATCCAGGATAAGGCCACAGCCTACGTCTGCGAGAACTTTACATGCAGGCTGCCGGTGAACACAAGAGAGGAGCTGGCAGCACTTCTTGACGGGAAAAGGGTAGAGTAAGCCAGTGTCTGTCCAGAAATGAGATTTTTTCTTCTAAATTGAGGCGCTAGCTAAATTTTTGTGAAACGACTGGCAGGTGCCGTACAAATGGGACACTTTTCCGGGGCATGGTTTTCCATAATAAATCCACAGAAAGTACAGACATGATATGCATTCTCTTTCAAAGGGGCATTGTCCAGTTTTTTCTTTAAATTCAAATGGATTTGATGCACTTTTGCAGATTGTTGAAACACAGACTGCATGGCACGTTCTCCTGCCTTTTCAGCCGTTATCAAAGCCTCTTCATACTTTGCAATGAAACCGGGGATTTCCTTTACAAAAGCGGTGTTGAAGTTCTGTTCGTTTTTTCCTATTTGCCCACGCAGCTGAAAGAGAAGTCGAATGGCCTGGGAATCCTCTGATACAGCTATGGCATATAAAAGTTTTGCGAGCTGTTTGCAGCCATCCTTTTCCGCCCGCAGGGCATATACTTTTGTCCGGGCTGCAGCGAGGGAAATCGTCAGAAAGATTTCTTCGGTGTGTTGACGGGTTTGTGCATCCATTTTATTCAATAGACAAAGAAGAGTGATTTTTAAGTGGAGAGAAAGAAAGTTTAGATACTATCTTCTTTCAACTTCTAACTGTTTGCTTTAACCAGAAGTTCTGACTCAGGCCCACTCCGAAAAAGATAAGGAGACCGGCTAAATACTGGAGCAGAGTAAAGGATTCTCTAAAAATAAGCCAGCCAAAGAGCATGGTAAACAGGGGGGTAAGGTTTACATAAATTGCAGCCTTGCTGGCATCCATTCTGGAAAGAGCAAAATTATAAAATCCATAGGCAAAAAGAGTGACAGCCAGCCCCAGATAAACGATGGCAGCAGTGGGAATCAGAAGCAGGGTTTCAGGCATGGGAATCTGTGGAAGAAGTAAGATGGGGCCGAAAAAAAGTGCCCCGACCCAGGCCTGGACTGCTGTGAGAAACAGTGGAGAGTAGCGACTGGTCAGACGTTTAACGGCAACTGTATAGGCTGTGGCACAGAGCATGGCCAGGAACTCGTAAAAATTACCAAGAAACGGAGCCGGAGCCTGCACACTTGTCTCACCGCCAAGACTCAAAGCGATGCCGCCTGCCATGGCAAGTCCCAGGCCCACAAAGCTCTGGAGTGAAAAATGTTCAGCTAGAAAAAGAGCGGATGCAACAGTAACCAGCAGGGGAAGCATAGTAGTAATGACCGAGGCCTGCGAGGCAGATGTGTTTTTCAGGGCAAGTGCTTCAAAAATGAAGTATAAACAAGGTTCACAGAGTGCCATGGCTGCCAGCAGTTTCCAATCCTGTCTCCGAATGCGTATGTTCCGAAACCTGGGAAGCAGGAAGAAAAAAGCAAGTGATGCCACAATCATCCTGCCGGCAATTACCACCATGGGATGGTAATCGACAAAGGCCAGCTTAAGGGCAATAAAAGAACTTGCCCAGAGAATCATGGCCATGACCAGGCAGAGCGTGGAAATGATTTGAGAGTTGTTGTTCACTGAATTATTATGATATTTTGTCTGAAAAATTTTTCGTGTATTGTTTTTTCCTCTCTCACACCCCACAAGGGAGTAGAAGTATCTTATGAGAATATTTTCTTTGAAAAAAATAAGAAATTCTTCTGTAAGGTACTAAAAAATCAAAGGGGAAGGCTCCTTTTAAACCTTTTACTGAAGATGTCAATAACGATCAGTACGCTGCAAGTATTACCAAATTAGAAATGCAATCCAAAACCTGTCTTTTCAAGACCACATTTTTTCTCATTCTCTTTCTGTTTCTCTCTACATTCGTGGCTTTTTCTCCTGCCGGGGCAAAGGTTTCAGATAATGGCTACATTGAGACCATGGAAGCTTTCAGCCGGGTTGCCTGTGAAGATGACGATCTTTTTCAGTTTAACAAGGGATTGATTCGCGGACTCACCTATACCAATAAACGTGCATTGCGTGCTTTTTCACAGTTAGACACTGTTTCGGCTGACGAGCTTGTGGCAACCATAAGAAGATTAGTCACAGAGAAAATCAGTTTTAATAATCTTCTCCTTCTGGAACAGTTTGTAACGTTAGAAGGTGCAACTGCGGAAAATTCCTGGAAATATCTCGAAAAGCTCGGCAGCCTGAGCTATACCCCGGGACGCGTCATGACAGCCTTTCAGCTTGTCAATGAGATTTCGGCACCCGAGCTCATTGAAATCGTTGACCGGGTGAAAACCCTGGATGCGCCTGCGGGCTGGGCTTTCAAAGCCTTCCTTGACCTGCCCGGGCTGAATAGCGATGATATCGCACGGGCCATGCATTTGCTGGAAATAATGGGTGAAGGACAGCAGTGGGCAACGGAACAGTGCTGTAAAATCAAGGGAATGAATGTCAGCAAGGCTCTGAATATTATTTCCATGATTCCCGGCCTTACAAAGACTGATGCCTGGAATGCACGAGGCCTGTTCAAGCAGGGTATTGATCCCCAGGCTGCTTTTAGCTGGGTTAAAAATTATTTCAGACTTGAACAGCAGGAACAGGAAGAGTTGTTTTTTTCTTTTTCTCCTGCCGATAAGGCTTTGCTGCTGAAAGGTTTTGCAGAAGCCTCCAATTACCTGACCTGGAAAATTAACGATCTTCATTCAATTACCGACCAGAGAGGACGGGAGATTTCATCGGGGACACTCGGCGCAATCTCAGTAAGTTATCTGAACAGGATCTGGACACGTCTGGACTGGAAGATTAGAGAGAAATACAAGACCTCTTTTTATAAGGCATTGCACAATGGTAAAAGGGGTTCAGCCATTGTTGTTCTTCGTAGTGCCACCGGAAAAGCACGTGTGCAGGCAGCCCTTGACACAACCACCGCGAATATTTATATCCTCCTTTCTAAAGGCAGCGAATTATACGACTCTTCTTTCCGCGATATCCTTGTTCCTGTGTTAACGGAGCGAATCGAAGAAGTATTTGCTGGGAATCTTCTCCAATTTTTGCTGGAAGCTGATCCGGAAAATAATCATGTTTCAGATTTTATTATCAGTCTGGCGCAGCGTGGAAAACTCTCTGTCTTTTTCCCTGTTGATCCTGTTGAGCAGAAACATGTCCTTGATCTCGTGACAGAATCGGCTTTTCAGGATGAAAACAGTCTGATTCTTTTTTCCGCCACTTTCATGAAACTGCTGGAAACCATTGAGCCTGGCACCCGTACGTATCTCATCGGCAGAATGCTCTCCGCTATTCGTGAACAGAATACTGTGTTTACCATTCAACTGCGGGTGATACTTCAATATTATCTGAAGTATTATTCTGAATTTGTGGGTGAGGTGGATAAGATTCGCATCAAAATGATGATGTATGAATATGGGGGGATCCCTTTGCAGCTTTACACAAAGACAGCATTTTCAGAGTGGAAGTCCGATGGCAGGCTCTCCAGTCTGTCAGTTTTTCATGATGATGATGACGGCAGGCAGTCCTATCTTTCTAACTGTAATTATTTACGGAAAAAAGGTTACCGTCCAATACTTTCAACTTCTTTTGATCTGGGCGCTCCTTCATCAGTACTGGCTGAGACTGCTGGTTTGCTGAGTTCCTATGCTGCTGCTCCAAGTAAGACAATGCTTGCCTTGTACAAGATGCAGAGCAGGAATCCCCTGGTGCTGGATTGGGTAAAAAAGATCAATGGCACCATTATCTCTCATTCGGTGTTTGTTTTTCAGGGAGAAGTAATGCAGGAGCAGTTGTTAAAACTGTTTCTGACCGGTGGGCATGAAATGTTTGCCCAGCGCGGCCACAGCTACTGGAGAACGGAACAGTTGATAGACCCCATTTCCAAACTGCTGGAAAACGGGATCGTAACAGCCGATGATTTGCAGAGAAAACAGCGTTTTATAAGCCTCGGTTCCTGTGGCGGCATACGTGCCTATTCCGAGCTTGCCACCCTTTTCAATAATAATGTTGATATTCTGGCCACTGTAGGAACAGGTAAGGCTGTCATTAATAACCCTTATAATCAGTTTCTGTTTGAGGCAGTGGCCAAAGCAAATGGGGATTTAAGCTGGGATGATGTTTCAGAACAGTCTTCCCAGATTTTTAAACAGGGGCTGGGAGAGGATTATCTGCAGCCGGGCTCTCTGCCTGCTATTTTGCATAAAATCATGGATCAAAAATCAATCAACCATGGCACTGATTAAACGAACAGAGTTGCCGGCCCTCCTGAAAAGTATGGAACAGGGGGAGCAGAGCATGTGTAACATATTTCTTTTTTTCGGGGAACGCTATCTCTGCAAGGAAGCTGCAGACAGCCTGCAGAAGTGTCTGCTTGGCACTTCTGCAGGCGGGTCAGTGAATACGATTGACGGCGATACCGAGGACAGCAGCAAGACCCTTGGCCAGCTCATGAATTTCAGTCTTCTCCCGGGTAGGCAGATTTCCCGGGTTACTGACAGCCGGCTGTTTCATTCGAAAAGTGTGGCTTCAAACATCTGGTCAAAAGTGGAGCAGGCACACGATGCAAAAAAAGAAACAGCATGTCGTCGCCAGCTTCTCTCCTTTGTTTCACTTGGTGGTTTGAATCCTGAGGATTCTTTGGCTGAAATTGATACCGGTCAGTGGAAGACACTGTTTGGTTTTGCCAGGCCTGCAGGGGATCTGGCCTGGGCTGATGAACTACTCGCAGCAGCAACGATGCAGAAAAAAGGTGCGGGAGCCGGGGATATTGCCGCCCGCTATGTTGAAGCATTCAAGAAGGGGATACCTCCCAATAATGTCCTGCTCTTGACAGCCGAGTCCGTTGACAAACGCAAACAGCTATTTACCTTTATTAAGAAGGAAGGCTTGATTGTCGATTGTTCTGTTGTTGCCGGAGCCAGCGCTGCGGCCCAGAAAGGTCAAAAGGAAGTCTTACGGGAAATGGTCATGAAAAGTCTGGCCGGATTTCAGAAAAAAATGGCGCCCCAGGCTTTGGAGCTTCTCTTTGAACGGGTTGGCTTTCATCCCGTGGCAGTGGTTATGGAAACTGAAAAGCTGGCACTCTATGTGGGTGACAGAGATCTTATTTCGGTGGAAGACCTTGAAGCCATGGTGGGCAGAACCCGTGAAGATGCTCTGTTTGAACTGACCGATGCCTTTGGAAAACAGCAGGCAGCCCGCACTTTGATTCTTCTTCACAGACTTCTGGAGCAGAGGATTCACAGTTTGGCAATTCTGGCAACCATGCGTAACTATTTGAGGAAGATGTTGATAATCAGGTCCTTACAACTTGGGTCAAAGCCAACTTGGCAATCAGGAATGAACGCCGGACAGTTTCAAAAAGTGTATCTTCCTGCTTTGAAAGAACGGGGAGAGTGGAGTGATATGCTGAAAGGTCATCCATACGCTCTTTTCATGTCTTTCAGCAAGGCTCAGGAGTTCTCCTGCACGGTTTTGAAGAGATGGCTGGCTCTGCTCCTCCAGGCTGAATATCGTCTGAAAGGTGCGCCCCTGCCTCCGGGGCTGGTGCTGGAAGAGCTCTTTTTGACAATGCTGAAAACAAAACGACAGAGAAGTTGAAAAAAGATTAAAATGTCCGTACGATTAGTATGATGAAAGGAAAACCAGGCACAATTACCAACTGTAGACAGGAATTGTTCCAGGAGTGATAAAAGAAAAGAATTATGAGTGACAAAAAAGGATCAGTGGCAACCAGGGATCATTCCCAGGTGCGGGAGCCTTCCCTGTATAAAGTTCTGCTGCATAACGATGATTATACCTCAATGGAATTTGTGGTTGCCATATTAGAAAAAGTCTTCCGCAAAAATACTTCTGAAGCCAGTAAAATTATGCTTAATGTGCATCAGGAAGGTATTGGTATTGCCGGAATTTACACCCGCGAGATATGTGAAACAAAGGTAGTCATTGTTCATGATCTTGCCAGGCAGAGTGAATTTCCTCTGCGCTGTTCCATCGAAAAAGTCTGAATGGTATTATTATGATAAGTAAATCACTTGAAACAGCCCTTGTCAGGGCGATTCGTGAAGCAAAAAGCTATCATCACGAGTATGTAACCGTGGAGCATATGCTGTACGGGCTGCTCCACGATGAATTGACAGATTATATAATCCAGGAATGCGGGGGCTCCACCGAGAACCTGAAAAACCGCCTGGAATCTTTCTTCTCTGGAGAACTTCCTGTTCACCAATCCGATGTCAAAGGTGAACCTGCGCAGACGGTTGCCTTCAACCGTGTTCTGCAAAGGGCTGTGGCCCATGTCCAGAGCTGCGGCAAAAAAGAAGTGGATAGCGGGGATGTGCTGGTCTCCATCTTTTCCGAAGCGGAATCCCATGCTGTATTTTTCCTTGGCTCAGAAGGACTTGGACGTATGTCCGTGGTTGAGTTTATTTCCCATGCTCTGCCTGAAGGACTGCAGAAGGAGCCATTTCCGAAGATGCCGGGTAAATCTGCCAGTGACAAGAAAGTGGATAAGGATGAAAAAATTCTTCAGGAATTCACTGTTAATTATGCAAAATATGCTGCAGAAGGAAAGCTTGATCCGTTAATCGGCCGCAAGAATGAAGTAAACCGAATGATGCAGGTCCTGTGCCGACGGAAAAAGAATAATCCTTTGCTGGTGGGTGAGCCGGGTGTTGGCAAAACAGCCATTGCCGAGGGGCTGGCCCTTCTCATTCATGCGGATACCGAGGCGCGTGATGCAGGAGAAAAAGCACTTGTCCCTGATCTCCTTCAGGATGTGGAAATATTTCTCCTTGATATGGGCAGCATGGTTGCCGGAACCAAGTACCGCGGGGATTTTGAAAAGCGGATCAAGGGCGTGATCTCTGCCATTGAACGTAAAGATAATGCAATCCTCTTCATTGATGAGATGCATACCATAGTTGGTGCAGGAGCTACCAGCGGCGGCTCCATGGATGCTTCCAATCTGCTGAAACCTGCGCTGCAGTCCGGAACGCTTCGCTGTATAGGTTCCACAACTTACGAAGAGTATAAAAATCATATTGAAAAAGATCGGGCGCTGTCCCGCAGGTTCCAGAAGATAGATGTGGAAGAGCCTTCTGTGGATGAAACCAGACGTATCCTGCAGGGTCTGCAGCCCCGTTACGAAGAACATCATCAGGTCAGTTATTCAAAACCCGCCGTTCTGGCTACTGCCGAGCTTGCTGAAAGATACATTAATGACCGCTTTCTGCCGGATAAGGCAATCGATATCATGGATGAAGTGGGCTCTGCTTTTCGCATGGCCGGCAAAAAAGGAAAAACCGTTAAAGTTCGTGACGTTGAAAATGTGGTTTCCCGTATGGCACGGGTACCGGCCAAGAGTGGAACAAGCGCTGAACTCTCTTCCTTAAAAGAGTTGACTGCCTCCATGAAAGAGGTGATTTTCGGGCAGGACCCGGCCATTGACGCAGTAGTTACTGCTGTTAAACGTTCACGCGCTGGTCTTGGTAATCCTGACAGTCCCACCGGCAGCTTTCTCTTTGCCGGCCCGACAGGTGTTGGTAAAACCGAGGTGGCCAGACAGCTTGCAGCACAGCTTGATGTCCATTTTGAACGCTTTGACATGAGCGAGTACATGGAGAAGCACGCGGTGGCCCGCCTCATCGGTGCACCTCCCGGTTATGTTGGTTTTGATCAGGGCGGTCTGCTCACTGAAGCCATTCGCAAGCATCCATACTCGGTGCTGCTCCTTGATGAAATTGAAAAGGCGCATCCTGATATTTTTTCAATTCTGCTGCAGGTTATGGATCATTCCACCCTCACAGATAACTCCGGCAGAAAGGCTGATTTCCGCAATGTGATCATCATTATGACCACCAACGCAGGAGCCAGGGAAATGGCCACTGCTCCCATCGGTTTTGTCGCCGAGACCAAGGGACGCGAACAAAAAGCGTTGAAGAATCTTTTCTCGCCCGAATTTCGTAATCGCCTTGATGCAAGTATCTCTTTTGCAGAGCTTAAGCCGGATGCCGTTGAAAAAGTGGTTGATAAGCTGGTTGCAGAGCTTCAGGTTCAGCTGGCTGAGAGAAAAGTCTCGATCAAACTCACTGCAAAAGCGCGTGCCTGGCTTGCAAGAACCGGATATGAACCGGCCTATGGTGCAAGACCTTTGCGTAGACTGATCTTAAAGGAGATCGGTGATGTACTCACCGATGAAATTCTTTTTGGTGAGCTTGTATCCGGAGGTCTTGTGACAGTCGGACTGCGTAACAAAAAGCTGACTTTTGCGTACAAACTGGAAAAGTAATTTCATCCCATGTTTGCGGAAATGGTCAACAACCTCAGGAAGGGAAAACTTCCTGAGGTAAGTCTATTGCGTGGAAGATGCCATGCGGCTGTGACCAAGAAACTTGCCTTTGTCCGCCTTCCTCCCGTCTACTGGGAGAACGATCCCAAACGAAATCCTGATACCAGTCATCTCTTATGGGCTGTTCTTCTTCTGCAAGACCAGGAATCGCTTGAAGTCGTTAAAGGAATTATCCTCATGGAGCAGGCTGAACGGGAAGGGAAATCTCTTGCGGAATTCATGGAGCAGAGCCTGGAAGAGTTGTTTGATCTGGCTCCTGATGAAGAGTTCAGGGCAGAACTTAAAAAACAAGTTACTGAGAAGGCCCTATAGGAGAATCACATATGGTCACACTGGGTTTTGCTCTGCTTCTTGCTGCGGGTTTTTTTGTGGCAAAAATATGCCAGCGTTTTCACCTGCCTTCAGTCACCGGCTATATTCTTGCCGGTGTTCTCCTGGGCCCCAGCGGCTTTGATCTGATCAACAGCCAGTCCGTCGGCTCAAACCTTGATCATTTCACCAGCATTGCCCTCATGCTCATCTCCTTTGGTATCGGCGAGCATGTTGAGCTGAAAAAACTGCATGAGCAAATACGGACAGTGGTCTGGGTTGCGGCCTGTGAAGCCATTGGAGCCTTTGTTTTTGTCTTTGGCGCAGTTTTTTTGACCATTTATTTCACAGGTATCGGCGTGGATGGCTGGCAGTTGTGCAACTATATTGCCCTCTCCCTTCTTCTTGCTGCAGTGGGCCTGGCCACTGCTCCTGCCGCCACTCTCATGGTGGTTCGTGAAGTAAAGGCCTCAGGACCTTTTACTGCAAGTCTTCTTGCCATTGTTGCCATTGATAATGGGCTGGCCATTATGATATTTGGTTTTGCCATTGCCTTTGTTCAACAGATCATCGGACAATCCGGCGATTCCTTTTATTATGTGCTGCTCAATGGTTTTGTCAGTATCGGTCAATCGCTGTTTCTAGGTGTATTTACAGGGATTACCCTTGATGTCGTTTTACGCAATCTCAAGAGAAAGGAAGAGATGATGACAGGGGGGCTGGCGCTGCTTCTGCTCTGCAGCGAACTTGCCACTTACCTCAATCTCTCCTCTCTTCTTGCCGGCATGGCAGCAGGATTCATCCTGGTCAACAGAGCTGAGAGGGATGTGAGGATTTTCAGGGCACTGAACAACTTCGAACCTCCCATTTATGTAATCTTTTTTACATTGGCCGGGACGCATCTTGATATCAGGGCATTGGGGGCGGCCGGAATCCTGGGCGGCATCTATTTTCTGGCGCGAATCAGCGGGAAGATTGGCGGAGTCGCACTTGGGGCCCGGATTGCAGGCGCACCAAAAGAGATCGGGCGTTATCTTGGCATGGGCCTTGTTCCCCAGGCAGGTGTGGCCATAGGGCTTATTTTTCTCATTGCAGCAGATCCGGCACTTGGCGAATACTCTGCCATGATTACCCCTGTTGTACTGGCCGGAGTGTTCCTCTCCGAATTGCTCGGCCCCTCCACAGCACGTTTTGCCCTGAATAAGGTTGGAGAGGCACACGCCCTGAATGAGGAGATTGAAAAAGAAGAAAACGGCATGACACCGAAGGAAGATGATCTCCATCTTCGTTCTGCTGCAGGTGTTGGAATAGTTCCCTGGACCTGGGAAAAATTAACTCCCCAGATTCCATCCAATGGTGTTGTTGCTTTTGGCGCGGCACATCATGTGACCGTTACTGGGCTTGCCAGATTTGCCACAATGTTTGCCCACTGCATGCGCTGCCTGCCCATGTCCGTGCGCATTATCGAACCGGGAAGTGATACTTCACCCCAGATGTTTCACAAGGAGCTGACAGAAGTTGCAAGTATGGGATACCCCATGGTCAGTGAAATTGTGCCCGATCATTCAATTGCTTCCGGGCTGGTTGCTGCTGTGGAATATAACAGTGCAAAAATGGTGATACTCGGTTATCCCCTGCCGGATTCAAAGGGTGGTTTTGAAGAGGTTCTTGGTGCTGTTATAGATAATGTCTCCTGCCCTGTGATTGTGGTTCGTTTTTTCGGACAGTTGCATACAGAACGGATTTTGGTGCCGGTGGTGAGTCTTTCTGATCTTGAAGAGGTGTATCCTGTGGTGACAGCCCTTGACTGTATCGGGGAGCATCAAATGGAATTGTTGTATCTTTTGCCTTCCGATGAGTCAGATACTGCACTGGCCGCCAAGGAAGAAGAACTGAACAGCTGGATTGCGAAACAAAGCCAGAATGTCGATCTGTCTGTGACAGTGCTCGCGACTGATGCCAGGGTTGAGGCTGTCCGGCAGGAAGCTGAAAATTATGATCTGGTTGTCATGGGTGCCACCAGGACCAAAGCCATAAAAAAATTCTTTTTCGGCTGCCTTGCAGAAACAATGACTAAAAAAGTACAGAAAAACATGCTCATTGTGTATATGCCGGGTGAGAAAGAGTAGAAAAGAAAAAAAGCAAAAGCCAGCATAGCCGGTCGGCTATAAACTCACTTAAGGCACCCTTTATACGATCCCGTATCCTCTTTCAAAACAAGCTTCACCATAAATGACAAACAAGATAGCAGCTCTTGGGCTGGAGTGAATGTTACCTACAAGCTATGCCGTGAATGTAACTTTTTCATTGAATTACCTGAAAAACTGGTCTTCATAATATAATAAGATTTGGAAATTAAAAATAATTTTTAGACTGAAGTTCCATCACAAAAACAGTAAACATATCCTGTAATATCAAGAAGATATTTAAAAATGAAAATGCAC
>DQTH01000292.1 GCA_015662865.1 Desulfocapsa sulfexigens
CGCTATTATAGTGGCTTTTATGCTTTATTCTATTGTTTTAATTGAATTTTACACTATTCTTTGCAACACCCTTCACAGGAAACTTCAGTATATCTATTTGCTCAAAAGATAAAATCCAACCCCTCCTGCAGCAAGCCAAATATTGGTAATGTTGGAAATCGTGATGTTAAGTATGGCGGCAAGTGGCTTGTGGCGGCTAAGCAAAGCGAGGCAGGATTTGAATTCCGGCCATGATGTAAGAGTGGCCAGCACAAGAAAACCGATTACTCCTTTGGGCGCTTTAGAATTTTCGGCTGCAAAAGAAACAACAGGATCAAGGAAATAACCCGCCCCTAGCAAAAGCAATATTGCAGGAACCAGCCAGACCCTCGCCCCCTCGTGATACATGGCATCACTTTCCTCTTCACCTTCGTCCGGCCGAAAGACAAAAAGCGTGACAGTAAGAAGCATGGCCGCAATCAGCCAGTACAGGAAAAATGAAGCATTCAAAAGATAGAAGCTGATGGCCAGTGCTGCAGTGAGGCAAAGGGTAATTGCTGTGTAAACAGGTTTAACTTTTAAGGTTGCCAGGGTTTGCCTGCAGATGATGGCAGCTGTCATGAGCAGAATCGGGTTCATGAAGTTTGAACCCAGCGGCGTGGAGGCTGCAAACAGAACATCGCCTGCAACTAGACCCACAATCAGGCACAGTGCCTCGGGGCCGTTTGTTATGAAGCCTGTGACAGTGCCAATGCCTTTGATGTGTTTGATAGACTCAATGATAATTTCAATGGAAAGTCCAATGATCATCATTTCAATGATAATTCCGGATGCCCCGAGAAAAGAGAGCTGGATGTTTCCCTGAAACAGCAGGCTACTGCCGCAGAAAAAGGCAAGCACCAGCATCCACACCAGCAGATCCAGCTTCGTGACTGAATCAAAAACAAGTTGCTTCAAGAATTGTCGACCTTCTCAAGAAAAGCTTTGATCTTCTTTTTACTGAGAAAGATACCGCTTATCTGTTCCTCCCCAGATTTTAGAGCCGGAAACAATTTGATACCGTCTTTAAGGGCGCGCAGGGGACTACTGAGAATTTCGACTTCTTCAAGCGAAATATCCGGTCTGTCTGTAAGTAGCTCATCCAGAGCCTTTTTTGCCATTCGGCAGCGTGGTCAGAGGGTCGAGTGATAGAAAGTAATTTTCATAGCATTGCTTTATTGTTGGGCAAGAGTATATTGTTATAAAAAGAGATTTAATTAACAATACACTGAAAACCTGACGCTGTTCAATAAAAGTTTTTTTTCTATGGGCGATTATGACTTCATCAGTCCCTTTAACAATTATTAACGATCAGCACTTTCTTCAGCACGATACTGGCGATGATCATCCTGAAATTCCTTTAAGACTTCAAACAATACAAAGTTCACTTGAGGAAAGCGACTGTTTCTCCTCTCTTGCGTTTATTTCACCCCATACTGCAGACCGGAAATGGCTTACAGCTGCCCACAGTGAAAACTGGCTGTTTCGTTTTGAAGAATCTGTGCTTGCCGGCCAGACCTATATCGATCATTCTGATAATCAGATAGGCTACGACTCTTATGATATTTCCTGTCTTGCTGCAGGTGCAGGGCTGACTGCAGTCGATTTGCTGGAGGAAGGCAAGGCGAATAATGTTTTTTGTCTGGTTCGCCCTCCGGGTCATCATGCAGAACATGGCTTTCCGTTTGGGTTTTGTTTTTTTAATAATTGCGTTGTTGCTGCCCGCTACTGGCAGCAGAAGTATGGAAAAAAGCGTGTCCTTGTCTTTGACTTTGATGCCCATCACGGCAACGGTATTCAGTCAGCTTTTGAAGAGGAAGCTGGCAGCTATTATATCAGCATCCATGAACATCCCAGTTTCAGTTATCCGGGAACAGGCTATGGCGATGAACATGGGCTTGGAGAAGGCAGGGGAACCATCTTAAATCTTCCTCTCACCCCTGGCGCTGATGATCAGCAGGTGATAAGGTTATTACAGGATGTGATACATCCACAACTTGAAAAATGGCAGCCGGATGCGATTATTGTTGCAGCCGGTTTTGATGCCCACATTGCAGATGATATGTCCGGTCTTCACTACTCCACAGATATGTACAATTTTTTTGGCAGGGAAGTCAAAGGCTGGGCCGATCGTTTCGCTGACGGCCGGCTTCTCTCCATCCTTGAGGGCGGGTATGAAATTTCCGTACTCGGTGATTCTGTTGAAGCTTATACAAGAGGGTTGCTGGGTATGTAACCCGACATAAAGCAGATATAAAATTTTTTCTGAGGTAGACCATGTATATTTCCAGACACATGACATCTGATCCCATCACAGTTTCCCCTGATATGCTCCTTCCTGAGGCTAGAAGTTTACTGAATGACTATCATTTTCGTCATTTGCCTGTGGTTGATGCACAGGGCATGCTTGTGGGGATGCTGACGGATCGTGATTTGCGCTCTGCTTATCCCTCTTCTGTGATCAGTGAAAGTGAGCGAAGGCTGGTCTACGAGCGGGTTGAAAAAACCGCTGTGTCTGAAATCATGTCCACAGATTGTGTTTCTGTTGGAACTGATTCCACACTTGATGATGCCCTTTTTCTTTTTGATCGTGACCAGCTGGGTGCCTTACCGGTTTTGGAAGATGGACGTGTGATCGGCATATTTTCAAACAGGGATCTTAATGCAGCCTATAAGAACTTATTCGGTGTTGGAGAAAAAGGCGCAGTATTAATAGGGATTCTGGATGATGGCAGCTCGAACATTATGACAAGGGTTGTTACGCTCCTTGAAAAGGAAGAAATTCCGTTCACGAGGGTACTTCGTATACACGACAAGAGTGACGGCGATACCATTTATTTAAGGGTTAATACGTTTAAAATTGCTGCTGTCTTGGATCTCCTTGTAGATGGTGGCTTCACAATTAAACAGGGGTGATGGATTCGCAAAAACTTTTCATCTTTTTCGTTGCTGCAAAGATCAAATTATTTCAACGTACTTTGGTACGTTGAAATAATTTGATCTTTGCACCCAAGGACATAAACGCGCCTCGAATATGAAGTTTTTTTCAAATCCATCTTAGATTTTGACTTTTTACGAGTTTATCAAGGTTAACAGTTTCGTAATTTTTAGGAATTCAAATGAGCATTGATGTCTTGCTGAACCCGAAAAGTGTAGCGGTTGTGGGTGCTTCTCGGACGGAAGGAAAGTTTGGTCACACCATTCTTGCCAATCTGATAAACGGTGGTTTTCAAGGGGAAATTATCCCGATTAATCCGGCCGTTGATGAATTGCTTGGTCTGCCTTGTTTTCCATCTCTTAGTGACTATGGAAAAGAAGTGGATCTGGTGGTACTTGCTATTCCTCGCTCGACAGTGAAGGCTGCTGTCGAAGAATGTGCAAAAGTGAAGGCAAAGGCCGTTATAATTACTGCTTCAGGGTTTCGGGAGAGTGGAGCTGAAGGTGCGGCGCTTGAACAGGAACTTGTGGAGTTGTGTCACAGGCGTGATATCAGGTTGCTTGGGCCAAACTGCCTTGGTTGTATCAATACTGAAGTAAAACTCAATGCCTCGTTTGCAGGTAATATGCCAAAAGGCGGCGGGATTTCAGTGTTCTCCCAGTCGGGATCGCTCAGCAGTGTCATGCTCGATCTTTTAGCAGACCGCCATCTTGGCCTGTCTAAATTAATAGACATTGGAAATAAAGCTGATATTACCGGGGTTGATATCCTTTCATATCTTGCAAAAGATGAGCAGACAAAAGTAATAGTCGGTTATCTTGAAGATATTGCAACAGGAAAAAATTTTGTTAAAGCGGCTGAAGAGGCAGCCACCAGAAAACCTGTTATCATCCTAAAATCCGGTACCACTGCTGCCGGGATTAAAGCGGCAGCTTCCCATACCGGATTACCTGCAAGCGCTGATACCGCATACGGCGCTGTATTTAAGCGATCAGGTGTGATTCGGGCAGATACTTTTGAGGCTCTATTTGATTTTGCCCAGGCTCTCTCCATGCAGCCTCTGCCAAAGGGTGATAGCATCCTTGTCATTACCAATGCTGGTGGGCCGGGAATCCTTGCTGCTGATGCGGTGGAGGAGGCAGGAATGAAAGTTGCCGAGCTTGACCATCAGACAGAAATTCTTCTTAATGCTCAACTTCCTCAGCCGGTAAGTGCTGATAGTCCAATAAATGTTCTGGGTGATGCTGATCCTGAGCATTATGCTGCAGCAATCAAAGTTGCTCAGGCTGATCCTGCTGTTGATGCAATCCTTGTTATTCTTATTCCTCAGGCGATGAGTCAACCTGCAGAAACTGCCAGGGCCATTGCCGCAAGTATAGACGGCAGCAAACCTGTGGTCGCGACCTTTATGGGCGGCAGTAAGCTGTTGCCTGCCCGTAAGGAGCTCACTGCAGCTGGGCTTCCGGATTATGAAAATCCTGAACGTGCAGTGGCGGCTCTTAAAGGAATGCGTGAATATGCAACCTGGAAGGAGCGGCCGCCAAGAACAGTAACCCGCTTTAAAGTGAATCGACGAAGGGTTGAGCGAATACTCAGCCGTCGCCAACGCAATGGAAGACTGCAGCTGGGGGAGGTAAAGGGCAAAGATGTACTCGGTGCCTACGGCTTTCAGATACCCCAGGGAGCACTTGCCTCAAGCACTGAAGAGGCAATGGAAATAGCTGAACGCATAGGATTTCCAGTTGCCATGAAAATTGTATCTCCGGATATCATACATAAGAGTGATCTGGGTGGTGTTTTTCTAAACATTACAAACGGTGAATCTGTTGAAGATACTTATGATCTGATGACCCTGAAAATCCGTAAAAAAGTCCCTGATGCTCGGATAGAAGGGGTGTATGTGGAGAGAATGGTGGATAAGGGGCTTGAAGTAATCATTGGTATGACACGTGATCCGCAGTTTGGCCCAATGCTCATGTTTGGTCTTGGCGGCATATTTGTGGAGGTGATGAAGGATGTGACATTTCATCTCGCGCCCATTACTGAGCAGGAAGCCATTCAGATGTTGAAATCCACCAAATCCTACGCCATGCTTCAGGGACGAAGAGGGCAGAATGGGTTAGATATTTCTGCCATTGCCTCAGGGCTGCAGCGTATCAGCCAGTTGACCACTGATTTTCCACAGATACTGGAACTTGATATTAACCCCTTTATTGTCGGCAATTTTGGTTCAGAACCGGTTGTTGCAGATGTACGAATGACTCTGGCCCCACTGCTGGAAGAGAAGTAGGAAGAACGATATGGAATACGATGCCAACTGGAAAGAAACATATAAAGATATGATCAAGACCCCGAAACGAGCCCTGTCACAGTTGAAATCAGGATACAGGGTGTTTCTTGGTACAGGATGCGGTGAACCGACAGTTCTGGTTGAGGCAATGACGAGGATTGCCGGCAATCTTGCCGATGTTGAAATAGTGGAACTGCTCACCAAAGGCAATGCGCCCTATGCTGATAAGAAATTTTCCAATTGCTTTAAAATCAACTCTTTTTTTATCGGCCATAATGTTCGTGAGGTGATTCAGGAAGGCAGGGGCGATTATACCCCTGTTCTCATGTCTGATATTCCCCGCCTTTTTGATTCAGGCCAGCTGCCGCTTGATGTGGCTCTTATTCAGGTTACTCCTCCTGATGCGCGGGGGAAAATGAGTCTTGGTGTTTCTGTGGATATTGTAAAAAGTGCTGCAGAAAATGCGTCTCTTGTCATAGCACAGGTAAACCCGCAGATGCCTTGGACACGTGGAGACAGCCTCATTGATGTGTATGATCTCGATATTCTGGTTCCTGCAGATGTCCCGCTTCTTGAGCGCAAATCAAAAAAACCACACCCGATTGCCAGCAAAATTGCAGAATTTGTGGCAGGACTTGTTCCCTCTGGTTCCACTGTTGAGTTTGGGCTTGGTCGCATACCCGGAGTGGGGAGAGTTCCACAGGCAGTTATTGCGGCACTGAAGAACAAACATGACCTGGGAATTCATACTGAACTGATTACCGATGATATTCTTAAACTGATCAAAAGCGGTGTTGTTACAGGAAACAGAAAATCTACTGATCGTGGAAAAGTTGTGGCAAGCTTTTGCATGGGTAGCAGGGATTTGTATGATTTCATCGATGATAACCCTCTGTTTTCATTTCGTCCCACAGAATACGTGAACGATTCCAACGTGATTGGGAAACAGAATCGCATGGTCTCCATCAATATGGCCCTTGAAATTGACCTCACCGGCCAGGTCTGTTCTGATTCGGAAGATGGTTTCTTCTATTCAGGAGTCGGTGGACAGGTTGATTTCAACCGAGGGGCGGCACGTTCAACCGGTGGCCGGGCAATTGTCACCATTCCCTCAACCACAAGTGACGGACGCTCGAGAATTCGTTCCAGGTTGAGCAGTGGGGCAGGGGTTGTAGTGAGCCGGGCAACGGTTCATTATGTTGTCAGTGAATATGGAGTTGCCTATTTACACGGAAAATCTGTACAGGATAGAACTCTGGCACTCATATCAATAGCCCATCCTGATCATCGGGAGCAGCTTTTAAAAGAGGCCATTGAAGCAAAGTTTATTCGTCAGGATTTTGTTGAGGTGGAAGGGAAGTTTGTTGTTGCTCCCCAGGATATGATGAAAGCCACCTATCTTCTGGACAGTGGAACTGAATTGTATTTCAGACCAATCCATCCAACTGATGAACCTCGAATGCGTGATCTGCTCTACGATCTCTCCCAAGAGACCTTATACTATAGATTTATGAGTCATAATCAGCATTTTGGACAGCGCGAAATTCAGAACTTTGTCTATGTCGATCACCGAAAAGATGTGGCCATTGTCGGTACCCTGCCGGAAGCACACGGGGATGATATTGTGGCTGTGGGAAGATATTATCTTGATGAACGCACCAACAGGGCTGAAGTCGCCTTTGTAATCCGTGATGAATGGCAGAATAAAGGTTTGGGGACTTTTATGTTCAGACATCTGATTACTCTTGCCAGGGCAAGCGGTATTGCTGGGTTCACAGCAGAGGTTTTACGCGATAATAAGCGGATGCAGGCTATTTTCAATCATTCGGGATATAAAGTTAAGAGTGTAGTTGAAGAAGGCGTCTACAGCTTTCGTATTGAATTCTAACAAGTGATAGCTCCAGCTCAGGTTTGTTTCTGGAAAAGGCATAGAAAATGAACATGGAA
Source organism: Desulfocapsa sulfexigens (assembly GCA_015662865.1). Taxonomy (GTDB): domain Bacteria; phylum Desulfobacterota; class Desulfobulbia; order Desulfobulbales; family Desulfocapsaceae; genus Desulfocapsa; species Desulfocapsa sulfexigens_B. Next base: position 7,194 of record DQTH01000292.1, read on the forward strand.
ACAGGCAATACAACAGTGCAGACATCCTGCAAGCAATGCGGGATTTGTTGTGCAAAAGGCGGGGCTGCTCTTCATAGTGGAGATCTTTCGCTGCTGCGTGATAAAAATATTCTCCTGAGCGATCTTATTACCATCCGCAAAGGGGAGTTTGCTTATAATCCTGTGACAGATACTGTACAGGCGACTCAAAATGAGATCGTTAAACTACGCGGATCAGGTCGGGAATGGACCTGCTGCTATTATGATGTGAATTCCTGCGGCTGCACTATCTATGACCATCGGCCACTGGCATGTCACGCTCTCAAATGCTGGGACCCCGATGACAGCTTGGCCCTGGTAGAATCTGATCTTCTCAGCCGTAATGAAATCCTGGCAGATAATGAGTCCATGCAGAGGTTGGTCAGAGAGTTTGAAGCAGCCTGTCCCCTCCCGGATTTTGCCTATCTTTTTCAAAAAATGAAAAATGTAAGTACTGACAATATAGTTACTCTGGAACAATCTGTTAATTCAGATCTTGAATTCCGCGACAGGGTTGTTAAGGAATCTGCAGAGGTATCACGGGAAGAAATGTTTTTGTTTGGCAGACCTTTGTTTCAGTTATTGCAATCTTTTGGATTTGATGTCTTTCAATCAGGAAGTCATTTACGGCTTCACTTACAGGCACCATGAAAAATGCCTTTTCGTTCCAACTCATCGTTGAGAGAAAAAAATTGTCCTCGGAATATCACATATATGCCTGTGGTAAATTTTTTCTCACGCCTCGATCTGGAACGAAAATGCTAATTCTTCATGGCACCCTACAAAAAAGAGTTAATTGGTGATGAAAACTATAGAAATAGATTATCGTGGCGATTGCTGAAAAGGCTTTAAGGATGTGCGGGCACGTCTTGGAAAAATGGCCAGAGGGAAAGCATTCCAGTTTATCTGTGCATCTGATATGGCAGGGAAAATGGATCGGATTGTTACTTTGTCAGGAGGTATGATCCAGGCAAAAGATCATCGTCCGGATGGGACTGTGATCACAGTGATGAAGGCAGAATAAAAGTGATGGATTCGTGAAAGCTTTCACGAATCCATCAAATCTATAAAACTACCATTTTTTCTTTTCCAGAACAACTCCCTGGGTGGAGAGAGTGATCTGTTCAACAGGAACGCTTTTTTCTGCACGTTCCATGGCTTTTTGGATGATTCCATTCATTGATGAGCAGCAGGGTACTTCCATGATAAGTATCGTAAGACTCTTCAGATTACAGTTGGCAATGATTTCACTGAAGCGCTGAACATAGCTTTCCGCATCATCAAATTTGGGACAACCCATCATTACCACTTTTCCGGTAAGGAAATCTAACTGAAAATTTGGAGCCGAAACTGCTGTACAGTCTGCAGCAACCAATAGATCAGCACCCTGAAGAAATTCAGCGCTCGGTGGAACAAGTCTGATTTGTACAGGCCAGTGAGTAAGAGAAGATGTTCCGCCACCTGCTGCCATAACAGGTTTGTTTGCTGCCTGGCAGGGAGTTTGAGGCGCAAAAGTTTTCAGTTGAGCCGAAGGGCAGCCTGATGTTTTAGGCGCTTTTGTCTCTTCCTGCTCTTTCTGTTTTGCCAGGTGCTTTTCAACAGCTTCTTCATCGAAGTCGTCAGCTTCTCGTTCAATGATTTTCAAAGCTCCCTGAGGGCACGAGCCAAGACATGCCCCAAGTCCATCACAGAGATTGTCGGAGATCATTTTGGCTTTACCGTCAATGATGACGAGTGAACCTTCTGCACAGTCAGGGACACAGAGACCGCAACCGTTGCAGAGTTCTTCATCAATTTTTATAATTTTTCGCATGATTTTCATATTTTTATCCTTGTGGAGTAAAGGGTTTATGCCTACTTTGACTACACAGTATCATGTTATCCCACAATCTCCTTGACTTGGGTCAAAGAGATATCTTTTTATAACGTTTTTTCATTCCACATCATCAGCAATCGCTGCGAGTTTCTTTAATTCAAGGTCAATCACTTTTTTCAGCATTTTCAAATGCAAGGGTTTCTGATAACAGGCATTGAAGAAATCCATGTTGTTTTCCGAGAAAAATTCACTGGCACTGCCTCTAGTCATACCAATAACAATGGTCTCTGGGGTTTGTTGTTTTATTTCCCTTATCACATTAATGGTATGTTCTTCTTCCATGGTGAGATTAGCAATTATGATGTCATATTGATATTGTCCAAGCAAAGTGATGGCATCGTTTATGGTATCCTCAGCTGTGTCTATTATCCAATCATTTTTCTGAATTCCAAGGCTCACTGCCTTGCGGATTGAGAGATCATTATCAATGATGAGAATACGCATGAAAATCTCTAGGAAAAGGGAATAGTGAAACAAAATAGAGCTCCACCTTCCGGATTTTTTTCAGCCCAGATTTTACCGCCATGGTCTTCTACAATCTGTTTACTGATGGCAAGACCAAGTCCAGTACCGCCTGCACCCGTTTTTGTCTTGGAACTCTGGATAAATTTATTAAAAATTGACCTCAATTCATCTTCAGGTAAGCCAACACCATGGTCTGAAACAGTTATTTTTAAAAATATTGTGTCGGATTCTTCGATTTTATTTGTACTGATCACAGCAATTCCCGAAGCAAGCCTCGTTGTAGTTTGAAAACGGGTATATAGGCCATTTGATTTAGCAATATACCG
>DQTH01000165.1 GCA_015662865.1 Desulfocapsa sulfexigens
TATAAAAAGGATCAATACAGGATAGAGCAGAACTTTGGCTTTCTTAAAGACCCTGTAATCGTAATACTACAGCGACATTTTAACTTTCAATAGAACAGCCTCAGCAATGGCTCTTTTTCTGTGCGATTTTTGAGCGATATAATTACGAGTCGTATGGTATTTTACTATTTCCAAGGCATAAAACCGATCAATTGAACGATAGGGAAGTAAAGCTGCCACCAGTCTTCTTGCTTGTGGCAACGTCAGACATGGGGCTTTTTTTTTAACCGGATTCGCAAACGAAGTAGAAAATGCAATGCAAGAAAAACATAGATCATGTGACGATGCCAGGCCGGCCAGGAGCGATGTTCGTAATGATCCATACCTATCTGGTCTTTTCCTTCTTTAAAGCATTGTTCAATCGGCCAACGCATGGTTGAAGCTTCACACAACTCGGAGAAAGGCATGTCTTCCGGTGCGTTGGACAGAGCACATTTCAACTGGCCATCAGAGTTGCGCCGGATGAACAGCCATAAAGGTTTTTCTTCCGGAAGTCCGTTTCGAGACAGGTATACCCTGATGCGGGTCACTTCAGCGACAATTGGACCTTTTGAGCCTTCTGCCAAAACAACGGGCTTCCAGGATAGTTTTTCTGATTGTGCAATTTGGGCGACTTTCTGTGCTTGTGGTTCCCCCGGCAGTACATGTATTTTTTTGGGATGAGGCCCTCTTCCTTTGTAAGGGGGCAGGCCTACTTTGGGCTTTTCAAGAAAAACGTAGGTATCTGAACGAATGCCGGCAAAGTAATAGAGTGATTCCGGCAGGGCTTGCAAAAATTTCGAATCCGATCCAAATGTGGCATCACAGCCAAGCCATTTTGCCGGGAATATATTTGACTCGACTGTCTCGTTGATAAGCTCAAGAGCTATTTCAAGTTTCGTCTGGAAGACGAGATCTTCGGGAACCCAGTTGTCTTTTCGCCTTTTGGCATATTCATCGGTGAACCAGATTTCGGGCATATAGAGGCGGCCGGTCAGAAGTCCATAGCCTTTTTCGCTTGAATAGCCGACAAAGACGCCGGATTGACAGTTGTCGACTTTACCGGCAGCGCCGCAATATTGGCGGGCAACACCGACAGACTCTTTGCCTTTTTTGAGGAACTCGGAACTGTCAACATTGATCATGCCACCGGGGCAGCCGATCATTTCAGCCAACATAGCCTGATGCGATGCCTCCATGGCTTCATGATCCCAACGATAGTTTTTCATAAAACGCTGTAGCGCTCGAACACCGTGTTGATCTAAAAACTCAAGGGCGATGGGTTCAACCGATTTGCCTTTCACATTGCTGATGAGCCCGGACATATAGGCCAGCCCAAGGCGCTGATGCTCTATTCGGCCCAAACAGTGATGGAACTGTTCATGGAAGGCGACAAGCTCATCGGCCATTAAAGTGAGATCTTCTTGGGTAAGATCCATGGTCGGAACCAGATCGGGATGCCACTGACAGTGTTTTAAAAGCATCTGTAACTCCTCCACTTTTTTCTGTGATTGTGGAGGGCGCGGAAAAGGGTCACAGGGCTTTTGCTGACAACCAATGGTATCTCGGAACTTCGGATCTAACACATAAACGAGTACATCCTTGACATCGCCATGATAGATATATCCTTTTCCTTTTTTGGTGTAGCCATGGGTTTGACCGATAAATTGCCAGTTGGCGGCTTTATAGCTGACGGCATTGAAAAAACGCGGGTCAACAAAGGACTCTAATAGCATCAGTTCCGTTTTAAAATGCCGCGGCCAGTCCTTTTTTATGAGATCAATGTTAAGGGAAAGCACATGCGAAAACAGATTGGGAATCTTGACCCACGGAAGAATCAGATAGCGGCTGTTATTCGCTATTTGATGCAAGTGGGTTTTGCGTTGCTCGTCGGACCACCCGATAAAATGATCACGAACGCGTAGTTTCAAGGCCGGAGCGCTCCAGGATAAAGCAGCAACGGGTCGCTCCTGGATGAAAGCAAGGTATTTCAAACGATGGCCCAGAAGCTTCCGATAACCCAAATAATGGTACCGGCTGACAAGCTGATCCCAGAGAGGCGCCAATGTAGGCTCATTGGCCAATTTCAACTCGACCGGCCCTAGCTTTTTCAGATCGCCGGCGATCGGTGCTGTATTAATGGTATGAGGCATTTGTTTTTTTATGATAAACCGGTTGATCAGTGAAAGGGCGCATTTCTCCTGTTGTATCGATTGATACCGATACCTGCTTGATCAGTTCTCTCGGTAACCGCTCTGTGACTCTTTCATGCGCCCTTATGATTTCCACCATACACCATCTGATTTTGAAAGTCTACAGAAAATATGACGCTGTAGTGTTATTAACAGGGATTATCACGGGAATTTAAAAACCCTAAAATAGGTTAAATTCAATCTATCCCATAGCTGTAACCATTTGATATTGTAAAAATTTAATCGATGGTTACTATCTTGGGCTATTGCAAAATAGTATTTTAAAAATATGTTATACTGAGTAAAATTATAACTATAAATATTTCGGAAAAATATAACCATACGAAATTTCTGGAAAAATATATTGACAAATATAATTTAACATTATAGCACTGTCCTTATAGTTGACCTAATAAATACAACTTGGGGGCAGTGCACAATGTCAAAACCGTTCTTCATTGATCCCGAAGATCCAATGCAAAAACGCTATGAGGCCCTCAGGGCATCCTTTGTAGACGGCCTCAGCGCTGGCGAGGTTGCTAAACAATTTGGATACTCTGTCCATACAATTAATGCCTTGAGAAGAGATTTCAAGGCCGGCGCTCTACCGCCGTTTTTCCGTCCTTTGACCAGGGGACCAAAACAGCGAAGGCCGTCGACACTTATGGCCAAAGACCGCATTATCGAACTGAGAAAACAAAACTACTCCATTGAAGAGATCGAAGAAGTTCTTCTTAGGGAACGGTATGATATTACAGCCAAAACCATTGGCCAAGTCCTGAAAGATGAAGGCTTTGCAAGACTGTTTAGACGAACCCATGTCGAAAGGCGCATTGCATTACAACAGGCAAAAGACCCTGCGGAAATTGCACATGTAAAACAATTTTGCGCTCACGAACTTGTAAAAACTGCCTACGTCGGAGTGTTTCTTTTTATCCCTATGATTGTGGATATGCAGCTTGACACACTCTTTAATCAAATCGGTTTTTTTGGATCCAAACAAATACCGAGACGCAACTATCTGATGAGCTTCTTGGCCTTAAAACTCATCGGAAAAGAAAGGCTTTCCCATGTAAACGATCTTAACTTCGATTACGGTTTGGGAGCCTTCGCCGGACTAAATGTGCTTCCCAAAATCGCCGCCATCACGCAATACTCCTACCGTAATCCCCACAATCTGGTTGTCAATTTGTTAAAAAAATGGAACCAGGTTCTCAAAGAAAAGGGCCTGATCAAAGGGCAACATATCAACCTGGATTTTCATTCCACACCCCATTGGGGAGAAGAAAGTCAGCTTCAAAATCATTGGGTCCCTACACGGGGAAAAGCAATGAAAAGTGTGTTGTGCTTTTTTGCCCAGGATCTGGAAACCACATACCTGTGTTATTCCAATGGCCAGCTCTCAAAAGAAGACGCACCGGATGAAATCTTAAACTTTGTCTCATTTTATAAAAGCAGTCACGGTGTGCTTCCAAACTGCTTGGTTTTTGATTCAAAGTTGACCACATATAAAAACCTCAATGTCCTTGATAAAGACTTCGACATCAAGTTTATTACCTTGAAAAGAAGAGGAAAAAAGATTGTAGAAAATATCCAAAAAATCTCAAATTGGACCAAAATCAGGCTCAGCAAAACCACCCGAAAATACCGCCTGCTAAAGCTTTACCAGGAACCCATCACAATAAAGGACTACGATGGCCAGCTGCGACAAATCATTGTGACAGGCACAGGGCGAGAGTTGCCCATGCTTATTATTACCAATGATTTTGAAACCCCTGCCAAACAAATCATTGAAACATATGCCCAGCGGTGGCTGATTGAAAACAATATCCAGGAAAACGTTGACTTTTTCAGCATCAATGCGCTGTCGTCTCCAATAATTGTGAAGGTTGATTTTGATATTGCCATGACTCTGATTGCAAACACACTCTACAAAATAATGGCCGGTAAATTCAAACTATTTGAAAAGGCTAAACCGAAAACAATCTATAGGAATATCATCGAAGGAGCCGGCAAAATTTATATCCGTTCCAATACGGTCATGGTCGTTTTTGGTAAAAAAGCATTTAATCCGCTAATCATGGATTGGATCAGCTCGCTTCCAGAGGTCAGGGTGCCCTGGATGGGCAATAAGTTGCTCCAATATGATTTTGAATGAAAATAGTATTTTTTTGTTCCTGCGATAATCCCTGTTTAAATCAAACCGCAGCGCGACGATGCCAAGGCCCGTTGATACGGTCTTGTCAATGGCTTCGATGGCCCTTTCGGCATAGCCCATGGTCTTACGGGTCACCTTGA
>DQTH01000013.1 GCA_015662865.1 Desulfocapsa sulfexigens
AGAGAAGTAAGCATCAGTTCCGGAATATCTTCAGGCAGTGGTGCAATTGCTGATAGCATCAGTGCCGGAGGCCCGCCGATATAAAGGGTCATGGGCAGTGGCTGGTTTAGCTGTTCAGCAGCATGATAATGATACCCTCCACCTTTGTGGATTTGCCAGTGAATACCGGTGGTCTGATCATCAAAACGCTGGATTCTGTACATCCCCAGATTATGTCCTTTGCCTTCAGGATGTTCGGTGTAAACCTGTGGCAGTGTAACAAAGGCGCCACCGTCGCTGTGCCAGGAAGTCAGCATAGGAAGACTGCCAAGGCGCGAGGGCAGTTGACAGTTTTCCAGAATTGGTCCCTGCTTCTGGTTTTTGAGGCCGATTTTAAGGCCGTCAATAAGGAGGTTACGGTTGTCCCAAAGCTTTTTGGCATTGAGCGGCATTATCGATTCGGTGAGATTTACCAGATCCTGTACAAATTGCTGTGGACGTTTGCCAAAGGCGAGTTCCAACCGTTTGGCCGTTCCAAAGAGATTGGTGACCACAGGAAAAGCACTGCCTTTCACATTGGTAAAAAGGAGTGCCGGACCCTGACGCTTAATAACGCGACGGTGAATTTCCGCAATTTCAAGGTAGGGGTCAACTTCTGCATCAATAACATGCAGTTGATTCTCGCGACGCAGCAGTTCAATAAAAGTGCGTAAATCATATAGGATATCGTTTGCCATGGAATGCTGTTCTTATTTATGGTGATGGGGGGACTGTTCCAGAAGAAACAGCTCATGGTATTCGTCTTCACTCAAATTTTTTTTCAGGATGCCGGTAAAGTAGTCAACCATTTCCTGGATTTCGGTGCTGGACAGGCGGGTCGACAATGTCGCTGCAAACTCAGGTCTTCCCATGAGCTGCAGGAACATATTAAGAGATTCCCTGTCAAGCTCAAGGTTCAGCCCGAAGCACATCTGGTGTGGATCAATATCCATAGATTTTGAATGAGGAGGTTTAATTATTTGCAAGAAACTGCCAGTGAACTTTTCTCGCTCTTGGGCCGTCAAATTCACAGAAATAGATAGCCTGCCAGGTGCCAAGCAGCAATCGGTTGTTCCTGATCATTATGGTGAGTGACGCTCCCATTAACGAGGCCATGATATGAGATGGCGAGTTTCCTTCCCTGTGCTTGAACGGATAGCTCAGGGGAACAATTTCTTTAAGTCCTTCTATAATATCTGAACGCACATCAGGGTCAGCCCCCTCATTGATGGTCAGCCCGGCAGTTGTGTGAGGGTTGAAAAGATAACACAACCCGTCTTTAACTTCTGATTGGGTAACAAGCGTCTGCACCTCAGATGTAATATCAATGAGGTGCATATGTTGGCTTGTGGAAACAGTAAACTGACCGCTATGCATTGTTCCTGTAAGAGTGTCAGCACCCCATAAATCATTTTAATTTATGGGGGTGTCATTGTGCGAATGTTATAAAAAGACCTGCTTAAGTACTATTTTTAGTGCCTTACTCCATATAAACAGTAGTAATAAAACAAGCTATTGTGCAATGAAATCAGAATCTTGCAAATACCCGCAAGGAACTTATACCCCCTTGTGGGTGCTAGTTCTTGAGCTGCCAGTGTCCATAACTGTCACGACAGGCTGTGGTATATGTGGTCTCCCGTTTTCCATCAATTGTTGCCTGAATTTCAGCCTGACGGCAGGGTTGGTGTGTCGTCGGGTTGGAATATGCTGGTCGTGGAGTAACCTGGTACTGGTTGCCGTTATCAGGATTTCGCCATGCATTGGTTTGTCCTGATACCCCTCGCTCATAGACATGATTCAACTGCTCCCGGTCATATTTGTCCATTTCGTTACCCACCATATAACCGAGCATACTGCCAACAGCAGCACCGATAAGAGTAGCTTCAGTGTTGTGGCCGATGGCCTGACCAAGCAATGCACCACCAGCAGCCCCACTGGCAGCACCGATACCGGCCTTATTCGGGCCACCTGCACATGCAGATAGGATGATTGTTAAACTGAGGATAATCGGGAAAAGAATAGAGTGTTTCATTGCTAACTCCTTATGTGAAAATAATATCTTATCTGCACTGTTGACTCTTTCTGAATTAAAGAGAATAAGACCATATACTTAAACAGGTAGTCACGGTGAATAGTTTGTCAATGTTATTGTCGGTCACTTTGGAAAAAGTTTGTTTGTCTCCTATATGTGGTAACCCAGGGCAAGGGAGGATAGTCGTGACATAATATATTTCCTGATTATGTATAAAGCTCAGCCATATTTACATACCACATTGGTAACTCATCGATAAAAAAAATTCAAAGCCAACAGGTCGTCATCCCCTAGTAGGCGGGGATCTAGTTTCGTACCAGAGATGTGGATCGGAGTCTACATTTACCTCCCGTCTACGCGGAAATGACCATTAAAAATAGCTGAGTTTTATAGGTAATCAGATTCTATTTCGGTGTGTTTACCGGAATTATGCCCGATTGTCGGCAGAATCCTGCGGGCTTGATATTCCTTATAGAAACCACCGAATTTCTGGTCAATTCCGGTAATGTGCTTACCAATCCAGTCAATCAGTTCTTTTTTCATTCCGTTCACAAGCTCTGGAGTCAGGCCGCTTTCCTGAAAGTCATCAAAAAATTCATCAAAACGATTAGTGAAACCTGCGTGTGCTTTAAGTTGTTCATCAAGCCCCGGATAGTTGCTGTCCATCATCAGTTTCTCTTCCACAGTAAAATGTCTTGCTACATACTGTTTCACATTGATCAGAAGTTCTTTAAGGTTTGATTGTTTCAAGCCGGAGCTGATTGCCATTTGCAGCTCATCACTGAAGCGGAAAAGCTGTTTATGCTGGGTATCGATAATAGGAATACCGATATTATATTCTTTTTTCCAACGCATAGAGTTGCTCCAAGCGAGATTTCACACGGCGAAGTTCTTCGATTTCTTCCAGAAGATCAAGAGCAAGCGCAGTACCTGGAAGATTGATACGCAGATCCTCCTGTAATCGTATGGAAATCTGGATTCGTTTAACTTCAACAGCTTCAAATCGCCATTCCTGCGGGCTTTCACCATGGGGTGATATAATACCTTCGTCAATCAGATCCTGAATAAACTGGGCATGAACTTTACAGACATGGCAAAGCTCTCGTAAGGTGTATTCGCTGTCCTGATCAAAAATTGTTGGTTGGAGATCTTTTTTCATGGTCACACTCCAAGATGGCTGCGGGGATTAAAAGACATAGCCTTTTCCATACTCCGGTAGATTTCCTTGTCTTTTTCAGTAACTGGCTTGGGAGTCATGATGGCAAGGGTCACATATTGGTCACCAGTTGCTTTGGCAGAAGAAAGACCTCTTCCCTTAAGTCGCATTTTTTTACCGGTTTGAGAGTTTGGCGGAATTTTAAGATCCACAGTACCGGCCAGAGTCGGAACTTTAATTGTTGCACCCAACGCTGCTTCCCACGGAGAAATGGGCAGGGTGAGCATAATGTCGTGTTTGTCCGGCGTGAAATAGGGGTGCGCAGCAAAGGCAACCTCAAGGAAAAGATCACCATTGGTCCCGCCATTCATTCCCTCAGCACCTTGTCCGGCCAGTCTGATCTGTTGTCCTTCCATTATCCCCTTTGGAATAGAGACCTGGAGAACGTGCGGACGGGTGATGACATGACCGGACTCGTTAACTGCCGGTCGCTGCAGTGTGAGAGATTGTTTGCTCCCGTGGAAACTGTCTTCCAGATTGATTACGATTTTGGCATGTAAATCCTGACCTTTTCCGGGATACTGAGTGTATTGGCCTGCAAACGGATCCCGCCGTCCTGCACCATGCTGGGCACCAAACAGGGATTCAAAAAAATCGCTGAATTGCGAGGCGTCTGTTTCAGTGTAGCCACCGCCATGAAACTCAAAACCGGTATCCCAGTCAGGAGGAGGCTTGAAATCCTGTCCTGCCTGCCAGTCCTTACCGAATTTATCGTATGCTGCCCGTTTTTCAATATCCTGCAAAACCTCATAGGCTTCGCCGATTTCTTTAAAACGGTGTTCTGCCTCAGCGTCCTTGTTGACATCCGGATGAAATTTACGGGCAAGCTTGCGGTATGCCCGCTTAACTTCATCCTGGGTGGCATTTCGGTCAATGCCCAAAGTCGTATAATAGTCTTTGAATTCCATAATTAATTCCAGCGAATGTTTTCAGATTCAATTGTATCTGACATAGGGCAGTATTTTACTGCATACTCTGCTAAATTAAAGGATTTTTTTTGGGGTTGAGAAACCATTTTGATATGAATGGCATATAGTTTAATCTTTCCATTAAGCTATAGGTGGCTCAGGCATTGTGGGAACCGCACCCCGTCGGTAATCCTACATTATCAGAAAAGCTGATATCCGATTTTTGATATTAATATGAGATTAACACACAGCAAGCTGATATTAAGAACAATATGAACTCTCATCAGCAACAATAATAACGCTAAACCATAGTAATGAGTATTTTGAACGTTAAAAAAACAACAAAACAGAGGTGTGGCATGAAAGTTTTAGCAATCAATGGCAGTGCAAGAAAAGATGGAAATACTGCAATGTTAATTCGCACAGTATTTGAAGAGCTGGATAAAGAAGGAATTGAAACAGAGCTTCTTCAACTGTCCGGTGAAAAAATTCGAGGCTGCATTGCTTGTTATAAATGCAAGGAGAACAAAGATCAGCGGTGTGCAGTGGATAACGATTATATTAACACATGCATAGAAAAAATGCTGGATGCCGATGGCATCATATTAGGTTCGCCAACATATTTTGCCGATGTTTCTTCAGAGATAAAAGCCCTGATCGACCGGGCAGGCATGACTTCCAGAATGAACGAAGATATGTTCAAGCGTAAGGTCGGAGCAGCCGTAATAGCAAGGCGGCGAGGCGGGGCTATCCATGCTTTTGACACAATCAATCATTTTTTTACCATCGGCCAGATGATAACTGTAGGATCAAATTATTGGAATTTTGCCAGTGGCCTTGCAAAAGGAGAAGTTGAGAATGACGCTGAAGGAATTGGCACCATGCGCACTTTGGGACAAAATATGGCCTGGCTGCTCAAGAAAATAGAATAATTGCTTGTACGGTTCGCATATCGAACCTGTGGGAAATTTCAGTGCAGTTCCTTAAAGCGGTCTTTTGTCTATAAAACAGGCTGTTTTGGAAGCAAAACAGCCTGTTTTCAGCACTTATATTATGTTCTCAAGTTTCGGGGTTGACCAAAACACAATAGAAAACATAGCCAACCAATTAAAATAATGACATATTAACGTGAAAAGCCTTTC
>DQTH01000178.1 GCA_015662865.1 Desulfocapsa sulfexigens
CCTTAAAGAAGGGCAGTATCTCAGTATCACAGACACCAATCAGCTTTATATCGGTAATGAACTGGCCCGACGTCTTGATTTAAAGGTTGGTGATGAACTGGCCTTTATTGGCACAGGAGCAGATTATTCATTTGCAGCCGATAAACTGATTGTGAAAGGTATTTTTCAAACCGGTCTGTTTGAATTTGATGCCACCGGTGCCTTTCTGGCAAAGCCCTATTTTGACATCATTATGGCAGCCGAAAATCTTGCCACCCATGGAATTGTCCTTCCGGATAATCCGAAACAGGCGGAAATGATAGCAAAAAGAATCGGTAACCGGATAGGGGATGAATATCAATCCGCCAGCTGGATGGAGACAATGGCTCCGCTGGTTTTGTCCATGAAACTTGATTCGATCTTTGGCTATATAACCTTGAGTATTATTTTCACAGTCATCTTTTTTGTGGTTATGATTTATACCCTGCTGGCTGTGTTTGCAAGGATCAGGGAAATCGGAATCATGCGCGCTGTTGGAACAACACCCGGCCAGATTTTCGGAATTCTGCTGCTGGAATCCTCCATGCTCGGCTTTGCAAGTGTTCTTGCCGGCGGTCTCATTGGTGGTGCATTTGCCTGGTATTTCAATGTTCACCCACTGGTGTTCAGCGGAATGGAAGAGCAGTTCAAACAGTACGGGCTCGCCGCCTCTGCAATGCCCACAGCGTTTCAGCCAATGACTATTCTTCGTGACATGGGTGTGATGTTTGTTTTACTGCTTCTCTCCGCTCTCTACCCCATTGTCAAGGTCAATCGATATCAGCCCATTGAGGCGATTCATCATGTATAGGCTGGCACTGAGAATGGCCTGGGCCTCCCTTGTCAGGAGACCGGCAAGATCCATCCTCGTGGTTTTAATGATTTGTGTCAGTCTGTGGGGACTTTTGCTCATGCAGGGAATTTATGATGGCATGACTGAACAGATGATCACTAATGCCATCCGCAGTGATTCCGGACAACTGTCTTTGTTTGGTCATGGTTATCGCCTGGATCCCTCCCTTGATAGGCTTGTTGTACGCAGAGAAACAGACAACCACAGAAAAAAATTGGATAGTTTGCTCGGTTCCGATTCAAGAATACGGAGCTGGGTGGAGCGGCTCAGGCAGAATGGGCTTGTGGCCACCGCCCATTATTCCAGAAACACAGAGATATTTGGCGTTGATCTTGATCGTGAGAATACGCATGGTCGCCTGCAGACCTACCTGGTGGAAGGAGAGTATGGTTTTGGCAGGCATGGCAGGGGTGCGATTGTCGGTTTTAAACTTGCTGAAAAGCTTCAAGTGAAAATAGGGAAAAAGATTATTCTATCTTCACAGGATAGTAATTCAGAAGTAACATCCATTGCCCTTCGGATCACAGGAATTCTCAAAACCAACAACCTGGGGCTTGATGAAAATGGAGTTTTTATAGATCTTGACAGAGCCCGGACCTTTCTTGGAGTGCAGCAGGGTGTGAGCCAGGTTTCGATTATTATGCATGATGACAGGCAGCTTGTCGATCTGCAGCAGGATCTGCAGAAAGCTCTGCCGGATCTTGATATTCTGCGCTGGGATGAAATGTATCCGGCTCTCATGCAGTCCCGGGTACTGATGAAAGGTTTCAGTCTGGTCATCTCCATCATAATTTTGGAGTTGCCGGGCTCGGTATTTTCGGTGTGATGCTTGTCTCTGTTCTTGAGCGGATGCGTGAGTTCGGTATCATGCTGGCCATTGGTACTGCTTTTCGTCAGGTTCGGGTTATCATCCTGACTGAAGCCCTGCTCATGGGATTGAGCGGTCTGATCGCAGGAATGATCTGCGGAGGCCTGAGTCTTGTTTATTTTAAGGTATATGGTCTTGATCTCACCATGTTCAGTGAGGCCTTTGAAGAATTTGGTATGGATGCCGTCACCTACGCAATCATTCGTCCCGATTATTTTGTAACTGCCTTTTCAGCTGTTGTTCTAGCAACAATTGTCAGCATCTATTTTCCTCTCAGACTGTTGAAGCGGACAAAGCCTGTAACAGTCATCAATGAAATTTAATAAGAAGATTATGACTGAATTTCTTGAAGTACAACAGATTTCCAAACTCTTCAAACCGGACAGGGAAGTGGAAGTTGTGGCCCTTGATGATATCAATCTCACTATTGGCAAAGGAGAGTTTGTCGTTATTTCAGGTCCGTCAGGGAGTGGTAAAACAACGCTCCTGAATATTATAGGCGGGCTGGATATACCGAGCCATGGTGATATTGTTCTGGACGGTGAGCGCCTGACAGGACTTCCTGAAAGTAAGTTGTCGCAGATCAGACGTGATCATATCGGCTTTGTTTTCCAGGCGTATAATTTGCTTCCAGTGCTTACAGCCCGTGAAAATATTGAATATGTCATGAAACTTCAGGGTGCCGGCAAGGATAAAGCGCATAAACGAAGCCTGGAGGTGGCAAGAAAACTTAGTATTGAGACATTCCTGGATAAACTGCCCCATCAGTTAAGTGGAGGCCTGCAGCAACGGGTTGCAGTGGCAAGGGCAGTGGCAGCCACTCCCAAACTTATTCTTGCTGATGAACCCACAGCCAACCTGGATTCAAAATCAGCATCATCGCTCATTGATATGATGCAGAAATTGAACCAGGAAGAAGAAGTTACCATTATTTTTTCATCCCACGATCCCATGGTCATAGAAAAGGCCAGACGTTCCATAGTGCTGAAAGATGGCAAAATATTTTCAAATATCTGCAGTTAAGCAGATTTTTGCTGCTGCGTACCTGGGGCTTGTTCCCGGCTTTTCCCTTGAAAATACAAATATTCCCGGGTACGACGAGCTATCTCACGGGTTTGATTTTAATCGTCTGCGGGCAGAGTTCACCCTTGAGCATGATCAGTACCCTGATATCATGGCCACTGTGATTGTGGATAATGAAACCCTGTACAGGGGCAACCCGGGCACTCTGACAAACGACACATCCATTTACCGGGCCTATCTGGAGTACAGCGGAGCCAGCCACTACTGGGTCATTGGGAAACAACGGATACCCCTTGGTGTCGGGAAATTCTGGAACCCGATTGACGTTTTTAATCCCATCAATATTCAGGCCATTGAGTCAAATGAGCGGCCAGGCACAGAGACCATCCGCTATGAGTATGCCATAAACGAGCTTTCCAATATTGACGTGAATATTGCCAAAGGAAAAGGTTCTATTCGGGTGAAGGGCTACCTTGCGTTTGCAGATGTGGCTCTCATCGGAGAATGGGATGAGAAGAGTAATCTGGACATACAGGGTTGGGAAATCGAAGGTGAATTGGCTGATACAGGCATAGAACTGCGAAGCGAAGGGGGCAGTTTTCATAATCGTGAATCCGGAAGACGTCATTCTGAATTTATTCTGGGTGCAGAGTATGGTTTTGCAAATTCCCTGGTACTTCTTGGGGAATATCATTACCTTGACGCGCTGGACATCGATCAGATCGGGTTGTCGGCCAGCTTTATCCCGGCAATATTATGGACCTTTTCTGTACTGAGTGTTACAGATTTGGATGACGGATCCGGTTTTATCTCGCCTGTGCTTGAGTATAGCTTGAGCGACGAAATGACACTTAGTGCTGGAGCCTTTTTCTACCACGGACCAGATGAATCAAATCTGGGGGTAGGGTCCAACCGCTTTTATTTGCACTGGTTTATCCATTTTTAATAATGTTGATGGTATGAATATAATTCTGTTTGAGAAAGATGAACTGGCAGATAGCACCATTTTGTTGAGTGACCATCGTGCCAAACATATTGTAAAGGTTCTGCAGAGTCTTGAAGGGGATACCCTGAGGGTGGGCATGCTTGATGGTAAGACAGGTGAAGCCACAGTGGTGTCGGTGAAACGAAAGTATCCTTTTGTTGTTGAACTTTATGTAAATTTAAACGACCAACCAATTCCACCTCCTGCCATTGATCTCCTTCTGGCATTGCCACGTCCAATCATGCTCAAACGAATTCTGAGCCAGGTTACTGCACTTGGAGTTGAAGCTATCTACCTGCTGAATGCTAACAGGGTTGAAAAAAGCTTTTGGGAGGCAGGGATTCTTGAAGAAAAAGAGTACCGGCCACATCTGATTCATGGCCTTGAACAAGCCGTTGATACGCGTCTGCCGCATATTCAGATTCATAGACGTTTCCGTCCCTTTGCTGAAGATGTTCTTCCTGAGCTTGCATCACAATATACAAAGCTTTTACTGGCTCATCCTTCTGCAACGGAGAATCTATCCGGCTGCTTGGCAGGAAGCAATGGCAGGATACTGTACGCGGTGGGCCCCGAAGGCGGCTGGGTTGACTTTGAAGTTGCTAAACTCCTGTCTGCAGGCATGCAGCCTTTTTCCATGGGTAACAGGATTCTGAAAGTTGACACAGCTGTGGTTGCAATTCACAGCAGGATTTGCCAGGAAATGGAGAACTGAAACTGTTTGTTGTTTTTTTAGTGTATTACCCTGATTGTTTGTGTATCTTCTTTAGAAGTACTAATTAGATAGGAATAATTATCTCTGGTTTTGGCCGGTTTGAGTCATGGAGAAAGATGTTTTGCAGCAGTGGGATGGAGTTGAGCGGCGGGATAAAAGAACTGACCGAAGAGGATCTGCTGACCGAAGGAGATCTGTTGAGCGTCGCTTTGACTTCCGAAATGCCCGGCCGGAAACCCGCAGGTCGGTGAAGGCCTGGTTTAGATCCCTTGCCAATGCCCGATTGGGTGTTGATCGACGTAAAGGGATGGATCGTCGTGTCATCGAAGATCGCAGATCAAAAGAGCTGCGTTCCCTTCTTACCCCTGAAGAACTGGCTGATCTTTTAAGTGAATAAGCGGATTCTGTCCTCGATTTACTATTTTTTCAGACATGATTTGTCCCTGTAGAACCGCACCATGATTCCCTCTGTTGCATAGATAAGCAGTCCACACCAGACCAGCGCGTATCCAATCATCTGTTCTTTTGGAAACGACTCCCCGTATACAAAAATCCCGATACAGAGTTGCATGGAAGGCCCAATATACTGGATAACGCCAAGGGTTGACAGACGAATTTTCTGGGCGGCATAGCCAAAGAGGAGCAGAGGCAGGGAGGTGACGATTCCGGTTCCGGCCAGAAGAAGACGACCGCTTGTGTTTTGATGGATGAAATCAAGATTTCCCTGCATGGCCAGAAATATCATAGTGACCAGTGCTGGAATAAAAAGAATAGAGGTTTCAAGGCAGAGCCCTTCAAGGGAAGGTAAAGGGGCGGTTTTCCTGAGCAGTCCATAAAAAGCGAAGGTCAGAGCCAGGGCTATGGCAATCCACGGAAAATGGCCGTAACCAAATGTCAGATAGCAGACACCGCTAAAGGCCATGAACATGGCAAGCCACTGGGGGGGACGAAGTCTTTCCTTGAGAAATATCATCCCCAGGAGAACATTGATCAACGGATTTATAAAATATCCAAGGCTTGATTCAACAATGAAATTACTATTCACAGCCCAGATATAGATCAGCCAGTTACTGGAAAGGAGTAAAGACGTGACCATGAAACGGATCACAACTTTTCTGTCTTTCAGCACTGGAATCAGTTTGCCGGTTTTTCCCCAAAGAGCAAGAATAAGCAGAGTTGCAACCGTTGACCAGGTAATTCGGTGGCAAAGAATTTCCAGTGGAATGGCCGAAGAAATTGTCTTCCAGTAGAGAGGAAGCAGGCCCCATATCAAGAATGCTCCAAGTGCTGCACAGAGTCCATTATTACTTTTTGTCATTTTTTTGTTTTTGCACAGGAGGTGGGGGCCAAATGTAGACGCCCGAAACTTTTGGCGGGAGAACAGAAGGTGAATGTGGTTTCACAGATATAACCTTTTGCTCGTGTCTGCACCAGTCATATTCTTTTCTGCCGCCGGAATATTTCACAGCAAGCCTGTTCTTGATCAGGACTTCAGCCAGATCCTGTCCGTCAAATTCCACATCAGCCAGGATACGAAAATATTTTCCTCTATCAATCCTGTGAAGATTGATAATGGAGGCATTCTTAAGCAGTGTATGAACCAGTGTTTTTGCTTCACGGGCAATTGT
The DNA here is from genome assembly GCA_015662865.1 of Desulfocapsa sulfexigens. Classification (GTDB taxonomy): domain Bacteria; phylum Desulfobacterota; class Desulfobulbia; order Desulfobulbales; family Desulfocapsaceae; genus Desulfocapsa; species Desulfocapsa sulfexigens_B. The sequence goes on from DQTH01000178.1 coordinate 6,091, forward strand.
TGATTCGTTCGCGCAGGTATTCTTTTTTAATTCCGGAGTATCAATTCCTCTCAGGCGGACGATAATGTTTTTGCCGACAATTGCAGGTGTCTCGGGAATATCAAAGGTGATTGAGTCACCATCGTAATTTCTTACAAATTGGACATTTCTAAATGTTTCGTATTTTTCAGTCCGGGAAACGGTTTCCGCTGCAATTAAACTGCTGGCAATGGTGAAAAAAAGCAGACAGGCAGCAGGTGCTGCTGCAAGGTTTCTGAAGGATGATTTTGGCATGGATACGGTTTACCAGTACCAGATCATTTCAAGCTTTATGAAATCATCCCTGGCCAGACTGAACGCAGGATCACGGGCATCCATGTTGGTAAAAATAGATGCATCAAGATTGAGCCGTACAGATTCGCCAATACGACGACTGGCTTCCACGGCAATGATGGTGGAGCCGAAATCAATATCATGAATGACTCCAAGGAGGATTGTTGAATCATCCATGTCATTCACGGCAAGACGCAGGCCTCCCATGATGTCATTCTCATTAATGGTCGGTAGCCAGCCTTCATCACGATCATCATACACATATTCACCGATCAGGCCGAGGTCCATCAGGCTGTCTGCAATGGCACTAAACGTGTATTCAAAGCCAAATGTGGTTGCACCATAGGAACGGCTCTGGCCGGTGCGGTAATAGGCTTCGCCTTTAAGCAGCCATTCTCCTGCAATGAGCTGGAAATCCATGCCTGTTTGTCCTATCTGCTCGTAGTGCGGATGAAGTACAGGGTTGAAATCCTGGTCCAGAGATAGTTGCAGCACCGGGTCACGGGATGTCCCGATAAAGTGGTAGAGGCCAATATCTGCTTCTGCAAGGGTTGTGGAAAATCGAAGAGCAAGATCAAGGTGATGATCTTTGCTGCTGCTTTCATATGTGGTGTCATCTGTATCCACCACAAGTGGGGTACGAAACCTCCCGTTTATCCCTGGAAAAGTTCTCTCACGAAACCATGGCAGTCCAAATGCTTCAATAACACCCCAGTCTTTCGGAACAGTGAGGTGCACCATTGGCTGGCCAAGTTTTTCTTCACCATCAATTGCCTCAACCTGATCGGTCTGATTGATGATGTCGACCAGATGGGCAAACTCAGTGGCACCCCAGAAGACCCGCCCAAACCCCACTGTAAGCTCCCAGTTGTCGGTGAAGTATAGTAGTTCGGCAAGGGAGAGGTCTCCATGGCTTCGCTCTTTGTCTTCACTGTCGAGACGATAAAAGGCTTCAATGGTGAAGCTTAAGTTCTCCCTGATATCGTGGTACACTTCAAAATTAGTGGCAACAGAGAGTGACTGATTATCCTGGTGAGGAAATGCTCCGTTTTCAAGAAACAGAAAACCATCAACGGAAAGATCACCTTTCCATTCCATTGCCCAGGCATTGCTGTAAAACAAAAAACAGACACAGCCGAGGAAAGAGAAAACAAGCCAGTATTTATTGTTTATTTTATCTGGCACGCTTTAAGCTGGTGGAGTTGAAATCTTTATCTGAAAGACCGGTGCGAAATTTGTAATTTTTCCAGGTCAAACGGGTAGATTTGCCGGTCTGGTGGTTAACCATGTTCATCTCATCAGGTCGCCAGAATTTGCCTAGATACTGTTGGTAGCCCTTTGCTGTAAGAGTTTTAAGAAGGCTCTGTTTACGGTCATAAAATTCCACCTTCTGGAGGCGGTATTCGGCTTTATCCAGCCAGGAAATACGTTTTGTGTAACCAGAATTTTTTTTATCCACAGGGTAGCTTTCGCCTACAAAACAGGCTTGCCCGTTATAATCTTCTTCTCGCAGATGTTTGTACGTATATTTTTCAACTTCCTGGCTGGAAATATCTTCATACGCAAATTCACTGCCCATGAATGAGCCTGATTTATTCCGGGAGTTAATACGTTTCACACGTTTTAGAGCAGGGAGATACAGCCACTGATCATCATCACCAACCTTATGTGAAAAGGTGAGAAAAGCCGTCCCTTTAACATCCCTTGGAGTATCAAAAATTGAAAGGCTCTTATCGCCGTCCCCTGGAACTTCAAGTGTTTTAGTGCGAATGGATCTTCTGCTTTCCTTGCCCTGTTTGTTCTTCAGGATCATGAGCATATCTGCGGTATAGTCTCCAAACCCGTCATCACGTCTGCTGGCCTCCACGGCAATGGCCAATCCTTTTTCTTCTGCTGTTTCACAGGAGGCAGTAGTGATGAGGAATAATTGAGAGAGCAGAAAAGGGATAACAAGAGTTTTAGTAAGATGTGGTATACGACAGGTCATTTGTTATTCTCCAGTTTTAAAAGCAGGGTTGGCAGGAAGAAAAAATCCAGAATAATTGCAAAGACAATGGTTATGGTGGTCATTGCTCCCATGTGGGAGTTAATCTGAAATCCGGAAAATGAAAGAACTCCAAATCCGCCAACCAGAGCAATGGTCGTCACCCAGATAGCGGTACCAACAGTATTGAATGCATATCTAACAGAATCCTCGGGATTCATGCCATGCTCTTTTCGGCCGCGCTGGTATTTTGCCAGAAAATGCACGGTATCATCAACAACAATTCCCAGGGTCATGGCAATCATAACTGAGACTGCAAGACCCACCTGGCCAACAAAGATTCCCCACACACCAAAGGCCATGAAAGCCGGGGAAAGATTTGGTGCAAGACTCAGCAGTCCAAGTTTTAAATCTCGCAAAGCCAGAATCATGATGAGAGAAATAAGTACAAGTGCAATGATGGAGCCCTTGAGCATGGAACGAATGTTGCGCTTTGAAATATAGGAAAAAATAATGGAGAGTCCGGAGCCGTATGTGGTGAGTTTGGGCGAATGGAGTTGCAGCCATTCGCGGCCTCTTTGTTCCAAATCAAGTACTCCTGCTGTTCCGATATTAGGGGTGGAGACTGTCATGCGGGTGGAGGATTTGTCAATATTAATACGATTGTTGAGATCGAGTCCGAATGGAAGATTCATCTCGTAGAGAAGCAGGTACTGTGCAGCCAGATCACGCTCTTCGGGCAGACGGTACCAGGAAGGATCATCACCGTGCATGTTCTGGTTGAGGCGTTTCATGATATCTGTGATGGTGTATACGTGTCTTACTTCGGGTTGCTCCCGAAACCAGTTGGCAAAATCATCGACTGCCTGCAGATATTTTGGCTCGTTGATGCCGCCTTCTTCACCTGAGTTGAGATCCCAGTCGATTATTTCAAGGCCTGCCAGGTGTTCTGCCGAGAAGTCCGAAGCAATCCTGAAAGGATAACTGTGATCAAAGTATTTTATAAACTCATCATTGAGGTAGATTTTGCTTATTCCGCTGCTGGTAAGAACAATCATCGTGATCATTGACCAGAAAATAGGGCTGCGGTATTTGATGACAAATTCTGCAATTGCTGCCAAGATTTTATGCTGTTCCCCTTCGTTCTGTTGTACACGAATAGGCAGAACAGCCATCAGTGCAGGCATAAAAAAGACAGAATAGATGAGTGCCGCCATGACGCCCATGGCCACAATATTTCCAAGATCCCGGAAGGGCGGGGCATCGGAAAAATTCATGGTCAGAAAGCCAATGGCAGTGGAAACACTGGTTATGAGCACGGGCTGCAGGTTAATTCGTATGGATTCTCTGATGGCTTTATTTTTGGAAGTGCCCTTACGCATTTGATGAAAGATGGTGACAAGGATGTGAATGGAGTCTGCCACGGCAAGGGTTAAGATAATTACAGGCGCGTTGGCGGAAGCCGGGGTCAGCAGAATTCCCAGCCATCCGGCAAGACCGAGGCCGGTCATGGTGGAAAAGATAATGACCAGCAGGGTTCCTGTGGTGGCAAGAATTGAACGCAGGGAAATAACGATGAGAAAGAGCAGGAGGGTAAACATGATGGGTATCAGGTTGCGCATATCCTTTGCCGGCGCTTCCCCAAAGGCTGCATCAATCATCACTCCCCCGGTCAGATAAATATCCAGGGATGGATATTTATCTTTCATTACCTGCTCGAGTTGCAACGCTGCTGCATTAACTTTGTCAATATTATAGGAGCCGTCATCGGGCTTAATAATATTGATATTAATAGCGGTTACACTACCTTTTTTATCAATCAGACTGTTGACCAGCAATGGCTGATCCAAAGCAATTTCTTTTATTTCAGCGATCTCTTCATCACTGAGGTCCCCAGCATCTTCTATAAGATCAGCCACCACAAGATCATCTTCAGAGGCTTTTGTATGCTGATAGTTACTCAGGGAATCAATGCGACTTGAGAATGGAAGTTTCCAGGCCTCCTGTGTGAGAAATTCTATGGCAGCAAGTGTTTCCCGTTCAAAGATATTACCTGATTTCGGGGCAATGATATACAGAACGTTTTCCACTTTGGTGTAGGTTCTTTCCAGTGCCTCCAGTGCCTGCAGTTGAGGATTCTCTTTTGAGAAAAACATTCTTGAGTCATTGGAGAAGACAAGAAAACGCATGCCGCTTGCGGACAGAATGGCAAAGCTTATAAATGCGAAGATTAAAAACCAGCGGTATCGAACCACCATATCTCCTATCCAGTTTTCAATTTTCTGCATATTTAATCCTGTTGCCGTTGGGTAATGGCAGCAAGTAAAAGATTTATAATGTTATCACAGGAGGATTTTAAATCTTCTGCACTATACATATCCATGAATAGAGGGGTATGGAACATGACTGTAGAATCCAGGACAGCTTCTGCTGTGCTGGCCATATCAGTTTCTGCTATGACAAATTCTCCTTTTGCTGTGCCTTCCCGCAGGATGGTTTCTATGAGTTCCAGCTTGATTTTTTTGTGTGACTGGACAAGATCAAATCTTTCCTGGCAGATAAAATCCACCATTTCTTTCATTTTTGGCTGTTCTGTGGCGTATTGCCTTGTGATGGCAAGTGATTCAGTGAAGAATTTGCGAAGTTTCTCAGAGTAACTGGAAGATTGACAACCGACTATTTCTCCAAGTCTGGTCTCCTGCCGCTTGAGTAAGTTGGTCGCAAGAACGGCAATGATATCATTTTTCCCGTTAAAATGGCGATAGATATTGGCGGCAGACATACCACAATCCTTGGCAATCTCAGCCATTGTAGTTTTGTTAAAACCGTAATGACCAAAACGAGCCCTGGCAGCCTCAAGGATAGTCTGGCGAGTAGTAGAATTTTGCATGGATTTGAGTGTAAACGATGAACAGTGAATAAACAATAAAATATTCACTAATCGCTTAAAGTATTATTGAATCGTAACTATTCAGCGAATAAATTGAATTTACTCGCATTTTTTCCTTGACAGGGTTTCAGGTGATTTTTC
>DQTH01000205.1 GCA_015662865.1 Desulfocapsa sulfexigens
GAGCATTGCAATTGATATGATACAAACAGGACAAAGGTTATTGCGGAATAGTTCCGCTGTGACTGGACATTAAGCAAGTCCGAAACTTGAGTTACTTTCCTCTTTCATTGCCATTCCCTGGCGTGTTTCCAGGTAATTGGATATTTTATAACTTGAAAAACCAGCAATAAACAGTGCTGGTAAGATGGCAATGCCAACCATTGCAAGGAGGAGTTTCAACCGAATATTCATTTTAATTGTTCCTGAGTATACTTTTGAGGCAAAAAAGATATTGACTATTGATAGCAGGTTGTGGCTATGGGGGCATGATACGCAGGTCGGATCCGGTAATATTCGGAATCATCCTGAAGAATTTCTTTTACCTTGAAATCCGACCTGCGGTGTCAGGCATCTACTGTTTCTTCATGATTGCCCCAATAATCTGATAATCTGCAATTGAGGCTTTAGCAAACTTATCGTATTTCTTACTGATTGCGGTAATTTCCATGGATTTTTCAGGCATTGCTGCGAGTATTGCCTGTATTTTTTTTGCTTTCTCCTTTCCAATTGCTTTTACATTGGCGCAAATTGGAAAATTGGGAATTGGTTTTGATATCTCAAGAAATTTCACTTTATCTTTATTCTTTAATGCAAGGCTTTCTTTGAGGCCACCGGCATCAGCACTCCCGTCAAGCACAGCTTTGAGTACATTTGAGTGAGATCCTGTCAGTTTTGATCCTTTCAGATCAGCCAGCGCCACACCGTTCTTGGCAAGAATGTATTTAGGAACGAGATAGGAGGAAGTAGACCCTTTATCACCAAAGGCGAAAATTTTTCCTTTAAGATCTGCAGGGCTGTTCAAAGGAGAATCTTTTTTTGCAATTACATAGGATTTATAAAATGGAGATCCGCCCTTCACAACTTTGACAAGTGGGAAAACAGCAGGGTTGTTCTTGTTCACTTTAACAGCACCGCTGGGTCCAACATATGCAATATGGATTGTTCCATTGCTGAGACCTGTCTCGATCTCATCATAATTGCTGCCAATTTTTAAAGTTACAGGCTCGCCAAGATGACTGCTCAGATATGCCGTAAGAGCAGTAAATTTCTCTGTCATTATTTCTTTGTCTTCCAGGGGAATAACTCCAAAGACGATATCAGCTTTGGCTGTAACAGTGGTCATAAGAATGAGAAGAAATGCAGCAAAAAGGCGTTTCATAGAAAAGTTCTCCAATAATATTATGTAATAAGGGTATTGGTTTGTGGTCTGGTGGAGACAAAATATCCAACCTGACAGCAACCATAAATAATTACATAATCTGAGAGAAAAAATGTCAAGGTGAAATGATAATAAAGAGGAGCGACGCTGTATAATGAGCGGGGAGGTTTAAATTACTGGATGTTGGTTGGTGAGAAGCCAGGAGTCTATGCTTTTTTAGCCATTGATCGTATTCCAGATGAGGAGAAGAATCTGAAGACTGGCCAATGCATAAAGTCCGGCAACGACGTCGTCCATCATGATGCCGAAGCCGCCGTGGATGCGCTGGTCGAACCAGGAGACCGGAAAGGGCTTGAGTACATCAAACAGGCGGAAAAGGACAAAAGCAAGGATCCAGGTGACAGGATGGTCAGGCACTGCGATAAGGGCAATGAACATGCCAAGAAATTCATCGATAACAATTGGTCCGGCATCAGCCAGATCAAGGATTTTTTCAGCGGAACCTGCCAGCAGACAGCCGACAATAAACACAACGCCTAATATGCTAAGGTAGGAAGTCAGAGGCAGATTGCGCATGAAGAACCAGGGAAGAAAAGCTGCAATGGATCCCCAGGTGCCCGGGCATTTTGGGAGTTTGCCACTGTAAAAGCCCGTGGCCAGAAACATTATAATTTTGTCCATTATTATTTAGTGAATCAGCTTGTGTTTGATTAGTCGTCCTGTGATTTCCGGAGAATCTCACTCAATCGAAAATATCATTCATTGCGATGCGCTATTGCTTCTCGGGATTTTTTTTGCTTCCTCTTCATTTCTGTCACGATTGTAATCAAATTTTTTTTAAAATCTATCATAAAATATATCTCGTATGTGGAGATAACCGTTGGTCTTTTCGACCTGCTAGCTCGCTAAGACCGTTTTTTTACAAAACAGTGTAAGGTTTTTGCGTTGTTTACGACATACAGCATAGAGGTCTGAATCATAACTGCGGTTGTCTTTTAACAAAGGGGTGAAATATGAAGATTAAAATGATGCTTGGCGGAGCCATACTCCTCGTAGGAATTGCACAGATTGTACCTTATGGAAAAAACCATGATAATCCACCGGTTCAACAGGAAGTCGCGTGGGACAGTCCGCAGACTAAAGAGTTATTTTATCGAGCTTGTGGCGATTGTCACAGTAATATAACAAAATGGCCCTGGTACAGTAACGTTGCACCTCTTTTATGGATGGTGAGTCATGATGTCACAGAGGGAAGGAAAAATTTTAATGTTTCAATGTGGGATGTCCAGAAAGTCAATAAAGGTGTATATGCTGCCGACCAGCTGCAAGAGGGTAAAATGCCACCATTTGGTTATTTATTGAATCACCCGGAAGCCAAATTACCGAAAGAAGAAAAAGCTACTCTTATTCGTGGGTTGGAGGAAACTTTTAAGTAGAATTTTAATGAAAACTGACCCTGTTTTTCTGCCTGTCTCATATCCGTTACTACCATTCTTGTTTTGTTAGGCTATCCTGCATTGGTATATAAGGCATAAAGCTGAAAGACAGGTGGCATGGCTACATTTATTATTGCTGGTAGGATGACTGCCTGATCTTTCTTAAAAATTGCAGAATTTGAGTCATATTTAACCAGCCAGGAATAAAACATGCAGAAATCACTGCCAATTGTAATGTTGTCATTTCTTTGTTTTTTTATGTGGTCACCAGCTGCTGCAGGCCATGGCGCACTGAACGACTGGGCAGAGGGCAACAGTGATGAGCAGGACGGTGCAACAAGGGACTATTATAATCGGGGCGGGAAGCTGCCATGGAATCATTATCTCGGTGACTGGCTCGATAAAAATGGTACCTCATAGGGAACTGTTCCCTATGCCTCAACGACCATAACTGATACAGATTCCGTAAAGGAAGTGGAGTGGAATGTAACAGTTTTAGCCCAGAAGTGGCAGAATGATCAGATCCCGAATACCGGGATTTTTCTCCATGCAACAGGTGGGGCCGGACCATACCTTTTTCGGAGCAGGGAGTATGGTGACGCAGCACAACGGCCAAGACTTGTCGTGACCACTGCTGATGATCAGATACATACCTTGCAGCCGGAAGCTGATACTTATCTTGAATCATCAACATACAGAAGCCTGGGCACAAAGGATCTACTGCGACTGGGAACCGGAACAAACGGTAATAACATTCTCCTCAGATTTAATCTTGAAAGTCTGGCAGGGAAATCAGTTACAGATGCAAGATTGGTGCTGACAACGTATCTCCAATATGGGGGCAGCAGTATTGAGGCCAGTGTGTTTCGCTGTGATCAGGGGGATCTGGACAGTTCACCTCCCCGTTATGGGCTGGCCCAAAGATTTTATGATGATAAAAATATTGGAGAGCACAATGATGTGATTTTTGCCACAGGCTTTGAAAAACCTGACTGGGAAGATGATTGGACAAGTACCTCATATAATATGGATATTGTTCAGGCTGACTCCGTAATTCACGGCTTTACTCCATTGCAGGATAAAGCGCTGGCAGCATGGCTTGTGGAGGGAAGTAACTATGGCACAAGCCTTATCTATAAGTTTGAGGATAAAACGGGAGTTGAACCGGAAGAGATTTATTTCAGGTATTATCTGCGCCTTGGCAGTAACTGGAATCAAACTGTTTATGGCGGCAAGATGCCTGGAATCAGTGGAACCTATGGTCAGGCCGGCTGGGGAGGCCGTAAGCCGGATGGTACTGATGGCTGGTCAGCCCGAGGAAGTTTCGATCTGACAGTTCCCGCTGGCAATAATCCTCTGACAGGCAGAACCCCCCTGGGGACATATTGCTATTATGCCGATCAGCCAGGGACATATGGCGATGTCTGGCTCTGGAATCATGGCTTTAATGCGTTCCTTGTTACCGGGCAATGGTACTGTGTGGAGCAATATCTAAAGATGAACACACCCGGAGAGCATGATGGTGTTATTACGGCCTGGGTGGATGGGCAACAGGTATTTACCAAGACTGATATCATGTTCCGTACTGTGGATGCATTAAAAATTGAACAGATATGGTTCAATCTTTATCATGGTGGCACTGCTGTGTCCCCTTACGATCAACATATTTTTATAGACAATGTTGTTGTTGCCAGGAGTTATATCGGCCCAATGGCTGGCAGGAAAAATACCTTACCGTTTTTAATGCCAATGCTTTTAAAAGATTAGGTGTTTATACATTCAAGAAGGATCTTAAAATAAGTAGTGGCTTACCATTCGTCTCCGGTATTAATTTTTCTCTGTTTTGGAAACAGCCTTATATACTCTGGAAAGGGGAATCTGGTGGGTTTTAGCAATCTTTCTGCAGGATTCATATTCCGGATAGATAACCGCACCCTGTGGTGTCTGTACCTTCTTTGCCATGATATCTCCCCAGGGGGTTTTGACCATGATCGATTCCCGTGGCAGGGTCAGTCGTTCCTCTTTGCGGAACCGCAAGCCTATTGCAGTGGTTTCTGAGAGGATGATCTGTTTGAGTTCCAGTCCGTGGGCAGGATCTGTGATGACCCGAAGCAACTGACCGGGCCGTCCTTTTTTCATAACCAGGGGAGTGAGGGAGACATCAAGGGCACCTTTGTTAAAAAGAAGGTCGCAGAGATAGGGGAAGCCTTCGCTGTTCCAGTCATCAAGGTTTGTTTCAATGATTTCCACGATTCCGCTTTCTTTTTGTGCAGTTAATGTTCCAGTTATGAGCCTGAGCAGATTGGGTTGACCGTTATCCAGTTCATGGCTTCCGGCTCCATACCCGATATTTTTAATTGTCATTGCAGGCATATTGGAAAAATCATCTGCCAGTTCAACAGCCAATACTGCTCCTGTGGGAGTCACAAGTTCCTTTTCCTGATTCACACCGTAAACGGGTATGTCGCTCAGGAGTTCGCAGACTGCAGGGGCGGGAAGCGGAAGGTTGCCATGGGCGCATTGAACAAATCCTCTTCCCATGGGCAGAGGGGAGCAGGTAATTCTTTCAATTCCAAGGTGTTCCAAGCCAATTAATGCACCGACAATGTCAACTATGGTATCAACAGCACCAACTTCATGGAAATGTATTTTTTCAATCGCAACATTGTGTACTTTGGCCTCAGCCTGAGCAAGGCGGGTAAATATTTTTTTTGCTTTTGTGAAGATTGTATCTGACAGATCGGATTCGCTGAGAAGTTCAATAATAGTGTTGAGATGCCGAAATTGCTGCCCGGCGGGTGAGTGGACACGAACCTGCTTACAGCTGATTCCTGATCGGAGCTGATCTTCAACTGTGAGCCGGAAGTCAATTTCCTTGATTTTAGCAAGCTCTGCCAGGAGGAATTTCTTTTCAAGGCCACTATGCAGCAGAGCCCCAAGCAACATGTCACCGCTGATTCCGGAAAAGCAGTCCAGGTAAGCGCAATTGACAGAGTCGGTCATGAAAGATTATTTGGCAGGTAGAAATTGTGAGCCGCTTTCAAGGGACTGGCCACAGAGGTAGGCTTTTACGCTCATACGTTTTTTTCCTTCCGGCTGGATTTCGCGAACAAGTAGTGCACCATCTCCAGTGGCAAGAATAAGGCCGCTACGGTCGGCTGAAATGACGCTTCCGGGCTCCTGATCAAATGTTTTGTCACTGAGCTCGGGGGAGAAAAAGCGAAATCGTTTTTCATCAAGGAAACTGTAAGCTGTGGGCCAGGGATCCAAGCCGCGAATCTGGCAGTGGATTTCCCAGGCGGATTTGCTCCAGTCAATGGAGCCGTCTTCTTTTTTCAATGGTGGGGCTTTGGTGGCCAGGCTGTGGTCCTGTTCAATGGCTGGGAGCTTGTCCTGCCGGAGAAGATCCAGTGCTGTAAGCAGGGTTGTTCCGCCAAGATTCGAGAGTTTTGTGAAAAGACTTCCTGCTGTTTCATCTTTTTCAATGGGAACAGAGGCCGGCAGAAGCATGGCACCGGTATCCATACCCACGTCCATTTGCATGATGGTGACTCCAGCCTCTTTATCACCGGCTAGGATTGCCCACTGAATGGGGGCAGCTCCCCGATGGCGCGGCAGGAGTGAGCCATGGATATTGATGCAACCCAGAGGTGGCAAATCAAGAATGGTGGCAGGCAGGATACGTCCATATGCGGCAACAATAATCAGATCCGGATTAAAAGAGCGCAGTTCATCTGCAAATTCAGTGGTTTTTATCTTAGTCGGCTGCAGCACAGGTATGGATGCTGACTGGGCAAGGACTTTTACCGGCGGAGGGGTGAGTTTTTTCCCGCGTCCTTTGGGGCGATCAGGCTGGGTGATGACCGCAACCACCTGGTCAGGGCCGTCAATCAGTCCTTGTAGAGCAGGCACCGAAAAATCGGGCGTACCCATGAAAATGATACGGAAGGTTTTTGGTTTTTCAGTCATTTTTCAGCGGCCAGCATTTTTTTGATTTTTTTCTTATACAGAGCACGTTTCAGAGTGGAGAGATGATCTATGAAGAGAATGCCATGAAGGTGGTCGATTTCATGCTGCAGCACAACAGCAAAATGATCTTCCACTGATATCTCTTGTTTTTCTCCAGTGATATCCTGATAACAGACTGTAATTTTTTTGCTTCTTTTCACAGAAGCCGTGAGGTCAAGCACGGAAAGGCACCCTTCATCATCAACTTGAGTTCCTTCTTTCTCAGTGATTTCAGGATTAATCATCACCAGGGATTCCTGTCCATCCTCATCCTGTGCGGCATTCACAACAATCATCTGGATTGATTCACCAATTTGCGGGGCAGCCAGGCCAACGCCGGGTGCATCGTACATGGTTTCAATCATATCTGTTGCAAGTGTTTGCAGTGAGTCGTCAAAATTGGATATTTTTTCTGCTTTTTTTCGCAGTATCGGGTTTGGAAATGTAAGGATTGTACGCAAGCTCATAACAAAGAAATAGTATTTTTGGTCAAGTAAAATGAATAATAAAAAGATGGGGAAACATACTACAGGGCCCATCTTTCCGCATCAAAGTTGTGTTTACATACGATATGCGCTAAAGTCAGTGCCGTCAATGTTAACCCTGAATATCGATCTTAAAATAATCAATAAACTATGACCATAACGTTTTTTGCTGCACTTCTCTTTAGTTATCTGGCAGGAGCTGTTCCCTTTGGCCTTCTTTTCAGCCGTATGGCTGGTAAGGATGTTCGTGAAGAGGGTAGTGGAAATATCGGGGCCACCAATGTGAACCGGGTGCTTGGCAAAAAGCTTGGATTCCTCACTCTGGTCTGTGATGTCGCCAAGGGGTTTATTCCCGTTTTTGCTGCGTCTCTCATCCTGCCCATGAATGAAAACTGGGAGCTTTTTGTCGGCTTGTGCGGTTTGGCAACGGTCCTTGGGCACATGTTTCCTGTTTACCTGGGTTTTAAGGGGGGGAAAGGGGTGGCCACAGCGCTTGGGGTCTTTCTCTTTTTTTCACCATGGGCCATTGTCATAGCCCTGGCAGTTTTTATTGCTGTTGTGATGAGCTCCGGGTTTGTCTCTGCGGGATCACTTGCCGCTTCAGGTTTGATTCCTTTCCTGATTTTATTTCTGGGTGGCAGTTCTTCAACATTTTTCTGTGTTGCAGTGATTTCGATTTTGATCTGGATAAAGCACAGTTCCAATATTCGCAGATTGCGGAGAGGGGAGGAGAAGAGCTGGAAAACAAAGGATTCCACATGACCAAATCAGACTGGGAAACGCTGTTTGAAGCAAAAGAACTCCTGGGCCTTGGAGATCGGGCAACTCTTGGCGAAATAAAACGCAGCTATCGTAATAAATGTAAAGCGAATCATCCTGATATCGTGGGAGACGATAAGGCAAAAGGTGATATGATGCGCAGGCTGACTAGGGCCTATGATGTGCTCATGAATTACTACAACCAGTTTAAAATTCCCCTGATTCCTCTGGATGGTGAAGCGCTGGAACCTGAAGACTGGTGGATGGATAGATTCGGTCAGGATCCGTTATGGGGGAAGAAGTAACTTTTGTTTCAGTTATGGCCAATGGCTTTCGAATAAAGAGGTACTGAAAAGCCTCCTAATGGTATTTGTATTTTTATATCAGTAAGTTGTTGTTAGCATTTTCGTTTAATTATTTCTTTCTCTCTTGCAGCCGTTTGCAGGCTTTTGAAAAAAGAATGCAATATTCCCTGATAAGCTGTCTTCGGTCCGCAGGAGTTAATTTGAAGTAAATTGGGCTGAGCATAAGAACCCGTATTGCTTCCCGACTTGTCACTTTTTTCTCCTCCTTTTCTGGCGGGTAATTTAAAATTTATTTATCTGTTGTTCTTATCGGTCATTTTTCCCATTTTGTTTACCTAATTCATTGTATTGTTTTCTTTTTTTGTATCATCGTTTTTTGGATAAGCGTTGCTTTGTTAATGATTTTTCTTGACAAGATTTATTTAGTGCGGCTAGTGTTTAGTCATGCTAAGTAAATTTAAGGTTGTCAGATATAGAACTGTAAAAGCAAGCTGAGTTGATAAATTATCATGCCAAATGCCAAAGTAGTTGAACAGGCACGCTTTATAGCAAGTGCCGGACGAAAACTGAAAGACCATATCTTTTCTATTCAAAGTGGATTGCGTGATGGGCGAGCCTCCTGTCAGGGAGAGGAACTCTCCATGGCACAGGTACAGGTGCTTATGACTCTGCATAGCTGTGGTGAAAGTACTATTTCCAATCTTGCAAAACAGTTGAAGGTTTCTCCGCCATCAGCATCGTGCATGGTTGATCGTCTGGAAGACAAGGGGTTTTTACATCGTGAGCGAAGTACTGAAGATCGAAGGAAGGTGGTGGTTCGTCTTTCAAAACAGGCTGCCGCTCAGGCTGAGCGTATGGAAGGGGCGGTTCTGGCCGCCTTTCTGGATCTTGTTGAAAAAGTGGGGCCGGAAACCGCAAAGAAATGGTGTGAAGTCCTTGAACGTGTAGAGCAGGTATTGGCAAAACAGGAATAAGTGAACAACTATGAGCGAACAACAGCAAAACAGCATGCGTGCAACTGTAATAATTCGAGTTGTTGCCTGTCTGATAATTTTACTGATCGGATTTGGCGGGTTCAGATTTTTAAAAGGTAAAAAAAAGGCTCCTGTTCAGGTAAAACAGGTGGAACGGCCTCTTCGTGTTGAGGCGCTCGCCGCCACTTTTAAGGATGTCCCTGTACTGATAGGGGCCCATGGTGACCTGCGTTCTATACGTATGGTGGAAATTGCTGCAGAAGTTGCGGGAAACGTAGTGGAAGTACATCCCAGACTGCAGACAGGAGAGGTGATAAGTGAGGGAGAGCTGCTTTTTGCCATTGATGATCGGGATTACCGCACTGAATATGAATCAAACAAGACACGCCTTGCTATTTTAAAGCGCGATAAGGAACTCACGGTCAGAGAACTGAAGAGGATGCGCACTCTTTTTGAAGAAAATAAAGTTGGGACAAGGGCTGGAGTAGAAAAAGCCGAGCAGGCGGCAAACAATTCAGCAGACAGGTTTGCCCAGGTTCAGCAGGCCATGATCCGGGCTGAAATAAAGCTTGAGCGTTGTAAAGTTTTTGCTCCCTTTACATGTCGCATTACTTCAAAAAATATTGAGAAAGGTCAGTACGTGGCACCCGGAAAAATTGTCCTTGGTCTTGCCGATGATTCAATACTTGAAATTGAAGTACCCCTTGATAGCCGTGATGCCTTTGAATGGCTGCAGTTTATTGAAAGCAGGGTCGGCGAAGGGGCTGGCTCCGAGGCCTGGTTTGCCAGTGTAAAACCGGTGCAGTGTGATGTGATCTGGACAGAAAATGCAAGCAACAGGGCCATAGGAATTATGAACAGAGTCAGCTTTTTTGATAAAAATACCAGGACTGTAAAAGTGGTTCTACAGATAGATTCCAGACAGTTCAGTAATCAGAACAGGCCCATGCCCCTTGTGTCCGGGATGTTCTGCCGGGTAGTGATCCCGGGTGGAACCATGCATCATGTGGTTGAGCTTCCTCGCTGGGCGGTCAGTTTTGAGCACACTGTTTATGTGATTCGTGATGACCGGCTGGAAACTGTTCCTGTGCAGGTGGCAAGGGTTCAGGAGAATAATTCATACATCAGCAATGGGTTGGAAGAAGGTGATATGGTGATAACTACCCGACTTGTGAATCCCCTGGAGCGCAGTTTGGTAAAAGTTATAAAAAAAGAAAAAAATAAAAGAGGTAAAATACAAAAAAAATCCGATGAGGGTGGGGTGAAAAAATAATGAATAACCTGCTTGCCTCTTTTGCCCGCAACACGGTTTTTGCCAACATCCTTCTTCTGCTCATCTTTTTTGCAGGTTTGCTTGCAACAAAAATGATGGTGCGGGAGAGTTTTCCTGAGTTTGCCATTGATAAAATTGTCATAACCGTTCCCTATCCGGGTGCAGACCCGGAAGAAGTGGAAGAGGGTATCAATCAGAAAATTGAAGATGCCCTGGAATCCATTGAGGGTATAGAGCAGTACACCACTAAGTCCAAAGAGAACGTGGCCACTGTGATCATTGATGTGAAAGACGGCCACGATACTTCCGAAGTTCTGGACATGGTACGATCTCATGTGAATGCCATCTCCACACTGCCCCTTGATGCGGAAAAACCAATCATTCGTGAAATTGTTAAAAAACAGGTGGTTATGCTACTAGCCCTGTCTGGAGATTTGAGCGAGAAACAGCTCAAACAGTGGGGAGAGCGGATTAAGGATGAGGTGAAGCTGATTCCTCTGATTTCCCAGGTGGAAGCCTATGGAACCAGGGAATATGAGATTGGTATTGAGATTTCAGAAGAAAAGCTGCGCAGGTATGGTTTAAGCTTTGAACAGGTGGCTCTGGCGGTGCGAAAGTCCAGTCTGAATCTTTCGGGTGGAACACTGCGTACCGTTGGAGAAGAGATCAGAATACGGACTGTTGGGCGAAAATATACGGGATCAGAACTTGCAGAAATTGTGGTGATGGCACGTCCCGGTGGCGAAATCATCACCCTTGATCGCATTGCGGAAATTCGTGATGGTTTCATAGAAGATCCTATTTTTGCAACCATTGACAACCAACCCGCGATGTTTGTCCAGATCGCCAAGACAGAAGAGGAAGATGCCATTAAAATTTCAAATGCCATGCAGGCGTTTGTTAAGGAAAAAGAAAAGATTTTGCCTCCCGGAGTTCATATCTCGGTATTTTATGACACCACAGACTCCCTTCGTGCTCGAATACGCCTCCTCACCAGAAATGGAGTTATCGGCCTCAGTCTTGTTTTTTTCCTGCTGTGGCTTTTTCTTGATCTGCGCCTGTCGTTCTGGGCAGGTTTGGGCATTCCCATCTCCATTGCCGGCGCCATGTTTATTCTCTGGTCAATTGATGCCACCATCAACATGATTTCACTCTTTGGCCTGATTATGGTGCTGGGTATTGTGGTTGATGATGCCATTGTGGTTGGTGAGGCCATTTATGTACACCGAAAACGGGGGGAATCTCCCCTTGATGCTGCAGTGAATGGTGTGGCTGAAGTTGCCATGCCGGTTGTCGCAGCAGTAACAACCACCATTGTTGCCTTTATTCCTCTCTCCTATGTCGGGGGAACCATGGGAAAGTTTGTGGCAATTTTGCCCACAGTGGTGATTTCCTGCCTGATGATTTCACTCATTGAATCGCTCCTGCTCCTGCCTTCGCATCTGAGTCATTTGCCAGATCTGAATAAACCCAAAAAATTATGGGGTATCTTTGCTCTTATTGAACGTGGCCGCCAGGCTGTGAGCAACGGGCTTGAAAGGTTTATAGAAAAACGCTACGTGCCGTTTATTGCAAAGGTTTTGAACTGGCGTTATGTGTCCCTTGCAGTGGCAATTGCCGTGCTTACACTCAGTTTGGGGCTGGTAAAGGGCGGGCTTGTGAAATTTCGGGTATTTCCCAAACTTGATGGCTTTGTTATCACATCCACAGTTGAGTTTCCGGAAGGTACGCCTCCCGATGTCACAAGCGATGCATTAAAACAGATTGAGGAGGCATTTGACCGTCTGGCCGCAAAAACAGTCACAACCAGCGGGGAGCCCCTTGTTCGTCAACGGCTGGTTCTGGTGGGGCAGGCGCTCTCCGGTACCATGGGAGCCACTGGTCCGCATATGGGCTCCATTCAAATTATTCTTCTGCCATCTGAAAAACGGGGGGTGCATTCCAATGATCTGCTCATTGCCTGGGAAAAAGAAGTGGGTGGAATTCCAGGTGTGAAAAGTCTCTCTTTTGAAGGAATGCAGGCTGGTCCCTCAGGTGCTGAAATAGAAGTCTGGCTTCAGGGACGTGACATGGGTGCCTTGCTTGACGCGGCTGATGATTTACAGGATGCGCTTGCTGAATTTCAGGGTGTGTACCAGATTCGCTCCGATTATGCTCAAGGTAAAAACGAACTGCAACTCAGTCTGAAACCGGAGGCCACAACCCTTGGCCTTTCTGTACAGGATCTGGCCCGCCAGATTAATGCAGGCTTTTACGGCAGGGAAGCTTTTCGTCTACAGCGCGGCAGCGATGATATCCGGGTGAAGGTGCGTTATACTGCCCTTGAACGGAGCCGTATTTCAGATTTTGAAAAAGTGTATATCCGCACCTCGGACGGCAGGGAAGTACCGCTGCTCTCTGTTGCCGATATCCGTTTTGCCCCAGGGTTTTCCACCATTTCCCGAACAGACGGCTTGCGCCGGATTAAAGTGACGGCAGAGGTGAATAATCGACGGGCAAATTCCGGAGAGATTTTTGCCGAGCTTGGCAGGACCACATTTCGCGAACTGAAGAATAAATATCCTGATGTTCATCTGGCAATGCAGGGCTCCAAAAAAAGTACCCGAGAATCTTTTTCATCACTTAAAGTCGGATTTCCCATTGCCATGATCGGGATTTTTGTCATTATTGCCACTATATTCCGTTCATATGTCCAGCCTTTTATCATTCTTTTTACTATTCCTTTTGGCATTATTGGCGCCATCATCGGCCATCTGCTCCTTGGCTACAGTCTCTCCATGATGTCGATTTTCGGTATGGTGGCGTTGTCCGGAGTGGTGATTAATGATGCCATTGTACTGATCGAGCGGGTAAACGAAAATCTGAGCAGCGGCATGAAATTTTTTGATGCCATAATTCAGGGTGGTGCCAGGCGTTTTCGTGCCATTTTTCTTACCTCCATCAGTACTGTGGGAGGACTGGCACCACTTATTATGGAAACCGACATGCAGGCAAAATTTTTGATTCCCATGGCATTATCAGTGGCCGGTGGGGTTATTTTTGCCACAGGACTGACTCTGATACTGATCCCGAGCCTGCTTGTAATTGTAAATGATTTAAGAAGAATAGTAGCGATGGGTCTTCGTGGTGTATGGCCTTCGCGCGAAGCTGTTGAGCCACGAGTGCAGAAATAGCATGGGGAAGAGGATAGAAAGATGAGCGGGAAGAAAACAGAATGTTTCTTTTTCATGGTGATGATGACTTTGGCTGCTGTTAGTTATGCACAGGGTAAAAGTCTTGATGAAATAAAGTTACTGGATCTTGAAACTGCCCAGCAGATCGCCCTTGCAGATAATCCGTCACTTGCCGCTGCAGCTGAACGTATTGAACAGGCACGTCAGCGAATCAAACAGGCCAGATCTTTATACTGGCCAAGTATTGATGCTGGAGGCTCTGCTGCGGCAAACAGAATTTCAGAAAGTGATGCCGCAGTTCAATCCCTTCTCCAGGGTGGAGCTGACGTAGATCGTAACAGCGAAAGGTACGGGCTTTCCCTTACCGCTTCATGGCTTCTGTTTGACGGATTTTCCAGGAAATTTTCCAACCTGATTGCCGAATACGGGGAACAGGAGAATGAACAGGCCAGAAGAGATGGCATGCGTCTTCTCCTGCAGTCGGTTGCCGAGACTTATTACGGAGCTCAGCTTGCCCTGTACAATAAGACCATTGCCGAGGCTGATTTTTCTTTTAATTCAAAACAGGCAAGAGAAGCCAAAATCAGTATGGATGCAGGTGCAGGTTCCCTCTCTGCAGTACTGAATTTCCAGGTCCAGATGAATAATGCCAGAACGGATATTTTACTGGCGGAACGGGATTATGATCTGGCCCTGTTCGGCCTGGCAGTTTTGCTTGGCCGTGAGAGCGGGCGGATGCCGGAAGGGCTCAAACTTGCCAGCGTGGAAATGGTTGAAGAACAGGAGTTCTATGAGTTGTCCACAGAACAGTTGCTGCAGGCCGCTGCAGCTAACCGGCCTGATCTCCTGCGCCAGGAATTCAGCCTGCAACGGGCAGAATCTTCTGTTGGGGTCAATAAGGCAAGGTTTTACCCAAAAGTTTCATTGAGCGGTTCTGTTGATGGCAAACGTGAGGATAATACTGATTTTGAAAGAGATGACTTTGGCACTGTTCTTTTAGTAAATCTCTCTTATAATCTCTTCAATGGCGGGGGTGACAAGGCAAGGATTGCCGAGGCTAAGGCTTCCAGGCGTGAAATTGCCAGGACACTTGAGCAACAGAAGAATAAGGTACAGAGTGAAGTTCGACAGGCGATTACCCGGCTGGAACAATCCCGGGCTCAGCTTCTGCTTCAACGTGCTTCTGTAAAACTTGTGGAACAGAGTAGAGACCTTGTTGAAGAAGGCTATAAAGTCGGGCAGGAGTCACTGGCCCGCTTTAACGAGGTGCAGCGGGACCTGGTTCGCACCCAATCGCGTCTGGCCTTGTCACTGATCAGTCTCTACACCACGCGACAGGCTTTGAAAACAGCCACCGGTGAATCCCTGATTCCCTATCTGCCCAGTGAAAAAGTTACCCCTGCCGGGAAATGAGTTTTGTTCCTGCCTGCTTTGTGGAAAACATGATCGGAGTCTACGCTTACCTCCCGCCTCCGCGGGAATGACAAACAGCCGATCTCTCGTCACTCCCGCGAAGGCGGGAGTCCAGAATGTTGCCAGTTGAGTTTCGTTACTAGCCATGTAATTCTATTCAAATAACTGCTCTGACCATGTACCAGTCCTGATTGCTTCCTGCAGTGTCTGCCAAATACATTTTATTCCTATTTTTATAAAATCTCCTTAGCCTCAAAACAAGGGTGAAGAACACTTTTTTCATAGCAGGCAAGTTGTTATTGTCTTGAAGAATATGAAAGGATAAAGTGGCCCTTATGCACAGGAAAATTTTTGCCGTTGGTGACAGCCATTCCAGGCGCTGTTTCGAAAATCATGACATAATTGCTGATTCCAGAGTCCTGGTGGGTTACAATAAAATGGATGGAAAGACCGCTTATAATCTTGCGCGGCATGAAAAAAAGCTTCTGCAGATTATCACACTTTTGCGCAATAAGGAGCTGATTTTTTGCTTTGGAGAGGTGGATATTCGTCTTCATATCAAGTACAAGCATCAGCAACTGGGTGTGCCTGTTGATGAGCTTATTGAAAATACTGCTGTACATTATACGTCGTATGTTAATAAATTGCGGCAGGAGGGGTTCCGCATACATATTTTTAACGTGGTTCCCACTGGCGATTTTCTTGGAGAAGCTGCAGAGAAATGGAAGCGGGGGCTCAGCTATCCATTTAATGCAAGCTTTGAAGAGCGTAGCAGTTATACAGAGAAGCTGAATGACGCTTACCGAAAATATTGCCATGAATTACAGATTCCTTTTATCGATATTTATCAGTATCTGGTGGATGAGCAGGGTAGACGAAGGCAGGATCTTGTCTTTGATTATGCTCATCTGAATAATAGTTGCGCTGACCTGGCGCTGGAACATCATGATTTTCCGGCACTGGAGTTGAACGTAAGCGATCACAGGGCGGCCTAGCTGCACGCGCTCACAACCCGTAATATAGGTAGGCTATAATTACGGATTGTGATCACGCACATCTAAAGCACCATGGGATTTCTTGCAGGATTGATGTTATTCCAAGAGGTTGCATGCCCTGTGATTGGTTGCAGCTGAACGGATGAGTGGAGGTTTTTCATATGTTTGATAAGAGTGAGAGTGTCTTTCCGTCAAGGAAAAACAGCTTGTTTCTTGCACATTGTGCCATTTCCCCCATGCAGTATCAGGCAAAAGTGGCTGCCCAGGACTTTCTTACAGCCATGGCAGAAGGCGGAATCTGCAGTTTACCACCTTATTTTAATCTTTTGCCCCGGTTTCATCAAAAATGCGGACAACTGTTTAAAACTGACCCGCAAAATATATCATGCACTCATAATACCGCAGAGGGCATGTGTCTCATTGCCAATGGATATCCTTTTAACAAAGGTGATGAGATAATTTCTTACGTCAATGAGTTCCCCAGTAACCATTACCCCTGGCGTTTGCAGGAAAAAAAAGGTGTCAAGCTCGTTTTGCTTGATGACAAAGATCCCTTGGGTTCTTTTTCCAGCTTGAGGTCTCCTCGTGCATGGTCCATGAAAGATCTTGAGGATAAAGTAAGTTCCAGAACACGGATCATAGCACTCAGCCATGTGCAGTTTACCAGCGGCTATGCTGCGGATTTAAAGGAATTGGGCGAATTTTGTCAGGAACGGAATATCGATCTTGTCATTGATGGTGCCCAGAGCGTGGGCTGTCTGCCCCTTTATCCGGAAGAATATAATGTATCGGCTGTAGCAGTGTCTTGCTGGAAGTGGCTGATGGGGCCGTTTGGTTCCGGCCTCCTCTATACCAGCCCTGCTTTCAGAGATAAAATTGAAATGACCATGGCTGGTCCTGCCTGTATGCAGCAGGGGCTTGAGTATCTGGATCATCGCTGGCATCCCCATAAAGACGGACGTAAATTTGAATACTCCTCCCTTGCATGGGAACATATCGCAGCAATGAACAGCCTTCTTGAAGCAGTGTTTTTACGTTATTCCATGGAAGGCATCCGCAATGAAGTTCTCAGGTTGCAGGACATTTTTCTGGAATACCTGGATCCGGATCTGTTCAGGCCTCTGCTTTTTGCTGATCAACATCGATCCGGGATCCTTGCAGTGGTCCCGAGCTGCGATGGACGAGGATTGGCGGACAGGGTTGCAAAGCACGGTCTGGTGGTAACGCCTCGATCAGATTACATACGGGTAGCCCCTCATTTTTATCTCACTGATGATGACATGAAGAGGGCTGCAGAATGTTTTAATATGGAGGCTGCAAAAGGGTGAAAAAGACAGCATTTATAACAGGTGCAACCTCGGGCTTCGGCAGAGCCTGTGCTGAAATGTTTGCGGAGAAAGGCTGGAATCTTGTACTTTCGGGAAGACGTGAAAAGCGATTGCAGGAGTTGCAGGAGAAGTTTACTCAAGTGGCGGTTCACACCGCGGTTTGTGATGTTCGGGAGAGGGCTCAGGTGGAAGTAATGATTGCGGGAATTCCTGACTCTCATGCTGATATTGATCTGCTTGTAAATAATGCCGGCCTGGCGCTTGGAATGAAACCTGCTCAGGTGAGCTGATGCACGATAAATGATGGGTAGCTTTTCAGGCTATTTGATGTTTACACAGCATGAAAGCCCCAAACCCTTCGGCTGCGCCTC
>DQTH01000120.1 GCA_015662865.1 Desulfocapsa sulfexigens
CTTCTGTCAGGGGGCTGTTCAGACAAAGGGCTGAGGCAATGGTCCGGGCAATTTGTGAAACTTCCAGGACATGGGTAAGGCGTGTACGATAATGATCTCCTGCCGGAGCAAGAAACACCTGTGTCTTATGCTTCAGACGGCGAAATGTTTTGGAATGAGTGATACGATCCCTGTCCCGTTCAAAGGGCATACGGATATCACATTCATCGTCTTCTTCGACTCGCATCCGACCTGCAGAATTTTTATTCAGGCATGCATAGGGGGAGAGAATCTCCTCCTCTCTGTCTTCCAGTTGACGCCGGATTGAAGTTCCTACAACAGGTGTATAGGCCATAATTTTGTCCTGTAATTATCTAGTGTCTATCCACAAATGAGATTTTTTCTTCTAAATCGAGGCGTAGGATAAAATTTCTCATACAACGAAGAGTCAGGAGAAAAAGGCCATTTATAGACAGGCACTACCTAACCTATGCGTTTCTCGATGATTTTCTTGTTTTTACACGCACTGTTCACTCTCTGCAAGCACTAGTTGGGATTTCATTTCTTTGTCTGTCCCCACTCTTCATAAAAAACCAGTTCATCCAGATTCAGTCGTGGCAGCCATCCGGCTTTTTCCAGTTCCGGCATCTCCGGGAAATGACTCACATGCCCAATACAGAGATAAGCAATTACCACGACAGAATCCGGTAGCTTAAAAATATTACGCAGCTCCTGCTCATGGATGATGGATACCCAACCTACACCAATTCCTTCAGCTCTTGCCGCCAGCCATAGATTCTGAACAGCACAGACCGTTGAATACAAATCCATTTCAGGTTGTACCGTGCGGCCAATGACAACCGGCCCGGTTCGTGCCCGGTCACAGGTTACAAGAAGATTTACAGGAGCCTCCCGGATACCTTCAAGTTTAAACTGCTGGTACTTTTCTTTATTATTACCTGAAAACATCTCCGCAGATTCATCATGTGCTCTCTGAAAACCCTGGTGGACCTGATTTTTGGTATCACTGTCCCGTACAATCAAAAAATTCCACGGCTGCATGAAGCCAACCGATGGTGCGTGATGGGCTGCCCGCAGGAGTTTATCAAGTATTTCATCAGAAACAGGATCACTGGTAAACTGGGCCCGGATATCACGGCGCTGCATGATTGCCTTGTACACACCAGCTTTCTGCTCATCGTCAAAAGCGTATTTATTATTCATTCACTCTTTCCATGTTGGTACAAAATTATCAAAATTATTTGGTCAGTTTCATTTCGTCCCGCATATCTCTATAAACTAACACTTACCATTGCAATAATTATTTCTTTCTCTTCATTGCTATTCCACTGAAAAAATGATACTTTTGCCGAAATTTACCCGGCAGAAACAACTGCCTCATTCTTTTAACCAATGGAGGAATAGATGATACGAAAGATATTACCCTTATTTTTTGCTGCACTCTTGATGACGTTCAGCTCTCAGGCCATGGCCGGTGGCGGCCAGAGCTATCCAAATGGTGCTGAAGCTTTTTTATCCGGTGCAGTTCCTCCTCCCGGTTTTTATTTCCTTGATTATCTGTACTACTATAATTCAGACACCATGAAAGATGATAATGGTGATGACATAGCTGCTTTTGATGAAGTGTCAGTTGCTGCCAATGTCTTTCGTTTTTTGTGGGTAAGCGACAAGCAGGTTTTAGGCGGAAATTACTGTATGCATGCCTTTATACCTGTTCTCAATGTTGATCTTGACTTTAATGCACCGGTTGGCCCAGAGGCCAAGGCATCCTACAGTGACACCTCAGTTCCTTATATTATTTACAGCCCCTTTATCTTATCGTGGCATCTTCAGCAGGGTAAATTACACCTTGTAACCTCACTGGTGGACGTTTATATACCCACCGGGCAGGATGACGGAAATCTGGCCACCGTGGGCAAAAACTTCTGGACCCTGGAACCGGTATTCGGCATCACCTACATGATAGACAACTGGGAATTCTCCGGAAAATTCATGTATGATTTCAACACAAAGCAGGATGATTTTGCCACTGTTTACGGTTTTGAAGTTGATCGGGATCCGGGCCAGGAATTCCACTTTGACTATTCCGCATCTTATGCCGTTACCCCCTCTTTTCGCGTCGGTGTGAGCGGCTATTACTACACCCAGACAACAGACGACTCTTTTGATATCGATCCCTCCATTCCCGCACCTGTTCAGGCATTACTGCAACAGGACGAAGGAAACCACAGCCGCGTTTTTGCTGCCGGTCCGGGCATCTGGTATAACCATAAGAATATGTTCTTCTCTCTGCGTAACCAGTGGGAAATGGCTGCAAGGAACAAAACCGAAGGATATAATATCTGGGCTAAATTCACCTACGCCTTCTAATTCTGGATTGTAAAAATTCTTCAGCTAGTTCATCCTGTAAATTTTACAGAAAATTATTGTAATTCTTTCAATTAAAAAAAGCCGCATGACGTTCATGCGGCTTTTTTTATTTCTGTAAATTCCCTGATGCTATTTCAAAAGTTGGGCAAGATGCAGCACCTGCACTTTGCTCCCTGCCGCAGCAAGCCCCTGTTTCCACTGCATGAGACATCCTGAACATGTTGAAGTAACCACATCCGGGCCTAAAGCCAGAACATCCTGAACCAGCTGGTCAATAATGTTTGCTGATATCTCAGGATGTGCCACATTAAAGAGCCCGCCCTGCCCGCAACAACGTGGCCCGTCCGCAAGTTCCACTATCTGAATGCCTGGAACTCTCTGCAATTGTTCACGCGCTTTGTCAGTGGTTGCCGGTTCGTGACGCATATGGCAGGGATCGTGATAAAACACACGCAGTTGCCTGGATTTCTCATCATCTTTATACTGTTTCTGCTCACCCAGACCTTCAAGAAAATCACTCAACTCCACCACACGCGCAGCCACACGTTCGGCACGAATTCGTAAATCTGTATTTTCAGCAAAAAGATCAGGATACTTTTTTAGATGTGCAAAACAGGATGCACACGAAACCAGAATTGCGCCTTCCGTTGCTTCCAGTGCTTCAATATTTTTAAGGCTATTATTCTCAGCTCCTTCACGGTCTCCGGCAGCCCAGTCGGCAAGGCCACAGCAACTGAGACCTTCGGGTATGTCCAGCGAAACTGAAACATCAGCCAGAAGTGACCTGCAGGAAGCAAGGATCTCGGGAAAAAGATAGCGTGACGCACAGCCCGGGAACCAGGTGAGACGCTTCGCATCTGGTGCAACTTGCCGGGGCTGCTCTTCAAAGGCCTCCACCGGAAACTCTCCCCTGAACAGAGCCAAACGTTTTCTAAGTCCTGAATTTCCAGGAAGCCGGTCACCAAGTAATTTTTCGCCAGTACGTCCCAAAACACGAAAACCCGTTAAACCTCCGGGGTAATCCAGAAGTTTACGGGTTATATATTTTTCGTATGCGTGCGGGCCAGCCAGGGAAGAAAAAGTGTTCCGTGCAGCAACCAGTTCTTTTGTTATATCAATCTTACGGGAACATACAGCAGAACAGGCACCACACAGCAGACAGGCTGAGAAAATATCAACAAAAACTTTGCTGCTCTCTGCAAGCCCCAGTGTTTCAATGAGGTGCAGCTTTCCCCTTGCAGTATGCGATTCTTTGCCACTGACCCGAAAAACCGGGCAGACAACAGCACAGGCGCCACATTTTGCACAGGAAAACAAGGGACTATTCCCACCTTTTTTTTTGATGGATTCGCAAAAACTCTCCATCTTTTTCGTTGCTACAAATCCATCTCAGACTTTAACTTCTTACGAGTTTATCTTATTTGGCCCAAAGCAAATAGGCTTTGATAAACGAATCCAGATCACCATCAAGCACCGCATCCACATTTCCCATTTCCACCTCTGTTCGATGGTCTTTGATCAGTCGATAAGGCTGCAAAACATAGGACCGAATCTGACTGCCCCAGGAAATATCTTTTTTATCACCGTGCAGCCCTTCCTGCTGTTCCGCCTGTTTTTCTTTTTCAAGTTCATATAAACGGGCAACCAGCATTTTCATGGCCATATCCTTGTTTCTGTGCTGGGATCGCTCATTCTGACACTGGACCACAACCCCGGTCGGGACATGGGTGATACGAATGGCAGAATCGGTCTTGTTAACATGCTGCCCGCCTGCACCGCTTGCCCGATACGTATCAATGCGCAGATCTTTTTCATCGATTTCCACATCAATACTATCTTCAAGCTCAGGCATAACCATTACAGAAGCAAAAGAAGTATGGCGTCTGCCGCTTGCGTCAAATGGTGAGATCCGAACCAGACGGTGAATACCCAGTTCCGAGCGCATATAGCCATAGGCAAAACGGCCCTTGATGATAAAAGTCACACTCTTGGTTCCGGCTTCGTCGCCTGCCAGGATATCAAGGATATCAGCCTTGAATCCCTTGGCCTCAGCCCAGCGCAGGTACATTCGCAGCAAAATGCCCACCCAGTCCTGTGCTTCAGTACCACCTGCCCCGGCATGAATGGATATAATCACATTGGAAGCGTCGTGTTCGCCCGAGAACATACATTCAAGTTCTGCAACTTCAATCTGTTCTTCAATTCTGGGAAGAGCGTCAGCAACCTCCTGTTCAATTTCGCTGTCCTTCTCCTCTGTTGCCATTTCCAGCAGAAGGTCAGTCTCCTCCAGCTCGGCCCATCCATCCTCCCAGCCTTTTATAACATCCTGCAGTTGCCCAAGCTCTTTCTGAACTCTTTTGGCAGTATCAGCATCATCCCAAAACCCCGGCATAAGGGTCTGCTGTTCAAGTTTTTCCAGATCATCTTTTCGGTGATCCAAGTCAAAGATGCTCCTTCAAGGCCAGCATTCGACCTTTCAGATCCTGCAGTTTCTGTTTCGAGACTGCAGCTCCTGTTTCTGTTGACATATCGATTACTCCTGTTTTTTACAAATCCATCTTAGATTTTAACTTTTTACGAGTTTATCTTATTTGATTCATTCTTTTTCTTTTCCCGACAAATACAAAACCGATAAATGCCAGTAGAAAGCAGACCGGGGCAAAAAGATAACCGCCACGGACGAAAAATGTCCGGTCTTCCCTTATTTGTACCTTTTGAACCGCTTCCCAGAGCTCAAAGAGAGGAGACAGCTTGTGTACACGTCCCATGGGATCAATAAAACCAGAGAATCCAGTATTTGCTGAGCGGACAATTGCCCTCCTGGTCTCAACAGCCCGTAGCCTGGTCATGGCCAGGGTCTGATAGGGAGCGCTTGAGCGTCCATACCAGGCATCATTGGTCATATTGACAAGAAGATTGGCACCTTCATCCACCCATTTTCTTGAAATATCCGCAAATACGGATTCGAAGCAGATTAATACTCCAATCCGTGCCTTCTTACAAGCAGGAGGATTACGAATTTGGCCTGGCCTGAAATCACCAACAGCTTCGACCAGTGGCGCGATAAAAGGCAGAAATTCTTTTAGAGGAACATATTCTCCAAAGGGCACCAGATGACTCTTTGAAGTACGGGCCACGATGTTTCCTTGAGTATCAAAGAGCAGACTGGAATTGAAAAACTGTATATTTTCAGGCTGCAGAGAATCTCTCTCATACCATGGTGAACCGGTTAAAAGCATCACCTGTTCTTCAATCACAAGCTGAATAACTGGAGCAAGAAGCAGGTTCTGAAACGGATAAAACGGCAGCGAAGTCTCGGGCCAGACCAGAAGCTCAGGTTTAGGCGTCTTGCGCATCAGGCTTCGGCTCTGTTCCACATATCCCATCACCGTTGAAGCGCGCCGGGCAGGATCCCATTTTTGTCCCTGATCAATATTGCCCTGGACCACAGCCACATTCATGAACTCTGCTTCTTCAAGTCCATTTTCAAGCTGCTGCCATCTCCATCCGGAATAGATGGTAGCAGCAATAAAAACAAGAGAAACCGGAATTGCCAGCTGTCCAACCAGCTTTTTTTCACTCCTGTTTAGAATCAGTTGTGTAAAAAAGGTGTTGAGCATGATTATCAGGAAAGTCAAACCATGATGGCCCCAGATATCCGCTGACTGAAATAAAAGCGGGACTCCGGCCAGGCCATAACCAAGATCCATCCAGGGAAATCCGGAAAAAAGAAAAGAGCGCAGCCAGTCAAGCCCGACCCAGGCACAGGGAATCAGAAACAGAGCCAGAAGCGGGTCAAAACGCTGTACAAACAGACGGGTAAGCAGAACAAAAACAACAAGATAAGCCGCCATATACAGGCAGAGCAGTAATAAGGCAGGAACAGACAGATAGAGAGGCAATCCGCCATACTGGCCAAGGACAGATACAATCCAATAGAGCAGCAGGAGAAAATGAACTATGCCCACAAACAGACCGGTCAGTAAGGCCTGCCTGGCTGTTCCCTTGCAGATACTGATAAAAAAAGGAACACAGGCCACAGCAAGCAAAGGCCAGAAAGTGCCATTCCCGAAAAGAGCAACCCAAAGTAAAAGAACCGTGGCACTGCCTGCCAGCACAGCAGAGCGTGGGGAATATTTCATTATTCCGCTTCTGTTGCGGCAGGCAGACGGGAGACCCGCAACAGATCAATCTGACGTTTTGTGGCACTGAGCACAGTAAATCGCAAACCTTCTGCTTCCACCGTATCTCC
This sequence comes from Desulfocapsa sulfexigens, assembly GCA_015662865.1. Taxonomy (GTDB): domain Bacteria; phylum Desulfobacterota; class Desulfobulbia; order Desulfobulbales; family Desulfocapsaceae; genus Desulfocapsa; species Desulfocapsa sulfexigens_B. The sequence continues at coordinate 6,623 of DQTH01000120.1, forward strand.
GGCCCTGGCCAGACGGCCGAGCAGAAAAATCACAAAACCTCCGATTGATTCAAAATTCCCCTCGACCATCTCCACCCCGAATCGTTCTTCAATCAGTTCAATATCAGCCTGGGCTTTGATTTCAACCGTGTTTTCATCAATTTCATGGAGCAGTCCCCTGTCCACATCATACTCATCGTCAATTTCCCCGACTATTTCTTCAAGAATATCTTCAAGTGTGACCAGACCGCGCACAGTCCCAAATTCATCAGCAACCACGGCGACATGAACTTTATTTTTCTGAAATTCTCTTAACAGGTCAACAATGGGTTTTTCTTCAGAGATTACCCAGGGTGAATTCAGATAATCCGCAAGCCCCTTACTCTCCTCAGCCCGGGCGTACATTCGCAGCAAATCTTTCGCGTGCAGAATTCCTACGATATTATCAGTGTTTTCTTTAAAAATGGGAATACGGGTGAAGCCTTTTTCAATTACTAGATCAACCACTTCGCCCATCTCGGTGCTCACTTCCGCACTGACAATTTCGGTGGAGGGTGTCATCACTTCTCCCACAAGAGTATCGTGAAAATCAAAAATTGAATTGATCATCCGCTCTTCAAGTGATGAAATCAGTCCCTGCTCCTCACCTTCCTCAAGGAGATCCTGAATCTCCTGCTCAAGATCCTCTGTGGTTTCTGGCGCCCCACCGAAGCGGAACAGTGAAGCCAGTGTGGATAATAGGGTTTTCCGTGTAACTGAAACAGATGACTGGTCTAATTTTTCTTTTGCCATGTTTAATGAATTCGTAAAAAATACACACTGAGATTGTTTTTTAAAACAGGTACTTCCGTCCCGGAAGAATCTGTCGCGTCCGCACACACATTTTCTCTTTTCTAATTGCTATCCTATGACTATAGTAGGCATTATTCAATAATGTTGTCAAAAAAAAGGTTACTGTGCTAAAATAGTCGACCTTAGAAAATACTATATAGATTACGTTAGGGTGCAGGCCGGAAACACGTTTTCCCCTGTACCTTTCTTACGATAAGAGGATTAAATTGGACGGAAAGGTTCTTATAGCAAACAGGGGCGAAATTGCCATCCGCATCATGGAGGCCTGTAAAGATCTCGATCTTGACTATATCGTCGTTTACACAGATGCTGATCAGGATTCGGAACATGTCCGGCGCAACATCACCAGCGGGCCAAAGCAGAACGCCTGGCGTATCACCAGTTACACGGAGCCCAATGACCTGTTTGCCGTGGCGACCCACACAAGATGCACAGCCATTCATCCGGGATACGGATTTTTCTCAGAGGATTTTCGTTTTGCCAGACGCGCCACCATTCGTGACCACTCACTCATCTTTATCGGACCAAACTGGGAAGTCATTAAAAATCTTGGCGACAAGATCAACACCAAACGGGTGGCCAATGAGCTGAACATTCCAACCATCCCGGGAACAGATGCCCCCATTTACAATGAAATGGAAGCCGAGGATATTGCGCATCACCTGCTTGAAGGCCAGAAGGTTGAAGGAATCACAAACCCTTCCATTCTTATTAAAGCAGCGGCTGGTGGCGGTGGAATGGGTATTGAGGAAGTCACGGAGATTGAACAGTTTCGTCGTGTATACCGCCAGGTACAGAGTTATGCCAAACGCCAGTTTGGAGACGGCGGAGTGCTGATTGAACAATGTCTCACCGATTATAATCATCTCGAAGTGCAGCTCCTCTGCTCCCAGCATGGTGAGCGCATTCATTTCAGTTCCCGTAACTGTACCATCCAGTCCACGGGCCGTCAGAAACGGGTGGAGGCAGCACCCGGCTTCCACGCCTCCTGTTTTGACTATGACTTTGATGAAAAACTGGTTCTTGACCAGATCGTGGAATACTCCCTGAAACTTGCCGCCCATGTCCGCTACGATAATGTCGGTACCTGGGAGTGGATTGTCTCAAGGTCCGGACAACCCTATCTGCTGGAAGTAAACACCAGAATCCAGGTGGAAAACGATGTCTCCGCCCGCATCAGCTATCTGGACGGTAAGCATCCCAACCTCATCCGGGAACAGATCAGACTGGCGCTTGGGGAAAAAATGGGATTCAAGCAGAACAATGTGGAATTCCAGGGTGCTTCCATAGAACTGCGCATTGTTGCTGAAGACACCAGACGCGGTTTTGCTCCGTGGATCGGCACCATCACGGAATTTACTTTTCCTGACCATGACTGGTCCACAGTTTACACCCATGTCCCCTTTGACCGACCCTACACAATTCCAAGCGAATATGACCCCAACCTGGCCCTGGCTCTTGTGTGGGGAAAAAACATGGATGAAGCCAAGGAACGTGCTGCCCGCTACATTGATGAAGTACGAATCAAGGGACAGGATTCTCAGGGCGGCTCCATTACCACCAACCTCGACTATCTCAAACAAAACCTTAACCGGCTGCTGACTTTCTAAACCAATGTCGGAACAATACAACATGACTGAATTACTAAAGGCGCTGCAGAAAATTGAAGAGCGCATCAATTACCTGATACAGATCAAAGACTTCACCAACTGGGGGAATCTTTTCGGTTTCCAGGAAACTTGTACCGAGCTCAAGCAGAACCCTTATGAATACCATGAGGAACAGTTCAAAGTTGAAATCAGAAAGCTGGACGAATCCATTACCTTCCTGGAAGAACGTGCTGAAGAACAGCTGACTCCCATGGAACGCGTCCGAATCGTAAGAACCGTTGAGCGTTTCAGCCTTAAGGATATCCTGGAAAATGTATACGAAGATTATACCGAGCTCGGTGGTCAGGATGAAGCCAACATTGATCCGGCAATGGTCTGCGCCAAGGCAACCATTGTTCGAAAAATCAAGAATAAACCATACACTGCCACAGTAATGGTCATTGGCCAGGAAACCGGCCATGGTGAAGAATTTCGTAACGGTGGATCCTGTAAGCCTGAAGGGAATGAAAAAGCGCTGCGTTACATGAAAGTAGCCGAAACTGAAGGTATTCCCATTCATTTCTACGTCTTCACGCCCGGCTCCTTTCCCATTGAAGAATATCCGGGAGCTGCCCAGCAGATCGCCCGTAACATTTATGCAATGACAAAATTACGGGTACCGTCCGTCTCCTTGATATCAGAAGGCGGATCCGGTGGAGCTGAAGCCATTGGGCTTTCAGATTTCCGCCTTATGTGCTCGCACGGCTATTATTCAGTAATCTCACCTGAAGGGGCTGCAGCCATTGAAGGAAGAATACGCGAAGGTCAAAAGGTCCCCAAAGAACTCATCGAAGTGTGTGCCGAGCGCCTCAAGCTGACAGCAAAAGACAACCGCACACTGGGAACCATTGATGCCATTGTGAAGGAACCGCCTCTTGGTGCACGTCACGATGATTTTGCTTTTTTTGCCCAGATTCGTGCAGAGATCACCCGCGCCACTGATAAAGTTGTTCTCAGCACAAAAAGCTTTAAGGCATTTCGAGACTGGGAAAACAAGAGAAGAAAGAAAAAGACGGAAAGAAAAGATCTGGCCGTCGACATACCCTGGGATCTTAACCGGGATGAACAGCGCAGGTTGTTGATTCTGCGCTCGAAAAAATATCGGGAAATGGCGATGCATGGTTTCAGCGGGCATCCTGATCCCACGGAAACTTTTTTCAAACAGTTTCAGGAAAAAAGTGAAAAGTTTTACTACAACCTGCGCTATGATTTAATAAAGAATTCCCATAAGCAGGCCAAAAAAATCTTCAGAGAAGTTTCCGGAGAGGGTTCTGTTATGTTTAAGCGCCTCTCCACTCCACTGACAACACTCAAGGATTTCCTGGCAAAAGACGGCAAAAGGAAATCCCCGCCACTTCGTATAACCTATAACAAGACTATCCCGACGACACAACCTGTGCAGGACCCCCTTGAGCTGACCGATAAATACACAAGCCCCCTGGCCAATGAAGACAGGACTGTCACCTGCCCCAACAGCCATAAAAATGGATGTAAAGATCTCTGGATACCTGATCTCTACGGGGAGTTCGCAGGTGTGTGCGAAAACTGCGGCCATCATTTTCCACTGGAATACAAATGGTACCTGCACAACATCTTTGACCCGGATTCCATCCGTTTTTTCGCAACAGACATTACTTCCGGCAATCCCCTTGGCTACACCGGGCTGAATAAACGACTGAAAGATTCCAAAAAGAAAACAGGTCGTAACTCCGGCAACCTTACCTTTACGGCTAAGGTCATGGACATTAAAATCGTAACTTCAATGCTGTACCGGGATTTTCGGAGCGGCACAGTGGGTTCTGCGGAGGGCGAAAAATTTGTCCAGGCCTGTGAACTGGCAACAAGAAAAAAACGTCCCCTTCTCTCCTACGTCCATACCACAGGTGGTATCCGGATTCAGGAAGGCACCCTGGGTGTTACCCAAATGCCAAAATGCACCATGGCTGTCCGTGAATATATTGATGCGGGCGGGCTTTACATCGTTGTGTACGATAACAACTCATATGCCGGGCCGGTTGCCAGTTTCCTCGGATGCTCACCTTACCAGTTTGCCATCCGATCAAGCCGCATCGGCTTTGCCGGAATCCGTGTAATCAGGGAAACCACAGGAATCGATATCCCACCCGATTATCATTCAGCCAGAAATGCCCTGAAACGAGGGCATATCCAGGGTATCTGGGACCGACGGGACTTCCGCCGCAATCTGCATAAATGCTTAATGACCATGGGCAGCCATAATCTGTACTACAGATAGCAAAGCTGCTCAGCAGACTAAGCAAAGGCCGGTCGTCATATAGAATAGGATTATCATTGATAACGAGTACTACTTCTGATCGATACAATTCCAGTAATAATCCTCGTTTATGCGATATTGGCATTTAATTACACACAGTTCAGTCAATATCGATCTGTCTCTGAAGAACGAAGACCAACAGCTATCAAAAGCTGAAGTATTGTTCATGAATTCAGACGGCAATGTTTTAGCTGGAGGCATACGAGATATGAAACGTATTATCTCATTCATCTGATCCATCCTGAAATCGGAGACTGTCATGAGGTTGCAAAAGCAACCTCATCCAAAAACTCCGGCAAATTATGGCTGCAATGCTTTGAAAAGCAATCTGTCTGGATCCCCACATGGATCAAAAAGGTTCGGCAGGTACAGGTAACGCATAAGAATTGTTCCTCGGTCAAACTTCCTTTTGTAATTTCAGAGTATAATTCTGAATGGCTTTTATGGTGGGTTCCTCTCCCCATGTGGGTGGCAAACCATATTCATATTTCAGATCAAGTATTGTGCTGGAGCAAAAGGATTGTATTGAATGATACATCCTGCAATCCTGTTAATCCGTACAGTGTCGGAAACACCAAAAAACAATAATCTCCTGATTCCCTGCAGCCTTTTTCCCTAACCCGGTTCAACTGGAAAACAACTATTAAGTTCACTAGATAATTGCCTTATCAGATTATTTCCTTTGAAAAAACAAAAAAATATTCTGTAAGGCACTAAAATCCCCTCCCTGATCCGTCGATACAGTCTCATAGCTTGCTTGTACATTTTTCTCAAAGGATTGAGGAGGTGCAGTATGACTATCTGGAAATTTTCCATACAGGACAGGGATGTCAGCTACGGAAAACAGAAACGGAAACTCTTAACCCGAAAAGGGTGCAATGAACCTTTTAAAGATCGATTCTGGTGTCCGAAGAAAAACTGGTTCAGAAAAGAGGCCTGTCCCTTTGTAAACAGACGTGAATGTAAAAACTTCACCAGTATGAGTGGAGAAAAACTTGCCCGGCTGTGACCAGACAGCCTTCACAAAAGCAGACGAATATCACTCACTCTCTTTAGCCATGCTTGACGGATGAGAGCCCTTGTGCTATTAGTGTTTTGCAGATTATTCATACGGAATCGATGATACCTGTTTTTGAAGAAGTAATCTGACAATGTGGCCTAGGCCAGTGAACTGAATGACTTATCCTCCCCTTGTGGGGTGTTAGTTGAACTGGACTGGTTGCCGAGACTTGTTTTCCATTGTGAAAATCAGGGGCCGTTAGCTCAACTGGTAGAGCATCTGACTCTTAATCAGCAGGTCCGGGGTTCGACTCCCCGACGGCCCACCAAATATGAAGCATCTGACTTTTTTTAAGTCAGATGCTTTTTTTGGTTTTAGTGATTAAAATAGTCAGCAGTTTCTTCATTTTTTCCATATTCGAAGCCAACAGGACTTCTGAAGAAACAAGCCCTGACAGTTAATATTTTTAAACTTAACTATTTTTCATGAAAAAACTATTTTTCATCCTGCTGTTGATTGTATTAATCCCGGGAGGCTATTTTGTACTCTCCAACATCAGCAGGTTGAATGACCAGATTACTTCACGCTTTGAAGGGAGACGCTGGGAACTGCCGGCCAGGATCTATGGCCGCCCTCTGGATTTATATGCAGGTAAGAAACTCAGTAAAAACCAGCTGCAAAAAGAACTCACTCTCCTCCAGTACACAGAAACAAATGAGCTGAAAAAACCGGGCGAATACCATGTCCGCGGCAATGTATTCACCATCCATAGCCGTGATGTCCATTTCCCTGATGGCAGACAGGAAGCAACTGTCATTGAACTGACCCTTCTAAATAACCAGGTCTCTTCCCTAACCAACCAACAAACCCGGCAGCAACTCAGTCTGTTTCGGCTGGAGCCCCTGCTCATAGCCTCGATTTATCCTGGTGACAATGAAGATCGTCTGCTCATCCGGCTCCAGGACACCCCGGATCTGCTCATCAAAACACTACTGCTCACCGAAGATAAAAAGTTTTACAAACATATCGGTGTACGCCCTCTGGCCATTTTACGTGCCCTTATTGCCAACCTGAAAGCCGGAAGAACAGTGCAGGGAGGAAGTACTCTGACCCAGCAACTGGTAAAAAACTTTTTTCTTTCCAGTGAACAGAGTCTTGGACGAAAACTCAATGAAGCGTTCATGGCACTTCTTCTGGAATACCATTACGAGAAAGGTGAAATTCTTGAGGCGTATCTCAATGAAATTTACCTGGGTCAGGACGGTAAACGGGCTATCCATGGTTTTGCCATGGCCAGCAAATTCTATTTCGGAAGAAACATTGATGAACTTTCCCAGGACCAGATTGCCCTGCTGGTAGGGATTGCCAAGGGAGCATCTTTTTACAACCCGCGAAGACAACCGGAAAGAGCAAGAGCACGACGTAATCTTATTCTGAACAACATGGGAAAAGCGGGATTACTGACACCGGATGTTTCCATTGGGCTCCAGGACAGAGATCTGGGGGTCAGTGAACACATTCCATCAGGAATCACCCCGTATCCCGCCTTTGTTCAACTTGTCCGACGCCAGCTTAAGCGGGATTACCGTGATGAAGATTTGCAGAGCGAAGGGCTTTCCATTTTCACCACCTTTGATCCTGTCATCCAGCAGCAGGCTGAGAATAGTTTGCAGCAGGTACTGACAGCCCTGGAACAGGAACGAAAAATGGATCCGGATACCCTGCAGGGAGCGTTTGTTCTCTGTTCTGCCGACCAGGGTGAAGTGCTGGCAGTTGTAGGTGATAGATTTCCCCGTCAGGCCGGATTCAACCGGGCTCTCGACATGAAGCGGCCTGTTGGCTCAGTTATAAAACCTGCCATTTATTTGAAAGCACTCAGCCACCCGGATGCATACAATCTTCTGACCACCCTTTACGACACCCCTCTGACCATTCCGGTAGATGGAAAGACCTGGGAACCCGAAAACTACGACAAAGAATTCCACGGCCCTGTGCCCCTGCGCCAGGCACTGGTTCATTCTCTGAATGTTGCCACGGTTCAACTGGGTATGGATCTTGGACTTGATGGTGTAATTAATACTTTGCACAGTCTGGGAGTAACAGAAGAGATTCCTGCTTTTCCGTCATTACTCCTTGGTTCGGTTGAGCTTCCACCTATCACCATCCTGCAGATGTATCAGACCATTGCCGCTGGAGGATACAGAACGCCGCTGCGAACAATCCTTGCAGTCACAGACAGCAAGAATCAATTACTGCAACGCTATCCGCTGACTGTTGAGCAGGCAGCAGACCCGGCGGCTGTTTTTTGTCTGAACACCGCTCTTACAGAAGTATGCAAGACAGGAACAGGAAAAAACCTGCAGAACCTTTTGCCATCCGAATTAAATGTTGCGGGAAAAACCGGAACCACAGATCACCTGCGGGATTCATGGTTTGCCGGGTTCAGCGGTTCCCATGTGGCAGTTGCCTGGGTCGGTCGGGATGATAACAAATCAACCAGCCTCACCGGATCCACCGGCGCTCTGCGGGTCTGGGCAAAAACCATGGGAGAAATATCGACCTCGCCCCTTAGCCTGCAGCCCCCGACAAATATTGATTTCTATTTTTCCGATATCCAGTCTGGCAGGTTGTTCAGCGACCAGTGCAGACAGGGAGATCTTGTTCCCTTTATCCGCGGCGGTCTGCTGCCGCCAGTCATCAACTGCCAGGGGCCCGGGTTTCCCCGTCAAAGAAGACCTCAGCAAGATAATAGTCTTGAAAAAGTCCTGCAGGATGGTGTGCAACAATTACTTAGGATTTTCAAATGATGCGACGAACATCACTTTTTCTGCTCCCCCTGTTTTTTATTATCATTCAGGGCTGTTCCACTTCAAGATATCATACAGCCACCCCTTACCACCGTAAACCTGAGCCCCGTCAGGTGATAGAACAGCGCGACATCCAGGCACCACCGACAGAACAACCAGTCATTGTGCCTGAAAACAGTATTGCGGTGGATATCAGCTATCAGGCAAGTCAGCTCATACAAAATGGTGACCTGGAAGCAGCCGCGCAAACCCTTGAGCGAGGGCTGCGCATCGCTCCAAAAGATGCATATCTCTGGTCTCAGCTGGCCACAGTCAGGCTTCAACAACGCCGCTACGGACAGGCTCAGTCACTGGCAGCAAAATCAAGCAGCCTTGCCCAGGGAAATTCCTCATTGATTTACAGGAATCAGGTCATAAGTGAAAAAGCAAGACAACAGCAGGGCTATTAATATGAAAAAAACAGATTGGAGCAGGCTTACAAAACATTGTGTTATCAGCTTTGCAGCATTTTCCTTTTTCATGATCCTGTCATGTTCGAATTCCGAGGAAAAAAAGACTTCTGATTCCATTGAAAAGACGACAGAAAAAATTGCCAGGGAAGCTGTTGACAGAATACAGGAGCCAATTGAAAAAGCAAAACTGGCTAAAGAGTTACAGGAAAGCCACGACAGGGACGTTCAAAAAGCTAAAGAACAGATAGAGTTGTAGAGGAAGGAGCACGCCACGATTATTCTACAATTCAAATAATAAATGTGGCTCTATATGAAACTCAGTAAAAATGTTTTTTTGTTACTGATAGCCTTGAGGCAACTGGATTCCCGCCTTCGCGGGAATGACAGATAGCCGATCCCGCGTCACTCTCACGAAAGCGGGAATCCAGAATGTTGCTAGCCGAATTTTATTAATAGCCACTATCATTTACTACATGGTATTATTCCTGTCAGGCAGGAATAACAGGCAGATAAAATCAAACAACCTTACTCCTGTTCTTCATCCAATTTCTTTTTTATACGCCTGTGGGCATCATCCGGGAGTATTTTGCAGGGTTGATCGTCGGCACTATCATCATGGTCAAGTATTGAACGAATAAAAAACAGTTGTTTCCGGTAGCGCCTGCACAGGACACACATCATCAGGTGAAACCGAATGCCCATGCGCTGGTACAGCGAAAGTTCTTTATCCATGGACAGAGAAATAAGAGCTGTTATCTTTTTACAGCTAAATAGCCAGTGACGCATCAGCTCCTCTCTTTCTTTCCACCAAACCAGTTAACTTCAAGGCAGCGCCTGAGTAACATTCTTGCCCGGTACAGTATAACCCAGCAGTTGTTTTCTCCTATCTGAAAAGCCTCGCATATTTCACTGGTTTCTGCACCTTCAAGCTCGCGCATTGTATAGACGGTTGACATTTTTCCCGGCATTTCCGCTAAGCATCCATAGATGATCGTCATGAGTTCTTTTCTTTCGAATAAATTCTTTGGATCCCCGCTCCAGTCACCTGGTTTGACTTTCCATCTTTCTTTTTTATCAAACAGGTCATCCATGCCGTATGCGAAATCCTCAATATTTTCATCACCTTGCTCCGGTTTCATTCTTCTATAATAATCCACTATCTTATGCTTCAAGATACCTGTCAGCCAGGTTCTTACAGTGGATTTTCCTGAGAAATTCTCATACGAACGATCCGCTGCAAGCAAGGTTTCCTGGACCAGGTCTTCAGCTGCAAAAGAGTCCTGAACACGGATTATAGCAAACCTGTATAGCGCGTCCCCGTACAGCCCCAACCACTTTACTGCATCATGATCTTGAATATCAGCCGCTACCATCGTTTATCACCGTTTTCATGAGATTTTTTTCGAATATATCATGAAAACAGAGATTGAACTCTGATTTTTTTAATCTTTTTTCAGTCTGCTGCTTAAAAATGTGACGATCGCTGCCTTTTCCTGCTCTGACAAAAAGTCAGGATCGTTCATTGTTGCTATCATTCTGCCCACTGTTGAAGTCCATTCCTCTCTGTCTTTGCTTGCGCCGAAAATCCTGTCAAGGTTATGACAAATACTGCATTTTGAAGAAACCAGAGTTTTTCCAATTCCTTCTTCCGGGCTGACAACTCTCTTTGTCTTCCTAATTTTCTGCTGTTCAATCAGATAGTTAAGAACCTGTTTCACATCAAAGGTACTTATATTGGGTGAGTCGAGCAAGGCCATCTCATTGATGGTTGCGGCCCAGATGGTATCACTCTTAAAAGCACGATACACTCGCTCAAGGCTGTGACATTTACTGCACTTTCTACTCATGATCGCCTACCAAGGTCCAGATCCAGAATATCGTTATCCAGAGCTGAAATTGTTGCATAACTGAAGTTTGAACGGTGCAGAATATAATATCCTGCTGTTATGCCGATGAGCGCAAAAGAGATGGTAAATATAGAAATTCCCAGCAGAGGCAGCCGTGTTGTGAGCTGTGGATGCCTGCGGGCCAGTGATACCTTGATAACCACCAGAGGAAGCAACGTGAGGGCCAGGACAATGTGTATTACTGCACGTGCTGTCAACTCTTCCTGAAAAGCTGCCACTTTACGAATCATAAAAAACAAAATCACGGCAAAAAGAGAAAGAAACAGGTAACCAAAAATTTTATGGGCACGAATCCAGCCTGTTCTTTCGGAATGGTCACCTGCCTTGCCAGTCATTTCCAGCATGATAAGAACAGCTGCGCCACCCAGTAAAACAAATAGTGCTGCCAGGATGGATGCGGTTTTGGGAGTCATTGCGTTCGTGCTTCCTTATGCCATTGCTATGTTGGTTATTCTTGACAGCTCGGGATCTAGTGACACAAGATCATTTTTATTCAGATCAGTCAGTGATGTTTTTCCGCAGATCCGGGCGATTGATGTTACGTCTTTTGTTGCCGCATTAATAAAATTAGCCACCTTTTCCGCCCCTTTCTGTACATTCAGCCGTTTGCGTAATTTTCCGTCCTGAGTGGCAATACCATAGGGACAATTACCAAGATGGCACTGGCGAAGGTAAGTACAGCCAAGGGCAATTTTTAGCGTTCCTGCCATGTACACACCATCCCCACCAAGAGCTATTGCCTTGGCAATATCTGCCGGATGCCGGATGCCACCCGCTGCAATCAGAGTCACCTGTTTGCGAAGGCTCTGATGATCCAAAAAATCACTTATCCTGGACAGGGAATAGATAAGGGGCAACCCCACATGATCCTTTACTGTGACTGGAGCTGCACCGGTCCCACTTTCTCCGCCATCGATCACCAGCACATCAGGAATATTCTCCTGATCAAAAATAGCATCCAGATCATCATTTAGATGACCGTCAACAATCTTCAGGGCAATGGGTTTGTCTCCTGTAAGCTTGCGTAGTTCAAGAATTTTTACAGAAAGCTCTTTTGCGTTACGAATATCTTTGTGCACTGCCGGCGACCCGGCCATCTGCCCCTGCGGGATATGCCGAACTGCAGCAATTTCTGCTGTTACTTTCTTACCCGGCAATTTCCAGCCCATTCCCGGTTTTGCGCCCTGGGATATTTTTATTTCAACCATGTCCGCCTGCAGCAACCTTTCATCACTGATACCAAAACGTCCGGTTGAATACTGCAGGGTCAGAAAATCGGCCAGCGCCCTTTCCTCATCAAGCATTCCACACCCTCACCTGTATTGGCTATGGTACCGGCAAGAGATGAAGCTTTGGCAAGTGCCATTTTCGCCTCTTTACTTAACGCCCCATACGACATGGCTGCATTTAAAATCGGAGTTTTCAGCACAACAGGTTTCTTTGCTGTTTTACCGAGCACAACTTCGGAATTCACTGTTGCATCATCGTCAAGGGGTAATCTGGCCACCTGGACTGGAAGGAATATCAGATCATCCATGGTCAGGAATGTTCTGCCGGTTCCCTTACCTTCCATGTGGTAGGAGCCTGTTTCCGCCATGGCATTGATCATACGGCGACTATTTGTATCCCACTTCCTGAAATTGTCTCCTTTGGAATCATGGATAAAAACAGTGGCAGGCGTGTTACATACCGGGCAGCGATAGCTTATCATAAAAGAAATTTCCGAAATTAATGCCAGGTAACCGATTCAGTTGCCAAGCACGTAGGCATTATAAACCTGCCATCCACTGAGAGCATGGAAAAGCAGCAAACCAATGAGCAATACATTGATACTGCCATGCATAAGCGGAAGAACAACACGCTTCTTTTTCCATTTATGCATGTACCAACCGGAAAACAGACCGGTAAAAATAAGGGGCAGGATAAAAAAGAGTCTGCGTCCATGGCTTCCGGTAATAAAAAATCCATGCCAGAAGACTTTTACCATCAGCGAACCGAAAAGAGCACCAAACAAAAGCATCAACAGCGAAGCAGTTCCTAGCTTCACATGGCGCTGCCACTTAAAAAAAATTTCCTGTTTGAGGTGGAGCTGCCTGAATCTGGCGGTTCCAAGTACCAGAACATAAATGGTAAGCAGTGTTGCTATCAGCTGGATGATGGGATGGAAACTCAACATAATCATGGATTCGCCCTAGACTCCAATCCATGCCACAGAAGAACCTCAAAGCGGTTATTTAAATTCGTGAACCAATACATAATCATTGGCAACCCGTGTTGAGTGACAACCTATACAGCCTTTTGGTTTTCCAACCTTCAGAGCTTTCCCGGTCGGACTGAATTTTGCCCAGTACCAGTCGCCATCTTTAGGGTTGAAACCTTTCACTTTGTATATTACTGTAATTACCTTCAGTTCTTCAGCTTTGCTGTAATTCTCTTTTACCTCAATTGCTCCATACTTCAGAGGAGGAGTCGCTGACTCCATGGCCTGTTGATTCACAAAAACCTTATGTCGCTGTCCATGGGGAGCACGGCCGTCCTGCATGCCCATATGATCCGGCCAGTATGACCACTTTGTATAAGGTGACACCTTTGTGATATAATTCCACAGTGCATCAGCGTCTGGTCCAGGCATTTCTTCAGCCATGGTCAAAGAAGCAGCACCCATTGTCATTGCAAGGGCCAGACATCCTATGATTACTTTTTTCTGCATGCTCATCTCCTTGTTTGAATTTTGATATACCAATCAAAAAATATCAAAAGGACAACTGACATCAGGAGCACCCATTGTGCAGCTGAGCAGGAATACTGCAGTTGCCGTTATGGAGTGAGTCGTAGAAGAATCAGTAACCTTACAGCGGTTCCCGAACCAGCCTGAATCGCACCAATAGCGGCAACTCCTAATTTTGGTTTCGTAAACATTTGTGAATTTTAACAACATTAGCA
>DQTH01000170.1 GCA_015662865.1 Desulfocapsa sulfexigens
CATCTCCGGATGAGGCCAACCTCTTGCCGGCACCGGAATAGACTCCTATGGAAACTGTCACATAACGAGTGTACTTGTCATTTTCAAATACTGTTTCTGCAATTTTTTTTCTGATTTTTTCTGCCACAACATCAGCCTGATTCCGATCGATATTGGGCAGAATAATCAGGAACTCCTCTCCACCATATCTGCCAAATATATCAGATTCTCTCAGATTTATGCGCACCCTTTCAGCAAATTCCTTTAAAACAAAATCGCCAAAAGGATGGCCACAGCTGTCATTCACATCTTTAAAAAAATCGAGGTCCAGAAGGAAAACGGACACGAGAGTATTATATCTTCTGGCCAGTGACAACTCGCGATCCAGCTGCTCCAGAAGATAGTTATGATTATACAGACCAGTCAGACTGTCCCGTATTGCCCTCTCTTCAAGCTTCAGATTCTGTTCCTGAATCTTGTTTGTTGCATAGGCCAGTTGACGCTGCCTGGTATCAAGCTCCAGAAAAACTTTGGTCTTTGCAACAAAAGCAAGCGGCCTTACAGGCTTATGTATAAAATCCACCCCACCGGCTGCATAAGCCTGGTCAAGAAGATCCTCAATATCTTCTGTTCTGGCCTGGAACATTACAGGTACATACCAGGTTTTTTCATTCTGATGCAGCGAAATGGCAGTTTCAAAAGGATCGGAATTTGAAAGTCCGACAAAGAAAATAATCAGGGCAAAATCGTACTGAATCACCAGATCAGACACTTCTCTGACAGATTCAGCTACGACCACCTCTAAATCAAGATCTTTCAAAACCGTTTTAATGGTTTCCTGATTTACCGGATCATCATCAACGAGCAATATTGACTGTTTCTTATTGCGATACATATGCCTCTATTATCAGCTGCCCGGACAGAATCGCTGTCCGGGATCGTCTATTTCCCTCCCAATTAAATAATATCATATCAAAGAAACCCCTATGACCCCAAGGACTATTCTCATTATTTCTCTTCTCCTGATGAACAGCTATACCAACCTGTACTTTCCACAGGCAGTCCAGATTCTATTCAACCGATCATTCCACATTCACGGTATGATCACATTCCGCTAATAAAGGAGATACGATAACGGAGAGTTCCAGCACAGGCATTTCTTCTTGACATTGCAACAGGGCGCACTATAAATATGGTGTAATAATGTTACTGTAAGTAATTTATTTAACAAATATTTTCTTTTTACAATGAAACTACGCAGAAATACACACAGTAACAAGTGAACCAATATTTCACTTCAGCACAGAACAGACAATTATCTAGTGCCTACCCAGAAATGAGATCTTTTCTCCTAAACCAAGGCAGAGGATAAATTTTACCACAGGTACCCCGCAGGTAATGTCCTTGGTACATGCATTTGATATTCCAAGAATAAAATTTATCATGCAATGAAGATTAGGAGAAAAAGGCCATTTATGGACAGGCCACTAACTATCTTCCGATTGAACAGGCATGCAGGGTCTAACAGTAAATATGGAAAACACCAGCAGTCAGTATGTTTCAGATCAGGTAAAACAGATGGACTTTCACGAGCGCCTGGGAAATACGATTTTAGAAGTGTTTTCCGAATCTGATTTTCATGCGGTGGGCATAAGAGATATTGCCAGAAAAGCTGGTGTCAGTTTTGCCACGATTTATAAACACTACGGTAACAAGGAACGCCTGGTTTTTGCCTTTGTCGATATCTGGATGGGGACTCTTACCGACAGAATCATCGACCACCTCCAGGGCATGGCAGACCTTAAGGAAAAACTCCGCAAAATTTTCTGGCTACAACTGGAATACTACGAAAGACATAGTGAATTTGCAAAAATCATCTTCATGACCCTTCCCATGAAAACCTGGATGACGGATGAGAGTTTTGAACAGAGGAGAATGTTCAACCTTTTAATGGATGTCCTGCGGCAGGGCCAGGAAGAGGGGATGCTGAATAACGATGTAGACACCCGGATCCTTCTGGATTTTATGCTGGGTTTTGTACAGCGCAGTTTTATCATGTGGGTGCAGAGAGGGCAAAAGGAGAGCCTGGCCGCCCAGACAGATGTGATGTTTGAAATGATCTGGTGTGGAATCGTAACGCCTGAAAGAATTACTGAATGAATACGCCTTTAAATTTAATCGAGGAAAATCATGGGACAATTTAACACATTATTTCGACAGAGTATTGAGAAACCTGAAGAATTCTGGGCCAATGCAGCAGACGGCATAGACTGGATCAAAAAATGGGACAAAGTTCTTGATGCTTCCAGCCCTCCCTTTTATCGCTGGTTCACAGGGGCCGAACTTAATACCTGTTACAATGCTGTTGATCGTCATGTGGAGGCAGGCCGTGGTGAACAGACTGCCATCATTTATGATTCTCCTGTAACTGATACCATCCGCAAAATTTCATACAGCGAATTACAGGATTCAGTTGCCAAATTTGCGGGTGCTCTGAAAAGCCAGGGTGTGGAAAAAGGCGACACTGTAATTATTTACATGCCCATGATTCCGGAAGCTGCCGTTGCCATGCTCGCCTGCGCAAGACTTGGCGCAATACATTCTGTGGTTTTTGGCGGATTTGCCGCAAGCGAGCTTGCCATCCGCATCGATCATGCCCGCCCCAAAGTACTCGTCACCGCATCAGGTGCAGTGGAGGGCAAAAAGATTATCGCCTACAAACCTCTTGTTGACAAAGCCATTGAGCAATCTGACCATCAGCCTGAAAAATGTATCATTTTTCAACGGGATGTGGTGACAGCAGACATGCAGGAAGGTAGAGATCTGGACTGGCAGGAACTCGTTGCAGCAAGTAAGCCGGCTGACTGTGTACCAGTGGCCGCGACTGATCCGCTCTATATCCTCTACACCTCTGGCACAACCGGAATGCCCAAAGGCGTTATGCGGGATAATGGCGGTCATGCCGTGGCCATCCACTGGTCCATGAAAAACATCTATAATATTGAAGCCGGAGATGTCTTCTGGTCAGCGTCTGACGTGGGCTGGGTTGTTGGTCACTCGTACATTATTTACGGCCCCTTGTTAAAAGGCGCCACCACCATTATTTACGAAGGAAAACCCATCGGTACACCTGATGCAGGTGCATTCTGGCGGGTGATTTCAGAACACAAGGTCAAAGTACTGTTCACCGCTCCCACAGCATTCCGTGCCATAAAAAAGATGGACCCCAATGGTAAATTGATAAAACAGTATGACATGTCTTCTTTTGAAGCGCTTTTCCTTGCTGGTGAACGACTTGATCCGGACACCTATCACTGGGCCTCTGATCTTCTGAATGTGCCCATCATTGACCACTGGTGGCAGACAGAGACAGGCTGGGCAATTGTTGCAAACTGCCGGGGCATCGAAGAGATGGAAGTGAAAGCAGGCTCACCTACCCTTCCGGTTCCCGGATACGATGTACGGGTTGTTGATGATGAAGGAAAAGAGCTCCCCGCCGGTGAAGAGGGAAATATAGTTATCAAGCTTCCTCTTCCTCCAGGGACACTGGCCACTCTCTGGCGTAATGAAGACCGTTTTATTTCCTCCTACATGTCGACTTTTAAAGGTTTTTATGAAACCAGTGACGGAGGGTTTATTGATGAGGACGGTTATGTATTTGTCATGGGACGAATGGATGATGTCATTAATATCGCGGGACACAGGCTTTCCACAGGAGCCATGGAAGAGGTACTTGCAACCCATCCTGATGTTGCGGAGTGTGCTGTTATCGGTACGGACGACCAGCTGAAAGGCCAACTGCCTCTGGGACTTTTTGTGCTGAAGGCCGGAGTTGACCGGGACACAGAAGAAATCAAAAAGGAACTGGTACAGATGGTTCGGGAAGAGATCGGTCCCATAGCCTGCCTGCGTGAAACTTCTCCGGTTGAGCGCCTGCCCAAAACGCGTTCCGGAAAGATTCTTCGTGGCACAATGCGCTCCATAGCCAATGGCAAAAAGTACAGAATGCCATCAACCATTGATGACCCGACCAGCCTAGAAGAAATAAGTGGCACTTTACTGCAAATGGGGTATCCAAAGAGCTGACAAGTTTGTCTTTAGGGCTTTAGTACCTTACAGAATATTTTTCCGGAGTCTACGCCACCTGTTTTTTCAGAGAAAATATTCTATATAAGGTACTTATACCCTCCTGTGGGGTGTTAATTGCATAAAGACAAATTCATCAGAAACTTTAGAACCCAAAAATAATTTCTTCAAAAAACTGAGATGAAAATTCACGAATACCAGGCAAAAGAACTGTTCAGCAAAGCAGGAATCCCGATTCCTGCAGGAAAAATCTGCACAACCCTGGCAGAAGCCTCTGCACTCATTGCAGAGATGCAACTGCCGATCGCTGTTAAAGCCCAAATTCTGGCAGGCGGTCGCGGAAAAGGCGGTGGAGTGGTCCTTGCCAAAACTGCCGGGGAAGCACAGGCCGCTGCTGAGAAAATCCTTGGTATGCAGCTGGTAACGAAGCAAACCGGTGAAAAAGGAATAGAAGTAAAAACCATTCTTTTGGAACAGGGTGTGGACATTGACAAAGAGCTCTATCTTTCCATGCTCGTTGACCGGGATCATGCTGACATTGTGATCATTGGCAGTCGTGATGGAGGGATGGATATTGAAACAGTGGCCGAAAAGACCCCTGAGCGTATCATTACTGTCCATGTTAATCCACTTCTAGGGTTGCAGGGCTATCAGGTGCGGGAGCTGATCTTCGGCCTTGGGCTGGAAGCTACCGCAGCCAAAGCTTTTGCAGTACTTGTCAGAAAGCTGTTTGGGCTTTTCATGAATTATGACTGTTCCCTTGTGGAGATCAACCCCTTGGTCGTCACCGGAGAAAATGAAATCGTTGCTCTTGATGCCAAAATGGATATTGACTCCAGCAGCCTTTTCCGTCACCCGGACATTCTGGCCATGCACGACTCAAGCGAAGAGGATGAACTGGAAGCTGCAGCAGCCAGTCATGGTCTGAACTATATTCGCCTTGACGGCACCATCGGGAGCATGGTCAATGGTGCCGGACTGGCCATGGCCACCATGGATCTCATAAAGCAGGCTGGCGTTGAACCCGCGAACTTTCTGGATGTGGGAGGCGGAGCCAGCGCGGAGATGGTTGAAAACGGATTTCGTATTATTGTCAGCGACCCCAATGTTCGAGGTATTTTTATTAATATCTTTGGCGGTATCCTCCGCTGTGACATTCTGGCTGAAGGTGTAGTGGCAGCGGCCCGCAAGATTGGCCTTTCCCTGCCCGTGGTCGTGCGGATGGAGGGAACCAATGTTGAGGAAGGCCGAAAAATTCTTGCTGATTCCGGATTAAGGCTCACCAGCGCAACAGACCTTAGTCACGCAGCAGAACTTTTGGCAGCCATATAATCTCCATCAGAACCGGCTTAGTTTATCATGAGATCTTTTTTTCACTTTTTTCTTCATTGCAATACTCTTCTTGTTCTGCTGGCCTTTATCTGCAGTCCGAACTCTGCAGCAGCAAAACTGGTCATTGCCCAAGGTGGTGCTTCCGGCTATATCATGGAACACAACCTGCCATCCCTTGCAGTAGCCGCAGCCATGAATGCTGACATCATCAAGCTTGATGTGGTGATGACAGCGGATAATGAAATCATTGTTTTGGGTTCAACAGACATTGCCCAGGCAAGTAATGTAAGCGAAATCTTCCCGGACAGGGCAAGAGAAGACGGACAATATTACGCCATTGATTTCACACTGGATGAAATACGCCAGCTGACTCTTGTGGATCCTGCAGGACGATTTCCTGCTGAACTGCAGCCCCGCCTGACCATCCCCACTCTGGAAGAATCACTTGGCCTGTTAAAAGCTCTGGACAGCAGCATTGGTCGGAAGAAAACCATAGGCATTGCCATTGAAATCAAACGGCCATGGTTTCACCGCAGGGAAGGAAAAGATATCAGCAAACCGGTACTTGGTATCCTGCAAAGATATAACTACACCACAAACGATGATAATGTTTTTCTTCTTTCTTATGACCCATTGGAGCTCAGGCGTATTGGAAAAAAACTACTTCCTGAAATGCATATGAGTATCAAACTTGTGCAACTCATTGAATCCAACGAAGGGCAGGAAAACATGGTGGAAGAATGGGGCCAATGGCACAGCTACAACTATGACTGGATGTTCAGCAATTCAGGACTTCGTTCCATGGCAGGCACAGTGGCAGCAATCGCCCTGCCCAAATTCATGCTTGCGGATTCACACGGCAAGCTACTGCTTGAGAGCTTTGTTGAAAACAGTCATCAACTGGGCTTAATGCTTTTCACCTATCCGGTGCAGAAAGATGACACAGCAAGAGTCCCTTTTGTCCGAAGTTTTGAAGAGGAACTGGGATTTTTCTATTTCACTGCAGGAATAGATGGCATCATCACAGATTTCTGCGGTGATGCTGTGGAATATCTGAAAAATTTACATGATACCCCTGCAGTTCAGCCAAAACAGGACAAATCCGTACCACCATCTGTGGAAATGATCATTAATGATCCTCTGCAGCTTACCAACCCCACTGAACTGGAATTAAAGGAATAACTGATGGCCATATTTGTTAACAACGAAACAAAAGTTCTGGTACAGGGAATCACCGGTAAAGAAGGTCAGTTTCATACCGGTCAATGCCTTGATTATGGAACAAAGATTGTTGGTGGAGTAACACCCGGAAAGGGAGGCCAGGAAGTTAATGGTGTCCCGGTTTTTAACAGTGTTGCCGAGGCTGCCCGAAAAACCGGCGCTGACGCCTCAATGATAGTAGTTCCACCTCCTTTTGCGGCTGAGGCCATACTTGAAGCAGTGGACGCTGAGATTGAGCTTGTGGTCTGTATCACAGAAGGTATTCCGGTCATGGATATGCTGCGGGTCAAAAACGGAATGGCTGGCCGCCGAACACGCCTCATCGGCCCCAACTGTCCGGGTATCATTACTCCAGGCGCTTGTAAAATCGGTATCATGCCTGGACCTATCCATAAGCCCGGCGGCCCGGTTGGTGTGGTTTCACGCTCCGGTACCCTGACCTATGAAGTGGTTCATCAGCTCACCCAGCA
>DQTH01000305.1 GCA_015662865.1 Desulfocapsa sulfexigens
GATCGGAGTCTACGCTTACCTCCCGCCTCCGCGGGAATGACAAACAAAATGGCTGAGTTTTGTAGGTAATCAGAATAGAATTACTGCTTAAGACGTTTTTCCAAAGCCTGTAAATCTGACCAGGTGGCCCGCTTCATCTCAGGATTTTGCAGAAGATAACCGGGATGATAAGTTGGCAGCAGTGGTATGTCCTTCCCGTCAGGACCCGGATAGGCATAAAAGCGTCCACGGAGCCTGGAAAGTGGCTGAGAGTGTTTAAGCAGAGCTCTGGTGGCCAGCATGCCCATGGTACAGATCAATTCCGGTGCTGCTGCAGCAATCTGACGCTGCAGGTAAGATAAACAGATCTCAATATGCTCAGCCTGGGGCTGCACGTCCGGCCCCACACCACACTTGATGAGATTCGTCACAAAAACCTCTTCCATCGAAAGATGGATGGCTGCCAGCATCCGCTCCAGCATCCTGTCTTCTTCATATCCAAAAACGGCCTGTACAGTCGACTGTTCTGAAACAGACGACCAGTGACCAACAATAAAAAGACGAATATTACTCCCACCGCCGTTACCGGCGCTGACAGATGTCTGTTGTTTAGAAAGAGAACAACTTTCACACCGCATCACGTCGTCAGTGATTTCTGCGAGTGCTGCTTGATTACTCTTTCCGGATTCCTGTCGGGGTTTTGATAAGATTTTTTGTCGGGGTTTAACAGAAGCTTCAGGTTTAACAACAGCTTTTTGTAGAGCAGTGGTATTCAGAAAAGAGTTCAGGTCACCACTGGCAGGAAAATTGTCAATAGAATTCACCTGATGATACGCAAGCACTCCCTGAATATCATGCAGTAACTGAATAATCTGTTCTTCTCTTTCCATCCGCCTTCCAGTGTTTTCATTTTCCTGTCAGCTCTTGACAAGAGCCAACAAAAGATAAATCCTATATAGTACCTTACTTAAATTGATTCCCGTTTTTATATTTTCCTTTTTCTTTTTTTACAGGAGTAAACAGATGCCGATTTATGAATTCCATTGTGAGGATTGTGGCAAAAATTTTGAAAGCCTTGTGATGATAGCCTCTGCACTAGATGACCTCACCTGCAAGCATTGTAACAGTCCAAACATAAAAAAAATGATTTCCGCTACCAGCAGCCAACCTGCCAAAGGAACCCCGATTCCTGCAGGCGCCCTTTCCGGTTGTTCCTCAAAATCCGGGTTTTCCTGAGCATAAAAGCATTTAAAGCCCGTGTGGCTTTCTAACACCCCGGGGACTATCTTATATAGTCCCCGTTATCCTTTATTCTTTTTTCTTCCTTTCCTTTGCAAAATCAAAAACTATCTCATTATCCTTCACCATTCCATGCTCCTCTCTGGCCACCTGCTCAAGGTATTCTTTACTACTTTGTAATTGCTTAATATCCTGCTCCATTTGATTGTTTTCAAGACTCAATCTTTTCTGTTCAACTTTTAGTTCTGCCAGATGTTTTTTCTGCTGGCGGAGAAAAAAGATACCGCGGCCAGGGGCAAACACAACCCACAACACTGTCACGACAATGATACCGACCGTAATTCGGAGCAACTTCTTTTGCTGGGTGGCTGATAGAGCTGTTTTACGTTTTCGTTTCATGGTACAGATTCATTATGGGAAGTGTTAACTCGTGCCTGTCCATAAATGGCCTTTTTCTCCTAACTCTTCGTTGCATAAAAAATTTTATCCTCGGAATATCCACATATACCTGCGGTAAAATTTATTCTCGCCTCGATTTAGAAGAAAAAATCTCATTTCTGGACAGACACTGACTCATTCATACAAAAAGCCATGAACGATTCAACAAAAAAATCAGTATATTTGGTCAGTGCCTGTCTTATGGGGCTCTGTACCCGTTACGATGGTACCATAAAACCTGATGCAGAATCCAAAAATTTTCTAAAAGGATGCATCCGGATACCTGTCTGCCCTGAGCAATTAGGCGGTATGCCAACACCGCGTCCGGCCGCTGACATCAAAGACGGTGACGGGTTTGATGTTCTCCAGGGGACAGCAAGCGTCTGTACAAAAGATGGTGAAGATGTCACAGCTCCATTTGTAAGAGGTGCACAGCAGGTACTGCAAATTGCTAAAAGCAATGAAATCAAAGGAATTTGCCTGAAAGCCAGAAGTCCTTCCTGTGCTGTATCAGGTACAATTGGAGTGACTGCCGCACTTCTTAAAAAGCATGGATACAAACTTTATGAATTTTGACAGAAAAACACCTACTCAACACGCATGACACGAAGAATTATTATGCCCGCCTCATACAGAAGATAGAGCGGCCCACCCATGAGCAGCATGTTGACAACATCTGGTGTCGGAGTCAGCAGGGCAGCAAGAATTGCAATCAGCAAAACCGCATAACGCCTGTTTTTTTCATAAAATTTTCTTGTTAATACCCCAACTTTGGCCATAAAGACCATAAACATGGGCAGCTCAAAGATAACCCCGAATGCCAGGATAAAAATAGTTGTGAAATTAACAAACCGACCGATGGAGATGACCGGCTTTAAATTTTCCGAGCCAAAACCGAGAAGGAATTTAATGCCAAAAGGCAGGGTAACAAAATAACAGAAAAGAGTACCGGCATAGAAGAGTAGGCAGGTAAAAATCACAAAAGAAAAAAGCTGCTTTCCTTCCACCCCAAAGGGCTTTCCCATGGCTCGCCAGAGCACAGCCATAATCCATGGCATGAGCAGATAAAGCGAAGCAAACAGAGCCAGTTTGACATGGGCCAGGAATGGCCCGGCTACTGAAAAAAAATAGAGCTTGTCTGCCAGGTGGTTCTGAACAAGACGCAGCAGTTCAGGAGAAAGAAAAAATATTCCTGCAGTGGCAACAATCACGCTGATAGCAAGAGCCCGGATTGACTTTCTGAGCTCAGTAAGAAAAATGATCAGGGTGTTATGTCGATCTAGTGCTTCGATGGATATGCTCCAAGCTCAATTTAGATAATTTCAAAAGAATCATATTTATTCCCTTAGGTGTATAAAACCATTTATCAAGATAGCAGATGCCTTTTCGAAAAGCAATTTGATAGAGGTTGATTTAGGCTTTCAGCCATGATAGAAACCCAGGATAATAATCAACTTTAGACTGTCTTGAGCAAATAGATATTTTATTCGGGCTCAAGTGGGCTCTAAAACAATCATCATAACCAGGACCTGCCCATCATGCTTGAACTTCGCTTTATTAGAGAAAATCTGGATCTTGTCCGAGAAAAAACTGCCCACAGGGGTATCCCCACAGATAAAGTGGATGAATTTGCCAATGTTGATAAAAAACGTCTCGAACTGCTTAAGGAAGTTGAAAGCCTGAAAAACAAACGCAATGTGGCATCCAAAGAAATTGCCATGCTGAAAAAAGGCAATGATGAAGATAAAAAAGAAGCCGACACTCTCATTCCAGAGATGCGCAAAACTTCCGACCAGATAAAAAGCCTGGACAAAGAACTTGGTAAAATCCAGGACCAATTACAGGACATTGTTCTTTCCATTCCCAATATCTGTAGTGATGATGTGCCGAAAGGTCAGGATGATGCTGATAATGTGGAGTTCAAATTATGGGGAGAGAAACCTGAATTTTCCTTTCAACCCAAGCCACACTGGGAAATTGGTGAAGATCTGGACATTCTTGATTTTGAACGTGCTGCCAAACTTTCAGGCGCCCGCTTTGCTCTTCTAAAAGGTTTTGCATCAAAACTTGAACGAGTCCTCACCAATTTCATGCTTGATCTGCACACCCAGAAACATGGTTATGAAGAAGTTCTGCCTCCCTTTCTTGTTAACAGTGCATCCATGACGGCCACCGGACAGCTGCCAAAATTTGCCGAGGATCTTTTTGCCATAAAAGACTGGGATCTTTACCTCATTCCCACGGCAGAAGTACCTGTTACCAATATTTTCAGGGATGAAACCCTTGATGAAAATGATCTGCCTGTAAAATACACGGCCTATACGCCCTGTTTCCGCTCCGAAGCAGGATCTTACGGAAGGGATACAAAAGGCCTCATCAGGCAGCATCAGTTTGACAAAGTTGAACTGGTCAAATTCACAACTCCTGAAACCTCAGCCCAGGAACTTGAAGAACTGCTTGCAGATGCTGAAGAAGTTTTACAGTTACTCGGACTGCATTACAGAGTGGTTACGCTTTGCAGCGGCGATCTTGGTTTTTCTTCAAGTAAAACGTATGACATTGAAGTCTGGTTGCCTGGCCAGGGGACTTACCGTGAAATATCATCCTGCTCAAATTTTCTCGATTTTCAGGCTAGACGAGGCGGCATTCGCTATCGCCCGAACGGTCAGAAAAAGAGTAAACTGGTTCACACACTCAACGGGTCAGGACTGGCTGTGGGCAGGACACTGCTTGCCATACTGGAGAGCTATCAGCAGGAAGACGGCAGTGTAACAATCCCTGACGTGCTGAAACCCTATTTTGAAAAACGCTTTTAATTGGTCCATCTAGTTACGTTTCCGGATATCACAATCATCACGCTGAGCGTTCTTTTAAAATAAACGGAAGACCGGACTGCCTGCCCAACAGAGCACTTTCTTTTTTTGCCAGTTATACTTTGGGTAGTGGCCCAAACCCTGTCATTGCATTGCAGTATCGTCCCGGTTCTCTTTAAGTATCTATCGCTCTACTTTTCAAGCCTTCAATAATCCTTTACCCTTCAGAAGACGCTTCTCATTCCTCTCTTCTGTTTCTGTATCAAACAGATTAGCAAAAACCTTCAGGTTCAGAAGAGATTTACGCGGCTTCTAAGTGAAATTACGATTTAAATTGATACGACAACCTGCATTAGCAGTTGACATTTTAACATCATAACTCAAGTTTCGGGGTTGACCAAAACACAATAGAAAACATAGCCAACCAATTAAAATAATGACATATTAACGTGAAAAGCC